>NZ_LDJP01000040.1 GCF_001431505.1 Stenotrophomonas daejeonensis
GAGGATGACGGGGAAGCGGCGGGGCGGGGTGAAGCACAGATTAACCCGCAGTGTTCCAGCGGCGGGCGGTGCAACGGGCCTGTGGAATCGGCGTGGCCGCTACCATATGCAGACAACATTCCCCGCGTGGAGTTTCCCGTGAGCAACCAGACCCCCGAGATCACCATTTATTCGACCGCCGTGTGCCCGTACTGCGTGGCGGCCAAGAACTTCCTCAAGAGCAAGGGGCAGTCGTGGACCGAAGTGCGCATCGACCTGGACCCGGCCGCGCGCGAGAAGATGATGACGCTGACCCGCCGCACCAGCGTGCCGCAGATCTTCGTCGGCGAGGTCCACGTCGGCGGCTACGACGACATGATGGCGCTGCACCGCGAGGGCAAGCTCGAACCGCTGCTGGCGGGGCAGGGCGCATGAGCGGCGCGGAGAAGGACCGCCTGGCCGAATTCACCGAATTCCGCCAGCGCATGAACCAGCGCATCCTCGCCGAGCCCAACCAGGTGGTGCGGCGCTTCTTCGCGCTGGACACCCAGACCTACCAGGCCGGCGCGCTGGACGTGAAGACCAAGGAGCTGCTGGGGCTGGTGGCCTCGCTGGTGCTGCGCTGCGACGACTGCATCAGTTACCACGTGGCCCAGTGCAAGGAC
Organism: Stenotrophomonas daejeonensis; assembly: GCF_001431505.1. Lineage (GTDB taxonomy): Bacteria > Pseudomonadota > Gammaproteobacteria > Xanthomonadales > Xanthomonadaceae > Stenotrophomonas > Stenotrophomonas daejeonensis. The sequence goes on from NZ_LDJP01000040.1 coordinate 645, forward strand.
GCCGGGGCCAGCCGCGAGGAGCTGTTCGAGACGTTTTCGGTCGGGCTGGTGGTCGGCGGTTCCATCGTCATCCCGCACCTGCGGCGGGCGGTGGATTTCCTCGACCAGCTCGAATCCGGGGCCGCGCAGGCCCCGGCCGGACACGACCACGGCTGAACCTGCGACCTTGGTCCAGTTGGGGCAGGGGGCGGGGATCGGGCATAATTGACAGTTGAAACTTTCTGACGCGCCTGATACCGGGCAGCCGGCCGGCGCGCACCCCCTCATCTGTTCGGAACCCCAAAACATGACGCAGACAATCACCGTCATCCGCGGCGATGGCATCGGCCCGGAAATCATGGACGCCACCCTGTTCGTGCTGGACAAGCTCGGCGCCGGGCTGTCCTACGAGTTCGCCGACGCCGGCCTGGCCGCGCTGGAAAAGCACGGTGAGCTGATCCCGGCCTCCACCCTGGAGTCGATCAAGAAGAACAAGGTCGCGCTGAAGAGCCCGCTGACCACCCCGGTCGGCGGCGGCTTCAGCTCGATCAACGTGGCCCTGCGCCGCCAGTTCGACCTGTACGCCAACGTGCGCCCGGCGATCTCGTTCCCGAACACCAAGTCGCGCTACGAGAACGTCAACCTGATCACCGTGCGCGAGAACACCGAAGGCGCCTATCTGAGCGAAGGCCAGGAAGTGTCGGCCGACGGCGAGACCGCGTTCTCCGGCACCCGCATCACCCGCAAGGGCTCCGAGCGCATCGTGCGCTACGCCTTCGAGCTGGCCCGCAGCACCGGCCGCAAGAAGGTCACCGCCGTGCACAAGGCCAACATCATCAAGTCCACCTCGGGCCTGTTCCTGAACATCGCCCGCGAAGTGGCCGCGAACTACCCGGAAATCGAATTCCAGGAAATGATCGTGGACAACACCTGCATGCAGCTGGTGATGCGCCCCGAGCAGTTCGACGTCATCGTCACCACCAACCTGTTCGGCGACATCATCTCCGACCTGTGCGCCGGCCTGGTCGGCGGCCTGGGCCTGGCCCCGGGCGCCAACATTGGCGAGAACGCGGCCATCTTCGAGGCCGTGCACGGCACCGCGCCGGACATCGCCGGCAAGGGCATCGCCAACCCGTGCGCACTGCTGCTGGGCGCGGCGCAGATGCTGGACCACCTCGGCCAGCCGCAGAACGCCGAGCGCCTGCGCAACGCCATCGTCGCCACCATGGAAGCCAGGGATTCGCTGACCGGCGACCTCGGCGGCAACAGCGGCACGATGGACTTCGCCAAGGCGATCGCCAGCCGGCTGTAAGCGGGCGACCATGCGGTCGAAGAAGAAGGGCGCCGTTGGCGCCCTTCTTCGTTTCATGCGTACTGCTCCCAGCCTTACTGCAGGAGCGACGCCAGTCGCGAATGGGGCTTCACCAGGAAAGCCACGTCGCGACTGGCGTCGCTCCTGGGGGAAGCGGGAGGTCAGTTGCGCGACTGCAGCTTGGACAGCAGCCGCAGGAACTCGATGTACAGCCACACCAATGTCACCATCAGGCCGAACGCGCCGTACCACTCCATGTACTTCGGCGCGCCGGCTTCCACGCCGCTTTCGATGAAGTCGAAGTCCAGCACCAGGTTCAGCGCGGCGACCACCACCACGAACAGGCTGAAGCCGATGCCGACCAGGCCCGAGTCGTGGATGAAGGGAATGTTGATGTTGAAGAGGCCCAGCACGATGGTGGCCAGGTAGACCAGCGCGATGCCGCCGGTGGCCGCGACCACGCCGAGCTTGAAGTTCTCGGTGGCCTTGATCAGCCCGCTGCGGTAGGCGAACAGCAGTGCGAACAGCGTGCCGAAGGTCAGCAGCACCGCCTGGAACACGATGCCCTGGAAGCGCGCCTCGTAGATCGCCGAGATCGTGCCGAGGAACAGGCCTTCGGCCAGCGCGTAGAGCGGCGCGCTGACCGGTGCCCAGCTCTTCTTGAAGATGGTGACCAGCGCCAGCACGAAGCCGCCGATCATCCCGCCCCACAGGTACAGGCGCGCGCCGGCGGCCAGCTCGCTGCCGTCGGTGAGGGTATGGTTCCAAGCGAAGGCCGCGGTGAGCACGGCCAGCAGCAACAGGATGCCGGTGCGGTTGGCCGTGCCGTTGAGGGTCATGGCCCCGCCGTCGCGGGTCACCACGGTGCCGCTGCCCAGGTCGAGGAAGGTGGAGTCGGAGAGGGCGGGGTTGCCGCTGCGCATGTGAGGCTCCGGATGAAGGGGGAATGCCCGAGCATAACCAAACGCGCGGCGATGCAATCCGCCGTTGACAGACTGCCGCGCAGTTCCGACAATAGCCGACCTTTCGGGGGGAACCTCGGGAGATTCACCGCCGGGGTATAGCGCAGTCTGGTAGCGCGCCTGCTTTGGGAGCAGGATGTCGGGGGTTCGAATCCCTCTACCCCGACCATCCAGTGCGCCGCAGTGCGTTGGAGTGCGACGATCCGGTCAGAGCGCCCGTAGCTCAACTGGATAGAGCACCGGCCTTCTAAGCCGGCGGTTACAGGTTCGATTCCTGTCGGGCGCGCCAATCGGCGCAAGCGGTGGGTTGTTGTTTTCAGTGGTGGCTGTAGCTCAGTTGGTTAGAGTACCGGATTGTGATTCCGGTGGTCGGGGGTTCGAATCCCCTCAGCCACCCCATTGAACAGGACGCCGGCGTGCATGCATGCCGGGGTTGAAAGAAGCAAAGGGTGCGGGTACCATGTGCACCCTGATTTTTCAGGGCCGTTAGCTCAGTTGGTAGAGCAGTTGACTCTTAATCAATAGGTCCAAGGTTCGAATCCTTGACGGCCCACCAGTTGCGACAGCCATCCAGAAGTTTCGGATGGCTGTTTTGTTGAAAGATGTGGTTTCGCGTTTTACGGGCTGTTAGCTCAGTTGGTAGAGCAGTTGACTCTTAATCAATAGGTCCAAGGTTCGAATCCTTGACAGCCCACCAGATCCAGGCACCCGCTACCACGGGTGCCTTTTTCTTTGCCGCCGCCCTCCTCGGCGGCAACCCTTCGGGCCGGGCGTTTTTTGCCCGCCGGCCTGCGATAATGCCGGCCGCATGCGAAAGTGGCGGAATTGGTAGACGCCCTGGATTTAGGTTCCAGTGCCGCAAGGCGTGGGGGTTCGAGTCCCCCCTTTCGCACCATCCGTGGGTCGTCCGGATGTCCCGCCGCGCCGCGTGCCGGGCGCAGGCTGGCAGCGAGGGCCGGAATCGGCCAAACTATAGGGCTGCGGCGGGGACAGGTGCCTGCCGGAAGTCATTCATTTCAGTCCACATTCGTGCCGGGGCCCGGGGCCGCCGGTGGCAGGAGTCCACATGCAAGCTTCGATCGAATCCACCGGCAACCTGGAACGCCGCCTGACCTTCTCCCTGCCGGAGGAGCGCCTGCAGAGCCACATCGATGGCCGCCTGGGCGAGATCGCGCGCACCGTGCGCATCAAGGGCTTCCGCCCGGGCAAGGTGCCGGCCAAGGTGGTCGAGCAGCGCTTCGGGCCGCAGGTGCGTGCCGAGGCGATGGATGGCCTGCTGCGTGAAACCTTCGACGCCGCGCTGCGCGAGCACGAGCTGCGCATCGCCGGCAACCCGCGCATCGAGAAGGCCGGCGAGGGCGAGTTCGACTTCGTCGCCAACATCGAGCTGGTGCCGGATTTCGGCGACGTCGATGTCACCAAGCTGACCGTCGTGCGCCACACCGCCGAGGTCACCGACGCCGACATCGACCAGATGATCGAGAACCTGCGCCAGCAGCGCCGCAGTTGGAAGGCGGTCGAGCGCGCCGCGCGGGAAGGCGACCTGGTCGCGCTGGAAACCTGGTCGCAGGCCGGTGACGAGCGCCTGCCGGCCGAGGGCGCCGAGAAGGGTACCGTCATCGTCGGCCAGGGCATGATGTTCGAGCAGATCGAGAAGGGCCTGGTCGGCCTGGCCAAGGGCGAGGAAAAGACGCTGGACGTCGAGTTCCCGGCCGACTGGCGGGTGCCGGCGCTGGCCGGCAAGCAGGTCAAGGTCGCGGTCAAGGCCACCGAAGTGTCCGAACCGGTGGTGCCGGACGTCGATGCCGCCTTCATCAAGAGCTTCGGCGTCAAGAACGGCGGGCTGGAGCAGTTCCGCGCCGACATCCGCTCCAATCTGGAGCGCGAGCTGAAGGGCGCGCTGATGAACCGCCTGCGCCGCGAGGTCGGCGAGCAGCTGATCGCCGCCTACGCCCACGTCGAGCTGCCGCCGCGGCTGGTCGAGAACGAGGCCCGCGCGATGCTGGCCCAGCAGGTCGATGCCATCCGCCGCCAGGGCGGCAACCCCGGCAACGTGCCGGCCGACGCCCACGAGGGCTTCAAGGACGCCGCGTCCAAGCGCGTGCTGGTCGGCCTGCTGGTCGGCGAGGTCGCCCGCAGGAACGAGTTGCGCCTGGACCCGAAGCGCCTGAACGAAACCATGCGCCTGATCGCCTCGACCTACGAGGAGCCGGAGCAGGTCATTGAGATGTACCGCAACGACCCCCAGCTGATGGGTGGCCTGCAGAACCGCGTGATGGAAGAGCAGGTGATCGACTGGATCGCCGAGCGTGCCCAGCACACCGCGCAGTCGCTGTCGTTCCAGGACGCGATCCGCCCGTAAGCGCGGGTCGCCCGCAAGGCCCTGCGCAGCATGCGCGGGGTTCCAACACACCTCAGGAGATTCCCGCGTGGACAACCGAACCACAGCCTTGAACATGGTTCCGATGGTGGTCGAGCAGACCAGCCGCGGCGAGCGCGCCTACGACATCTATTCGCGCCTGCTCAAGGAGCGGATCATCTTCCTGGTCGGCCCGATCGACGACCACGTCGCCAACCTGGTGGTCGCGCAGATGCTGTTCCTCGAGGCGGAGAACCCCGAGAAGGACATCAACCTGTACATCAACTCGCCCGGCGGCGTGGTGACGGCGGGGCTGGCGATCTACGACACCATGCAGTTCATCAAGCCCGACGTCAGCACCATGTGCATCGGCCAGGCCGCCAGCGCCGGCTCGCTGCTGCTGATGGCCGGCGCCAAGGGCAAGCGTTTCGCCCTGCCGAACTCGCGGGTGATGATCCACCAGCCGTCCGGCGGCGCGCAGGGCCAGGCGACCGACATCGAGATCCAGGCGCGGGAGATCCTGTACCTGCGCCAGCGCCTGAACGGGCTGTACGCCAGCCACACCGGGCAGCCGATCGAGCAGATCGAGCGCGACATGGAACGCGACCGCTTCCTCAGCGCCGAGGGCGCCAAGGAATACGGGCTGATCGACCAGGTCGTGGACCGGCGTTCGGAGGAGTCGATCCAGCCGGCATGACGGCGGCAAACAGCCGAAAACATGGCAATTCCGCAGGGTCGGAACCGGGCTGGCGCCCGTCCGGCCCTGTGCTATTCTCGAAATCGAATCCCCTGTTCATGGGGGAGGGCAACTGGGTAAGCGAAGCATGAGCGAAGACCGGCAAGGTCGTTCCGGGGACGGTGGCAAGATTCTCTACTGCTCGTTCTGCGGCAAGAGTCAGCATGAAGTACGCAAGCTGATCGCGGGTCCGAGCGTGTTCATCTGCGATGAATGCGTGGAGCTGTGCAACGACATCATCCGCGAGGAACTGGAGGAAAAGGCGCAGTCGGCGCGCAGTTCGCTGCCCAAGCCGCGCGAGATCCTCGAGGTCCTGGACCAGTACGTGATCGGCCAGAACCGCGCCAAGCGCACGCTGGCGGTGGCCGTGTACAACCACTACAAGCGCATCGAGAGCCGCCAGAAGAGCGACGACGTCGAGCTGTCCAAGTCCAATATCCTGCTGGTCGGCCCGACCGGCTCGGGCAAGACCCTGCTGGCCGAGACGCTGGCGCGCCTGCTCAACGTACCGTTCACGATGGCCGATGCGACCACGCTGACCGAGGCCGGCTACGTCGGCGAGGACGTGGAGAACATCATCCAGAAGCTGCTGCAGAAGTGCGACTACGACGTCGAGAAGGCGCAGCAGGGCATCGTCTACATCGACGAGATCGACAAGATCTCGCGCAAGAGCGAGAACCCGTCGATCACCCGCGACGTGTCCGGCGAAGGAGTGCAGCAGGCGCTGCTGAAGCTGATCGAGGGCACCGTGGCCAGCGTGCCGCCGCAGGGCGGGCGCAAGCACCCGCAGCAGGAATTCCTGCAGGTGGACACCAAGAACATCCTGTTCATCTGCGGCGGCGCGTTCGCCGGGCTGGACAAGGTGATCCAGCAGCGTTCCTCGGACAGCAGCGGCATCGGCTTCGGGGCCAAGGTCAAGAGCGCCGAGCGCAAGCAGGAAGTGGGCAAGATACTGGCCGAGGTGGAACCCGAGGACCTGATCAAGTTCGGCCTGATCCCCGAGTTCGTCGGCCGCCTGCCGGTGGTGGCGACGCTGGAGGAACTGGACGAGCCAGCGCTGGTCAGGATCCTGACCGAGCCGAAGAACGCCATCACCAAGCAGTTCAAGAAGCTGTTCGAGATGGAGAACGTCGAGCTGGAATTCCGCCCCGACGCGCTGGCGGCGATCGCCAAGAAGGCGATCAAGCGCAAGACCGGCGCGCGCGGCCTGCGCACCATCGTCGAGTCGGTGCTGCTGGACACCATGTATGACCTGCCGTCGCAGGAGAACGTGAGCAAGGTGGTGGTCGATGAATCGGTCATTGAGCACAAGTCCGAGCCCTACGTGATCTACGAGGCGCCGCCGGCCAAGGCTGCCTCCGGCGACTGAACCGGCAGGCCCCCCGGCCTCTTGCAAGCCCCAGCCGATGGCCCCATAACGGGGCCATCGGCTTTTCAATGGCCGCCCCCTGACCCAGTGGAGCCCTCATGGCCCAGCACAAACCCGAAGTCCTCGACCTGCCGGTCCTGCCACTGCGCGACGTGGTGGTGTTCCCGCACATGGTCATCCCGTTGTTCGTCGGCCGCGACAAGTCGATGCAGGCGCTCGAGCGGGCGATGGAGGCGGACAAGCGCATCCTGCTGGTGGCGCAGAAGTCGGCCGAGACCGACGACCCGGCGGCGGCCGACCTGTACACGGTGGGCACGCTGGCGCAGGTGCTGCAACTGCTGAAACTGCCCGACGGCACCATCAAGGTGCTGGTCGAGGGCCTGTCGCGCGTGGCCGTGGAGAAGATCCGCGAGCAGGACGGCTCGCTGCAGGGCGTCGGCGTGGAGCTGGAGTCGGACGAATCGCGCGAGCCGCGCGAGATCGAGGCCATCGCCCGCTCGCTGATGTCGCTGTTCGAGCAGTACGTCAAGACCAACCGCAAGTTGCCGCCGGAGCTGCTGCAGACCCTGGCCGGCATCGAGGAACCGGCGCGGCTGGCCGACACCATCGCCGCGCACATCGGCGTGCGCCTGGCCGACAAGCAGAAGCTGCTGGAAATCCTGCAGGTGGGTGAGCGGCTGGAAATGCTGGTGGGCCTGGTCGATGGCGAGATCGACGTGCAGCAGCTGGAGAAGCGCATCCGCGGCCGGGTCAAGTCGCAGATGGAGAAGAGCCAGCGCGAGTACTACCTCAACGAGCAGATGAAGGCGATCCAGAAGGAACTGGGCGACCTCGACGAGGCCCCCGGCGAGCTGGAGGAACTGGCGCGCAAGATCGCCGAGGCCGGCATGCCCAAGGCGGTGGAGGCCAAGGCGAAGAACGAGCTGAACAAGCTCAAGCAGATGTCGCCGATGTCGGCCGAGGCCGCGGTGGTGCGCAACTACCTGGAATGGCTGCTGGGCGTGCCGTGGAAGAAGCGCAGCAAGGTGCGCAAGGACCTGAAGGCCGCCCAGGACACGCTCGACGCCGACCATTACGGGCTGGACAAGGTCAAGGAGCGCATCCTCGAATACCTCGCGGTGCAGTCGCGGGTGAAGCAGATGAAGGGCCCGATCCTGTGCCTGGTCGGCCCGCCGGGCGTGGGCAAGACCTCGCTGGGCCAGTCCATCGCCAAGGCGACCAATCGCAAGTTCGTGCGCATGAGCCTTGGCGGCGTGCGCGACGAGGCCGAGATCCGCGGCCACCGCCGCACCTACGTCGGCTCGATGCCGGGCCGCATCGTGCAGAACCTCAACAAGGTCGGCAGCAGGAACCCGCTGTTCGTGCTCGACGAGATCGACAAGATGTCGATGGATTTCCGCGGCGACCCGTCCTCGGCGCTGCTGGAAGTGCTCGACCCCGAGCAGAACAACGCCTTCAACGACCACTATCTGGAAGTGGACCTGGACCTGTCCGAAGTGATGTTCGTGGCGACCTCCAACTCGCTGAACATCCCCGGCCCGCTGCTGGACCGCATGGAGGTCATCCGCATCCCCGGCTACACCGAGGACGAGAAGCTCAACATCGCCCTGCGCTACCTGGTGCCCAAGCAGCTCAAGGCCAACGGCCTGAAGCCGGAGGAGCTGGCGGTCGAGGAGGCGGCCGTCCGCGACATCGTGCGCTACTACACGCGCGAGTCCGGCGTGCGCAACCTCGAGCGCGAAGTGGCGAAGATCTGCCGCAAGGTGGTCAAGGAGATCGCCCTGGCCGGCCCGCAGCCAGTGAAGCCGGCGAAGAAGCCCGCGAAGAAGGCCAAGGCCCGCGTCGTGGTCGATTCGGCCAACCTCGACAGGTATCTGGGCGTGCGCCGCTTCGACTTCGGCCGCGCCGAGGAGCAGAACGAAGTGGGCCTGGTCACCGGCCTGGCCTGGACCGAGGTCGGCGGCGACCTGCTGCAGATCGAGTCGACGCTGATCCCCGGCAAGGGCGCGGTGACGCTGACCGGCCAGCTCGGCAACGTGATGAAGGAATCGGCCACCGCGGCATTGTCGGTGGTGCGCGCGCGGGCCGAGGCGCTGGGCATCGACGTGGATTTCCTGCAGAAGCACGACGTGCACCTGCACGTGCCCGACGGCGCCACGCCCAAGGACGGCCCCAGCGCCGGCATCGCGATGGTCACCTCGCTGGTGTCCACGCTGAGCAAGGTGCCGGTGAAGGCCGACGTGGCGATGACCGGCGAGATCACCCTGCGCGGCCGCGTCACCGCCATCGGCGGGTTGAAGGAGAAGCTGCTGGCCGCGCTGCGCGGCGGCGTCCGCACCGTCATCATCCCCGACGAGAACCGCAAGGATCTGGCCGACATCCCCGCCAACGTCACCCGCGACCTGGACATCGTGCCGGTGAAGTGGATCGACGAGGTGCTGGACCTCGCGCTGGAGACGCCGCTGGCCCCCAGGAAGGCGCGTGGCAAGGCCCAGCGGGTGGCGGTGCGCGGCAAGCCGAAGCCGGCGCCGAGCGCACGGGTCAAGCATTGAAGATGAACGCGAAATGCCCTGAAACCCGCGCCATTGCTGGCTTTTCGGCTTGCGTGGGTAGGGGGGCGCTGGTATAAAAGCTCGACCCACCTGCCCGCGTCAAAGCGGGCAGCGTGTTTGCAGGATCTTCCGGTTGCCGCCGCTGCCGTCATGGGCGGGGACCAACCCAATCTATTCCGCGGGATCGTCCGCATAGGGAGTTTTACGTAAATGAACAAGACCGAATTGATTGATGGCGTTGCCGCTGCCGCTGACCTCTCCAAGGCCGAAGCCGGCCGTGCGGTCGATGCCGTCGTTGCCGAAATCACCAAGGCGCTGAAGAAGGGCGATGCGGTGACGCTGGTCGGCTTCGGCACCTTCCAGGTCCGCGAGCGCGCCGAGCGTACCGGCCGCAACCCGAAGACCGGCGACACCATCAAGATCGCCGCCTCGAAGAATCCCTCGTTCAAGGCTGGCAAAGCCCTGAAGGATGCCGTAAACTAAGCGGCTCACCGGGGGTGCTTAGCTCAGTGGTAGAGCGTCTCCCTTACAAGGAGAGGGTCGGGGGTTCGAAACCCTCAGCACCCACCACGAAGCACCGTCAGTAAGCAGTTTTGAAATGTGGAGCGGTAGTTCAGCTGGTTAGAATGCTGGCCTGTCACGCCGGAGGTCGCGGGTTCGAGTCCCGTCCGCTCCGCCAGTTTCAAGAAGGCCCCTGAGCGATCGGGGGCCTTGTTTTCTCCGACGCCCGCAGGGCGCGGGGAAACGAAGGGTCAAAAGCGCGGAGCGGTAGTTCAGCTGGTTAGAATGCTGGCCTGTCACGCCGGAGGTCGCGGGTTCGAGTCCCGTCCGCTCCGCCAGTTCCACCCTGCCATTGCCCTGCAATGGCGTGCCCGCCGCGGTGTCGGCGAGGCGCAGCAGCACAGCATCGTCCGGCGTGACAGACCAGCAGTCGAAGCAGCTGAACTACCGCTCCCACTGTCCAGACTGCTTGCTTACGGTGCTTCGTGGTGGCTGCTGCGGATTTCGAACCCCCGATCCTCTGCTTGTCCGGGAGACACTCTGCAACCTGTCCATTATAACCATCTGACGCTGCCGACGATATGATATCTTTACATCTCAGCAATCACGTTTGCAT
>NZ_LDJP01000041.1 GCF_001431505.1 Stenotrophomonas daejeonensis
CGGGGCTCTCCGACCGTTAGTTGCTGACCACGTTTCACTGGGAACCGCGAATGCGCTTGCTGACGTAGTTGGAACCCCCGTCGGCTCCGACGAACCTTTACAGGGTGCCCGCGCTGGCCTGCATTGCCGCCAACGAAGCGAGCAACAATCCCCCGAGCCCCAATGCAGTCTTCATTGCGGCCGCGAGTGTCCCAGTTTCCCGGCATGAATGCCAACCCGCCGGCGCCAGTGGGACGCGCCACCGGTACAATCGCCCCCTTCGCCGCAGCCCGGCGGGCTGCGGCGAAGGGGGCGATTGTACCGGTGGCGCGTCCCACTGGCGCCGGCGGGTTGGCATTCATGCCGGGAAACTGGGACACTCGCGGCCGCAATGAAGACTGCATTGGGGCTCGGGGGATTGTTGATCGCTTCGTTGGCGGCAATGCCGGCCAGCGCGGGCACCCTGTACAAGTGCGTCGGCGCCGACGGGGTTTCCAACTACGTCAGCAAGCGCATCCGCGGTGCCAGTTGCAGCGTGGTCAGCAACTACCGTGCGTCAACCCCGGCTTCGAGGCCGCGGGTGCCGCCGCCGGCTCCGGCTCCGGTCGTCCCGCCGCCGCCTGCCGATGCAGCCGCATCGGCCGCGAAGGCCACCGCCGCCAGCATCGCCCCTTCCGCCATCGCCGTCAGTGCGCCGCCGGCCCCGGCGCGTACCGGCCCCGCACAGCGCGTGGTCAGTGGACAGGTCTATTCCTACATGAAGGACGGCGTGCGCCATTACACCAGCGCCCGGCCGGCGCAGGTGGCCAGCCTCGGCGAAGTGCGCACCATCCGCTACAGCTACATCGAGCGCTGCTATGCCTGCGGCGCCAACAACGGCGTCAACTTCGGCACGGTGCGCCTGAACACCACCGCTTTCCAGCACGAGATCGCCGCCGCGGCGCGCGAATTCGGCGTGGAAGAGGCGGTGGTCCGGGCGGTGATCCATGCCGAGTCGGCCTACAACCCGGCCGCGCTCAGCCGTGCCGGCGCGCAGGGGCTGATGCAGCTGATGCCGGCGACGGCCCGCCGCTTCGGGGTCGCCGATGCCTATGACGCGCCGCAGAACATCCGTGGCGGCGTGCAGTACCTGGCCTGGCTGTTGCGCCGTTTCAACGGCGACCTGACCCTGGCCGCGGCCGGCTACAACGCCGGCGAGGGCGCGGTGGCCCGGCACGGCGGCGTGCCGCCCTACAGCGAGACGCAGTACTACGTGAAGCGCGTGGCGCAGCTGGCCGAGCGTTACCGCAGCGAGCTGAGGTCGCACCAGTGAGGCGATGGGCCGCACATCGCGATCGCCGTGGCGGAAAACCGAGTGGTTGTTTGAGCGCATTGTCTGGGCTGCATGCGTTCAGCTAAACTCGGGAGCGGTTCAGATAAGTGGCGGTCGAAGGTTCACGGACCCCGGCCGCTGGCAGCCTCAAGCTACCTAAAGTCAATGAGTCGGAGTGCCGGATGGCCAACGATGGGGTAAACGATCCAGTCAACGCCGGGCGTCGGCGGTTTCTGACCGCCACCACGGTTGTGGTTGGAGCGGTCGGTGCCGGTTTCGCGGCGGTTCCTTTCATCAAGTCGTGGAATCCCAGCGCCCGTGCCAAGTTGGCCGGCGCGCCGGTGACCGCGGACATCAGCGCCCTGCAGGAAGGCCAGCGCCTGGTCCTGGAGTGGCGCGGCCAGCCGATCTGGATCGTCAAGCGCTCCAAGGCGATCCTCGACGCACTGCCCACCCTGGACAACCGCCTGCGCGACCCGCAGTCGGGCAACCTCGACCAGCAGCCGGCCTACGTGCTCAAGGGCAACCCGGAGTTCCGCTCGATCAAGCCGGAAATCTCGGTGCTGGTCGGCCTGTGCACCCACCTGGGCTGCTCGCCGGAAATGGCCGCCGAGATCAAGCCCGAGCCGTACGACCCGGAATGGAAGGGCGGCTACTTTTGCCCCTGCCACAAATCGCGTTTCGACATGTCCGGGCGCGTGTTCCAGGGCGTGCCGGCGCCGACCAACTTGGTCGTGCCCGCGCATCACTATGCCGATGACAACACCATCATCATCGGTGTCGATCCGCAGGGGGCAGCATAATCATGGCTGACAACATCCTCGTTCGCGCCGCCAACGGCGTGATGGACTGGGTCAACGAGCGCGCCCCGGCACTGATGCCGATGTACCGGAAGCACATGTCCGAGTACTACGCGCCGAAGAACTTCAACATCTGGTACATCTTCGGCGTGCTGTCGATGGTGGTGCTGGTCAACCAGATCGTCACCGGCATCTTCCTGACGATGCACTACAAGACCAGCGCGGCGGAAGCCTTCGCCTCGGTCGAGTACATCATGCGCGACGTCGAGTGGGGCTGGCTGATCCGCTACATGCACAGCACCGGCGCCTCGCTGTTCTTCATCGTCGTCTACCTGCACATGTTCCGCGGGCTGATGTACGGCAGCTACCGCAAGCCGCGCGAGCTGGTGTGGATCCTCGGCATGCTGATCTACCTGGTGCTGATGGCCGAGGCCTTCATGGGCTACGTGCTGCCGTGGGGCCAGATGTCGTTCTGGGGCGCGAAGGTCATCATCTCGCTGTTCGGCGCGATCCCGGTGATCGGCAACGGCCTGACCGAGTGGATCATGGGCGACTACCTGCCGTCCGACGCCACCTTGAACCGCTTCTTCGCCCTGCACGTGATCGCGCTGCCGCTGGTGCTGCTGCTGCTGGTGGTGCTGCACCTGGGCGCGCTGCACGAGGTGGGTTCCAACAACCCGGACGGCGTGGAGATCAAGAAGGGCCCGAAGGGCAACCGCTGGTCGCCGACCGCACCGGCCGACGGCGTGCCGTTCCACCCTTACTACACGGTGAAGGACACCTTCTACGTGTTCGCGATGATGGGCATCGCCGCCTTCATCATTTTCTTCGCCCCGGCGTTCGGCGGCTGGTTCCTCGAGCACGACAACTTCACCGAGGCCAACCGCCTGGTGACGCCCGAGCACATCAAGCCGGTGTGGTACTACACCCCGTACTACGCGATGCTGCGCGTGGTGCCGCACAAGCTCAGCGGCGTGCTGGTGATGTTCGGCGCGATCGCGATCCTGTTCGCGCTGCCGTGGCTGGACCGCGCCAAGGTCAAGTCGTACCGCTACCGCGGCGTGCTGTCGAAGGTGCTGCTGTTCGCCTTCGCCATCAGCTTCGTGTGGCTGGGCAAGATCGGCGCCGGCCCGGGCACCGACCCGGTGGAGACCATCATCGGCCGCTTCCTGACCGGGTACTACTTCCTTTTCTTCCTGACCATGCCAGTGTGGACCAAGCTGGACAAGACCAAGCCGGTGCCGGAACGGGTGACGACGCATGACTAAGAAATGGTTTGCCTTGCTGGCTGCCGCCGGCACCGCGTTGCTGTTCTCCACCGCCGCGTTGGCATCGGGCGGCGGCTCGCTGCAGCAGGCCGGCAACGACCTGACCGACCGGGCATCGCTGCAGCGCGGTGCGCAGGCCTACATGAGCTACTGCTCGGGCTGCCACTCGCTCAAGTACCTGCGTTACTCGCGCATGGCCTCGGACCTCGGCCTGAGCGAAGACCAGGTGATGGCGAACCTGAACTTCACCGGCGCCAAGGTCGGCGAGCAGATCCTCGTGACCATGTCCAAGGAACAGGGCGACAAGTGGTTCGGCAAGATGCCGCCGGACCTGAGCTTGATCTCCCGCGTGCGCGGCACCGACTGGATCTACACCTACCTCAAGTCGTTCTACCTGGACGAATCGCGTCCGCTGGGCTGGAACAACAAGCTGTTCCCCAACGCCTCCATGCCCAACCCGCTGTGGGAGCTGCAGGGCCTGCAGCACGCCGAGTTCGGCGAGCCCGACGTGGCCGGCGAGCGCCACCCGGAGCGGTTGGTCGTCACCAGCCCGGGCAGCGTGAGCACGGCCGAGTACGACCAGACCGTCCGCGACATCACCAATTTCCTCGAATATGCCGGCGAGCCGGCGGTGTTGAAGCGGCAGAGCATGGGCGTGTGGGTGGTGCTGTTCTTGGCGCTGCTGGCGTTCCTGGCCTACCTGCTCAAGAACGAATACTGGAAGGACGTGCATTGATGCACGGGTGAACCGGGGCGTGCACGGGCGCGGGACGGGCAAACGCTTGGCATCCGCGCCCGCTGGCTGCACACTCGGTACACCTTGGCGGCCGCCGGCAATGGGCGGGCGGCGCCGTGAGGCCGGAGCATTCCGGCTGCTGGAGAGTCCTTGATGGCAGCGAGTGTGCGCATGCGAAATACCCTGACATTGTTCTCTGCCAACGATGACGTCCTCTGCCATCGGGTGCGGCTGGTGCTGGCCGCCAAGGGCGTCACCTACGACCTGGTCCCGGTCGATCCGCAGAATCCGCCGGAAGACCTGATCGACCTGAACCCCTACCATTCGGTGCCGACCCTGGTCGAGCGCGAATTGGTGCTGTATGCCGCCTCGGTGGTCAGCGAGTACCTCGACGAGCGCTACCCGCACCCGCCGCTGATGCCGGTGGACCCGCTGTCGCGGGCGCGCCTGCGGCTGGCGATGCTGCGCATCGAGCATGACTGGGTGCCGCAGGTGCAGGCCATCCAGCTGGGCAACAAGACCCAGGCCGAGGCCGCGCGCAAGCGCCTGAAGGAGCTTGTGGCGCAGTCGGTGCCGCTGTTCAAGGCCTCCAAGTTCTTCCTCAACCCGGAAATGAGCTTGGCCGACTGCGCGATGGCGCCGATCGTCTGGCGCCTGGAAGCGCTGGGCATCCCGCTGCCCAAGGACGGCAAGGCCATCGAGGATTACGGCAACCGCATCTTCCGCAACCCGGGTTTCATCCGCAGCCTCACCGACCAGGAAAAGAAGCTGCGCGAATTGCCGGCCTGATCCCAGCGGCTGTATGCAGACTTGACGATCACCGCCTGCGGGCGGTGATCGCGTATCCGAGACGCGTAGACTTGCCGCATGAGTGAAGAAACTTTCCGCATGAGCAGCCACCGCCCGTACCTGTTGCGGGCACTGGTGGAGTGGATCAACGACAACGGCATGACCCCGCACATCATGGTGGACGCTGGCGTGCCGGGCGTGCAGGTGCCGGCCAGCGCGGTCAAGGACGAACGGGTGGTGCTCAACATCGCCGAACGCGCGGTGATGCGCCTGCACATCGACAACGAGGGGGTGAGCTTCACCGCGCGCTTCTCCGGCGTCAGTTTCCCGGTGAGCGTGCCGATCGCCGCGATCCTGGCGGTATATGCGCGCGAGACGGGACAGGGCATGGCGCTGCCGGACGACCTGCCGGGCACGGACAACACGGCGCCGGACGATGACGACACGCCACCACCGGGCGCACCGCCGGAGCCGCCCGCGCCTTCGGGCAAGCGCCCGTTCCTGCGGGTGGTGAAGTAAGCCCGGAACCGCCGCCGCAAGGCGGCGGTTTTCATTGGGGCGTGGATGCGGGGCTTGCCCCGCATGGCGCATTGTCGGGAAGGCCCCGCGCCGGGCAGGCCCGGCACCTACGGATATC
>NZ_LDJP01000042.1 GCF_001431505.1 Stenotrophomonas daejeonensis
GCCTGAACCATCGGGACTCCATCGCCCCTCATCCGCCCCTACGGGGCACCTTCTCCCGATGGGAGAAGGGAAGGGCAGCGCTACAGCTACTTCAGAGTTCATGCCGTCACCCCGGCATCGTCCAGCTCCACCACCCGCACCGATTCGCAGTCATAGACCTTCTCCAACTGGTGCCGCAGCGTCTCCGGCGGACGCTGGCCGGAAATTTCCATGCGCACGCGCCAGCCGTCGGCGCTGCGCCTGCCGTCGATGTTGTGCGGGAAGAAGCCGCGGCGCTCGACCATGCCCAGCACCCGCAGCAGCGCGCCTTCGGCGGGCTTCAGCACCAGCTCAAGCCGGTATTGCATTGGGGTTCTCCTGCGTCGCCCGGGCATGGGCGGGGTTGCTGTCCAGCATGGTGCTGTTGGCGTTGTTCGGCGGCACCAGCGGCCACACGTTGGCGCGGGCGTCGATGCCCACGTGCAGCAGCGCCGGGCCGGGGGTGTCCAACAGCGCGGCCAGCGCGTCCTCCACTTCCGCGCGCTGGGTGATGTGCGTGGCGGGGATGCCGAACACCTGCACCAGCGCGGCGAAATCCGGGTTGTCGGACAGGTCGATCTCGCTGTAGCGCTCGGCGAAGAACAGCTCCTGCCACTGCCGGACCATGCCCAGCGAGGAGTTGTCCAGCAGCACGATCTTCACTGGCAGCCGGCAGCGGGCGATGGTCGCCAGCTCCTGCACGTTCATCATGAAGCTGCCATCGCCGGAGACCAGCACCACGGTGCGCTCGGGGCAGGCGAACTGCGCGCCCATCGCCGCCGGCAGGCCGAAGCCCATCGTGCCCAGCGCGCCGCTGGTCAGGTGGTTGCGCGGGTGGTTGAAGCGGCAGTGTTGCGCCACCCACATCTGGTGCTGGCCGACGTCGCAGGTGATCACGGTGTCCGGCGGGGCGATCTCGCTCAGCCGCTTGAGCAGAGCCGGGGCATAGATGTCCTTGCCCGGTGCGTCGTAGCGCGCGGCGAACTTCTCGCGGTTGGCCGCGCAGCGCGCGCGCCAGCTGTTGCAGTTCCCACGCACCTTGCTCAGTGCGCGCAGTCCGTGGGCGACGTTGCCGGGAATGGCGATGTCGGCACCGCGCAGCTTGGAGATTTCATACGCATCGGCATCCAGGTGGATGACGCGCGCGAACGGCGCGAACTCGGCCAGCTTGCCGGTGGCGCGGTCGTCGAAGCGCGCGCCGACCACGATCAGCAGGTCCGATTCCTGCACCGCCATGTTGGCGGCGCGGGTGCCGTGCATGCCCAGCATGCCCAGGTACTGCGGATGGTTGGCCGGCAGCGCGCCCAGCCCGCGCAGGGTCAGCACGGTGGGGATGCCGCTGGCTTCGACGAAGCCGCGGAACTCGCCCACCGCCTCGGCCAGGGCAACGCCGCCGCCGCCGTAGATCACCGGCTTCTCGGCCGTGGCAATCATCGCCACCGCCTCGGCCAGCCGCTGCGCGTCCGGCGCCGGCACCGGCTCGACCGTGGCCGGCACGTGGTCGGGCAGGTGCGAGGCATCGGCCAGCTGCACGTCCTTGGGCAGGTCGATCAGCACCGGGCCGGGGCGGCCCTCGCGGGCGACGCGGAACGCCTCGGCCAGCACCCGTGGCAGCTCGTCGACGCTGCGCACCAACCAACTGTGCTTGACGATCGGCATCATCATGCCGAACACGTCCAGCTCCTGGAACGCATCGGTGCCCAGCAGCGGCGTGGCGACCTGGCCGGTGATGCACACCATCGGCACCGAGTCGAGCATCGCGTCGGCGATGCCGGTGACCAGGTTCGACGCGCCGGGGCCGGAGGTGGCCACGCATACGCCGACCTTGCCGCTGGCGCGGGCGTAGCCGTTGGCGGCCAGCGCCGCGCCCTGCTCGTGGCGCACCAGGATGTGCTTGAGGGTGGAATCCACCAATGCGTCGTAGAACGGCATGATGGTGCCGCCCGGATAGCCGAACAGCGTCTGCACGCCTTCGGCCTCCAGGGCCTGCGTCAACCAGCGTGCGCCGTTGCGTGGCGCGCCGTGGACGGGAGTGTTCATGCAGCGACCTTTGCCTGTTGCGGGTGGGGGACCGCGGGTTTACGCGTTCTGGGCTTGCAGCCAGACCATCTTGGCGCGCAGCTCCTTGCCCACCTTCTCGATCGGGTGCTCCAGGTCGGCCTGCTTGGACTTGTTGTAGTTCGGCAGGCCGGCGTTGTACTCGGCCACCCAGTTGCGGGTGAAGGTGCCGTCCTGGATGTCCTTGAGCACGTCCTTCATGCGCGCCTTGGTGCCGGCGTCGATCACCCGCGGGCCGCTGACATAGTCGCCGTACTGCGCGGTCTCGGAGACGAATTCCAGCATGCGGCTGATGCCGCCTTCGTAGAACAGGTCGACGATCAGCTTCAGCTCGTGCAGCACTTCGTAGTAGGCGATCTCCGGCTGGTAGCCGGCTTCCACCAGCGTCTCGAAGCCGGCCTGCACCAGCGACGAGGCGCCGCCGCACAGCACCGCCTGCTCGCCGAACAGGTCGGTTTCGGTTTCTTCCTTGAAGGTGGTCTGGATCAGGTTGGCGCGCGCGCCGCCCAAGCCGGCGGCATAGGCCAGCGCGTACTGCTCGGCCTTGCCGCTCTTGTCCTGGTAGACCGCCCAGATGCACGGCACGCCGCGGCCGATCTCGTACTCGCGGCGCACCAGCGCGCCCGGGCCCTTCGGCGCGACCAGTACCACGTCCAGGTCCACGCGCGGGGTGATCATGCCGTAGTGCACGTTCAGGCCGTGGGCGAACAGCAGGCACGCGCCCTGCTTCATGTTCGGCGCCAGCACTTCGTCGTAGAGCTTCTGCTGGACCATGTCCGGGGTCAGCACCGCGACCAGGTCGGCGTCCTTGACCGCCTCGGCGGGCGCCTTGACGGTGAAGCCATCGGCCTGTGCCTTGGCTTCGGTCGGGCCACCCGGGCGCAGGCCGACGGTGACGTCGAAACCGGATTCACGCAGGTTCAGCGCATGGGCGCGGCCTTGGCTGCCGTAACCGATGACGGCGATCTTGATCTGGGGCAGGTCGTTGGTGCTCATGGGGCTTGGTTCCTTGCGATGAAGAGAAAGGGTGCGGTGAAGAAAGAAACGGCCGTCGCGTCAGGACGCGGCGGCCGTCGGGGGAGGCGGGCAATGGACGCGGGCCGCTGCGGTGCGCGGTGCATCGCAGGCGGTGGTTTTCTGTTTGGCGGTAGTGGCGATGGACATGGTTTCAGTTGAAATGGATGCTGGAAACGAAAAACCCCGCACCGGGGCCGGTGCGGGGTTCTTGATCGAAACTGGCTTTTTTCGACTACGCGCCAGCTCGTCCCGCACCTGTGGGCCCGGTAATAAGCACGAGTACAAGCAGCGAGGCCGCGGCGGGAGCCGGGCTCGGCGACAGGTGGGCGGTGGCGGTGTGGCGTTGCAGCATGGGTTCGAGATAAACATGCGACTTTTGCCGCTGTCAAGCCCTGTTCGCCCGATGCACGGAACGCCATGCCGCAATGCGGCGCGAATGCCCGCCACGGCAGCATGGTTGCCGTTGAAAACGATGCGGCAACAGCGTGGCGACGAAGATGGGGAGCGGCCGATTGCGCGGTTCCGGCAGGTTTTTGTGGGAGCGACGCGAGTCGCGATGAGGCTTTCCCGGCAATACCAAGGTCGCGACTCACGTCGCTCCTACGACGGCGGCAGCACCTTGCCGGGGTTGAGGATGCCGTCGGGATCAAGCGCCTGCTTGATCGCGCGCATCGCCGCCAGCGTGGCCGGGGTGAAGGCCCGTGCCATGAAGTCGCGCTTGGCCAGGCCGATGCCGTGTTCGCCGGACAGGGTGCCGCCCAGCGCCAGCGCCAGCGCGAACACTTCCGGCAACGCCGCATGCGCGCGCGCGTTCTCGCCGGCATCGTCCGGGTGGTAGAGGATGTTGATGTGCAGGTTGCCGTTGCCGGCATGGCCGAAGGTGACGATGGGCAGGTCGAACTTCGCCGACAGCGCCTGCACCCCGGCCACCAGTTCGGGAATGCGCGACACCGGCACCACCACGTCCTCGTTGATCTTGCCCGGCGCGATGCTCTTCAGCGCCGGTGACAACGCGCGCCGCGCCGCCCACAGTTTTTCGCGCGCGCTGCCGTCCATCGCCACGTCCAGCGCCAGCAGGCCGTCGCCTTCGGCGGCCTGGGCCAGCGCGTGCAGCACGCTGGGCAGGGTGTCGTCGTCGCCATCGGCGTCGATCAGCAGCATCGCGCCGGCCTCGGGCACCTGCGCGCCGTTGCGGCGCAGCAGCGCCAGGCTGCGCGCGTCCATGAATTCCAGCGTGGTCGGCGTGGCCGGCTGGGTCATCACCCGCGACACCGCCGCCGCGGCGCTTTCGGCGTCGCGGTAGAGCACGCGCAGGCCGGCCTGCGCGCGCGGGCGTGGCGCCAGCTTCAACGTGGCCTCGACGATCAACGCCAGCGTGCCCTCGCTGCCGACGATCAGGTGGGTGAGGTCGTAGCCGGTGGCGTCCTTGGTCCACGGCCCACCGCATTCGATGATCTCGCCCGCGCCGGTGACGGCCACCAGCCCGAGCACGTTGTCGCGGCTGGTGCCGTATTTCACCGCGCGCGGGCCGCCGGCGTTGGTGGCGAGGTTGCCGCCGATGCTGCAGATCTCGAAGCTGGACGGGTCCGGCGGCCAGAACAGGCCGTGCGGCATCAAGGCCTGTTGCAGGTCGCCGTTCAACACGCCCGGCTCGACCACCGCGCAGCGGTCGCCGGGGCGGATGGCGAGGATGCGGTCCATGCGCGCGAACGACAGGACGATGCCGCCGGCGCTGGGCACCGCCGCGCCGGTGGTGCCGGTGCCCGCGCCGCGCCCGACCAGCGCCACGCCGTGTGCGCGGCACGCACGGACGATGGCCTGCACCTGTTCGCGGCTCGAAGGCAGCGCTACGCCCTGCGGCAGCGCGTGGCGCCAGGAGTTGTCCTGCGCGTGCGCGGCCAATGCGGCGGCGTCGGTGCGCCAGTGCTCGCCGAGCAGCCGCGACAGTTCATCGGTGAAGGCGGTGGGCAGCGGGTTCATCGCATCAGCAGTCGTCGGCACGGAATGCATCGCGCAGCCAGTTCAATCGCGGCGGTTCGCCACTGGCCTCGACCACGTCAAAGCGGCAGGGCGACTGCGCATGTTGCGGGTGCGCGGATAGATAGAGCTGTGCGGCCAGCAGCAACCTGCGGCGCTTGCCGGCATCCACCGAGGCCGCGCCGCCGCCGAACATGGCATGGCGACGGTAGCGCACTTCCACGAACACGAGGCTGCCGGCCGCCGGGTCGAGCATCACCAGGTCGAGCTCGCCGCCGCGGTAGCGGACGTTGCCGGCCAGCCAGCGCAGGCCGGCGCTTTCCAGATGGCGGCGCGCGGCGGCCTCGACCGCCGCGCCACGGCCGGCCTGCTCAGCGACCATCACCGATCGGCACCGGCTGGCCACCACGGAAGGTGGACCATGCCGGGGTGCGCAGCACGTTGCCGAAGCCATCCAGGTGCAGGGTGCCGGTGGCCCCGGCCAGGCCGCTGCCACCGCTGCTGTTGGCCAGCTTTTCCAGATAGGCGGAAATCTTCCAGGCGTCGAAGCCGAAGGCGAACAGGCGCGCGGCGGCGCCGCGGGCGGTCGGCAGGGTGGCGGCCAGTTCGCTGGCGGCAGGCAGGCCGGCGGTACCACGGGTGGTCCATGCCTCGCTCGGGAAGGCGATGCCGTCCAGCGGCATGTCCTCCTCGGCCTTGCCGGTGCCGGAAACCAGTTGCGAGGTGCCCACGCGGGTGGTGCCGGCGAGCCCGGCCAGCGCCAGCTGCGGCGTCAGCATCCGCGCCTGCGGGCCCTTGACCGCCAGGAACACCGAATCCACCGTGCCGGCCTGGCGCAGCTGCGCGCCGATGTCGGCCGGGGCGTCGCCGATGCCGATGCTGGCCGCCACCTTGCCGCCGCGCTGGGCGAAGCGCTCGCCGAAGGCGGCCGCGGCGCGGCGGCCGGTGTCGTCGTTGCTGACGATCACCAGCACGTTGCCGCGCTCGCGCGCCAGCAGGTATTCGGCGGCCATGATGCCGTCGTCCTCCGGCGCCAGCGAGAAACCGGCGCTGCCCGGCGGTGGGGTGTCCTTGCCGCGGTTCAGCGCCAGCACCGGAACCTGCAACTGGTCGCGGGCGAACAGCGCGTCGACCTCGTCGCGGCCCAGCGGCCCGACCACGAAGTCGGCGCCGTCGGCCACCGCCTTGTCGTAGGCGGCGCCGGCGCCGGCCGGGGTGCCGCGGGTATCGATGAAGTCGAGCTGCGGGCGGCGGCGATACTCGGCGTAGTAGCCGGTCAGCAGGCCGTCGCGCACCGGCGCGGCGGCGGTGGCGAGGCTGCCGGACAGCGGCAGCAGCACCGCCATCTTCAGCGGCGGCCGGTAGCCGTCGGCCTCGGCCGGCGGGCGCTTGCCGGTGTCCATCTGCCAGGCGGCATCGCGGTCGAACGGGCGCGGCAGCGGCAGGCCGCGGCCGATCAGGGCACGGCCTGCGTGGTTGTAGAGCGGGTCGCCCACCGGCAGCGCTGCGCTGCGCAGGGTGAGGGTGGCGTCGTCGAGGCTGGCCAGCAGGCGGACGATGGCGCGCTGGTTGTCGGCGCGGGCGCTGCCGGACAGCAGCGGGTTGGCGCGTGCACGCTCGCCGGCGGTGGCGAAGGTATCGCCGGCGGCTTCCTGTGCTTGCGCGCGTGCCAGGTACCAGCGCGCCTGCAGGGCTGCCGGCAATTGATCGGGCTGGCCGCCCAGTGTCTGCAGGAGGGTGCCCGGCTGCTTGTCGGCCAGGGCCAGTTCCGCGACCAGCAGGGCATGGC
This sequence comes from Stenotrophomonas daejeonensis, assembly GCF_001431505.1. Taxonomy (GTDB): domain Bacteria; phylum Pseudomonadota; class Gammaproteobacteria; order Xanthomonadales; family Xanthomonadaceae; genus Stenotrophomonas; species Stenotrophomonas daejeonensis. The sequence continues at coordinate 6,860 of NZ_LDJP01000042.1, forward strand.
GCTGCTGGCTGGCGCCGGCCAGCTGGCGGGCCTGCACCTGCGCCAGCAGCATGCGCGCGCGCGCATCGTCGCCGGCCTCGTGCCAGGCGAAGGCGGCGTCGGCCAGCAGTTGCGCGCGCTGCGCGCCACGCGCCAGCGCTGCCTCGGCTTCCAGTTGCTGCGCCGCCTCGCGTGGCTTGCCCTGGTCGAGCAGGGCGATGGCTGCCTGCTGGCCCGGCGACGCGGTGGGCGCCATGCCGGTGGTGGCGCAGCCGGCGAACAGCAGCAGCGACAATGACAGGGTGGTGATCCGTGCGGCGGGCTTGTTCATTCGAAGTCCATTCAACGGCATGCGGCGGCGCGGGGTGGAGGAGACGGTAGGATTCTACCCTTGCCCACGGAAAAGCCGATGATGCCCGCCCCTGCCGCCACCCTGTATGTCGTTGCCACGCCGATCGGCAACCTTGCCGACCTGAGCCCGCGCGCGCAGGAGGTGTTGCGTTCGGTGGCGGCGATCTGCGCCGAGGACACCCGCCACACCGGCCAACTGCTGTCGCACTTCGGCATCGGCAAGCCGCTGGTGGCGCTGCACGACCACAACGAGGAGGCGATGGCCGAGCGCGTGGTGGCGCGCCTGCTGGGCGGCGAATCGCTGGCGCTGGTCAGCGACGCCGGTACCCCGCTGGTCAGCGACCCCGGCTTCCGGCTGGTGCGCGCCGCGCGCGCGGCGGGGGTGAGGGTCAGCCCGGTGCCGGGCGCCTGTGCGGCGATCGCGGGATTGAGCGTGGCCGGCCTGCCGAGCGACCGCTTCGTGTTCGAGGGCTTCCTGCCGGCCAAGGCCGCCGCGCGCCGCGAGCGCCTGCAACGGCTGGCCGGCGAGACCGGCACGCTGGTGTTCTACGAATCCTCGCACCGCATCGCCGAATCGCTGGCGGACATGGCCGTCGCGTTCGGCAGCGAGCGCCCGGCGGCAGTCGCGCGCGAACTGACCAAGATGTTCGAAACCGTGCTCGACGGCAGTCTGGAGCAGCTGCTGGCCGCCGTGCAGGCCGACGACAACCAGCGCAAGGGCGAGTTCGTGGTGATGGTGCAGGGCGCCGGCGACGACGGGGAGGCGAAGATTGCCGAGGGCCGCCGCCTGTACGCCAAGCTCCACGAACACCTGCCGCCTTCGACCGCGGCCAAGCTGGCGGCCGAATTGAGCGGCGCACCGCGCAAGGCCTTGTATGGAGGCTGACGCCTTGACCTGCGGATTGTCGAGGTAATGCCCGCCAAGCAGGCATTACCCCGTACAATGCGCGCGGCGGAGTCGGCCGGACAGTCGCGTCGTTCCTTCGGGAGCGCCGAGGAAAGTCCGGGCTCCACAGGGCAAGGTGCCAGGTAACGCCTGGGCGGCGCGAGCCGACGGAAAGTGCAACAGAAAGATACCGCCTACGTCTTCTTCGGAAGGCCGGCAAGGGTGAAATGGTGCGGTAAGAGCGCACCGCGAGTCCGGCAACGGACCGGCACGGCAAACCCCACCTGGAGCAAGACCAAATAGGGATCCCATGACGTGGCCCGCGTCGGATCCGGGTAGGTTGCTCGAGCGTCGCGGTGACGCGGCGCCTAGAAGAATGACTGTCCACGACAGAACCCGGCTTACAGGCCGGCTTCGCCGCCTTTTCGGGCAACGCCCGAAAAGGCGCCCAATCTTTTGTACCGCCGGAGCGGCGGTACAAAAAGTCGGGTCCCGCTCCATTTTCTGCCGAATCCCCGCGCCTGTCGGCGCGCCCCCTTTACCAAAGGGGGCTTTTCTCCAGAGGGTTTTCCGAGGCTCGCTTCGCATCGTTGTAGGAGCGCACCCTGGTGCGCTCCTACAGTTCTATCCGTGTTTCGCCGTTGAACACGCCCTGCGGGCCGAAGCGGCGCTCGACGATGAAGCCGTGGCCGGCATGGTCGAGCGCGAGGATCGTGCTGGCGCGGGTGCCATAGTCTTCGCCGCGGATGAAGGCGGCCGACAGGTGCCGCTCCAGCTCCAGCGGGATGCCGGTGGCGGGCAGGTCGGCATCGGCCGGACGCCATTCGTCGGACAGCGCGGCCCACAGTCCGTCCAGCGCCGGGTCGTCCTGCGCCAGCCAGTGCTCGAGGGCGGCCATCAGCCGGCGGGTCTTCGGCCACGGTGCATCCAGTGCGCCGTTGGACATGCCGTGCACGCCCGGCGCCAGCGCCTGTCGCGTCGCTGGATGGTTGCCGAGGTGGTGGCAGCCTTCGGCGTCGGCCAGCAGCAGGTTGAACGGGGCGAAATCGCCGGCATTCCCGGCCAATGCGTCGATGCGGGTGGCCACCGGGATCGTGCCGGCGAGGAAATCGGCGACCAGTGCGCCGCGCGATGGGCCGCCGGTGGCGGCGGTCGGGTCGCGCACGTTGGTGAGCACGGCCGCGTGGCCGGCATCGTTGATGCCCATCCAGGTGCCGCCCGAGCGCAGGTCGCGCCCGGCGACGATGCCCGCCTGCGGCGCCGGCCAGCGGGCGAGGGCGGCGGTGGGGCGGGCGTGGAATTCGTCGCGGTTGCCGGCCATCAGCAGGCGCCAACGGGGGTGGGTTTTCCAGGCAAGGGCGACCAGACACATGCGCTCCAGTGTGCCTTTTCGCGCAAGCGGCGGCCACGGCCGGCTGAATGGCGGCGTGGTCTTCACGCCGTCTCTACGCGCCTGAACTTCACCTCAATCTCAAAATTTGAGACGAAACAGCGACTTGTGGATAAACCTTGAACAAGTCTCTAAAGATTGGCGCAAGCCATTGATGCATCTGGCGATTTTGCGTCCCGAAAGTTGTTGACAAGCCTTTTGCCACTGCTAATGTGGGTATCGGAGGGAAAACCGGGTTATTCGTGGTTTTTCGTGGTTCAATGACCGCCCAGGCGGAATGACAGACGGGTAGGACGCGGCGTGTTTCAGGGTGAGACGGCCATCACGGTTGACGACAAGGGACGCATGGCGGTGCCCACCGCCCATCGCGACCTGGTCGCGCGTGCCTGTGGCAACCGCCTGGTGCTGACCTACAACCCGTTCGAAGCCGGTTGCCTGTGGCTGTACGCCGAAAAGGAATGGGAGCGGGTGCGCGACGAGGTGATGGCCAAGCCCAACACGCAGCGCGTGGTGCGCACCCTGCAGCAGAAGCTCGTCGGCTCGGCCGCCCACCTGGAACTGGATGGCAACGGCCGCATCAGCCTGCCGTCCAGCCACCGCAACGCGGTCGGCATCGAGAAGAAGGCGGTGCTGATGGGCATGGGCGACAAGTTCGAACTATGGAGCGAGCAAGCGCATCGCGCGTTGATCCAGCAGACGTTGTCTGACGGGGATCTGGGCGATGGGCTGCTCGACCTGAAGTTGTGAGCCGGGGTGCCCGGGTGCGCGGTCAAGCGCAGGCCGGTCACCCTCCGGTGTCGCAGCCGCCGGCGGCCCACCTGCCGGTGCTGTACACCCAGGTCCTGAGCGGCCTGAGGGTGATCGAAGACGGTACCTACCTGGACGGCACCTTCGGCCGTGGCGGCCATGCGCGCGGCGTGCTGGAGCAACTGGGGCCGCAGGGCCGGTTGCTGGTGATGGACAAGGACCCGGAAGCCATCGCCGTGGCGCAGCGCGACTTCGCGCCGGATGCGCGGGTGTCCATCCATCGCGGCAGCTTCGCCGACCTGCTGGACTGGAACGAGACGGCTGCCGGCCTCGACGGCGTGCTGTTCGACCTGGGCGTGTCCTCGCCGCAGCTGGACGTGGCCGAGCGTGGTTTCAGCTTCGGCAAGGACGGCCCGCTGGACATGCGCATGGACCCGGACGCGGGCGAGAGCGCCGCGCAGTGGCTCAACCGCGCCGAGGAGCGCGAGATCGCCGACGTGCTGTGGACCTACGGTGAAGAACGCCAGAGCCGCCGCATCGCCCGTGCTATCGTCGCCCGCCGTGCCAGCCAGCCGTTCGCGCGCACCGCCGAACTGGCCGAGCTGATCGCCTCGGCGATGCCGCGCGGGAAAGACAAGATCCACCCGGCCACGCGCAGCTTCCAGGCCATCCGCATCCACATCAACCGCGAGCTGGCCGACCTCGAGGCCGGGCTGGACGCGGCGCTGGCGCGGCTCAAGCCCGGCGGCCGGCTGGCGGTGATCAGCTTCCATTCGCTGGAAGACCGCATCGTCAAGCAGTTCATGAACCGCCACGCCAAGGCCCCGCCGAGCAACCGTCGGCTGCCGGAGATGGCGGCCTTCGTGCCGACGCTGGATTTGATTGGCGGTGCCACCAAGGCCGAGGACGACGAACTGGCGGCGAACCCGCGTTCGCGCAGCGCGGTATTGCGGGTGGCTGAAAAACGGGGATTGGTGATTGGTGATTCGGAATTGGTGAAGAGCAAGCGCGTCAGCTCTTCCCGAATCACCAATCACCAATCCCCAATCATGGCTGCTTCGGAGAAACAGCCATGAGCCGGCTCCTCCTCGTCGTGCTGCTGCTCGCCACCATCGCCTCGGCGATCGGCGTGGTCTACAGCCGCCACCGCCACCGCCAGCTGTTCGTCGAACTGACGCGGCTGGAGCACGCGCGCGACGAACTGAACATCGAATTCGGCCGCCTGCAGCTGGAGCAGGCCACGCTGGCGCAGGCCACCCGCATCGATCAAGAGGCGCGCGGTCGGCTGGGCATGAAGTTCCCGGAAGCGGCCGACATCGTGGTGGTGCGCCCATGACGAAGCGGCAGGACAGCCGTTTTGCACGGCGAAGCCGCCCGCAGGGTGGCGCAGGGCCGGTTTGTGCTCCTGCAAAACCGGCATTCCCGCCGTCCATGGCGGTCAGAGGTGCGCCATGAACGCGCCGCGCCGCAATCGCAACCGCAGCCAGTTCAACCTGCGCACCCGCATGCTGATGGTGGGCGCCGGGCTGGGCCTGTGCGCAGTGACGCTGGTCGGCCGCGCCGCCTACGTGCAGTTGGTCAACAGCGACTTCTACCAGCGCCAGGGCGAGGCGCGCTACCTGCGCGAAGTGCCCATCGCCACCTCGCGCGGCATGATCACCGACCGCAATGGCGAGCCGGTGGCGGTGTCCACGCCGGTGGCCTCGGTCTGGGTCAACCCGCAGGAGCTGCTGCGCGCGCCCGAACGCATCCCCGAGCTGGCGCAGGCGCTGTCGCTGCCGGTGGACGAACTGACCGCGAAGCTCACGCAGAAGGCCGACAAGGAATTCCTGTACCTGCGCCGGCGCATGAACCCGGACGTGGCCGCGCAGATCGTCGCGCTGAAGATCCCGGGCGTGTTCTCGCAGCGCGAGTTCCGCCGCTATTACCCGCAGGGCGAGGCACTGGCGCACGTGCTGGGCTTCACCAACATCGACGACCACGGCCAGGAAGGGCTGGAGCTGGCCTTCGACGACTGGCTGCGCGGCAAGCCCGGCGCCAAGAAGGTGATCCGCGATCGCAAGGGCGCGATCGTCGAGAGCATCGACCTGGTGCGGCCGGCCGAGCCGGGCAAGGACCTGACCCTGAGCATCGACCGCCGCATCCAGTTCCTGGCCATGCGCGAGCTGCGCAACGCGGTGGTCGAGAACAAGGCCGCCGGCGGCTCGGTGGTGATCATGGACGTGGCCACCGGCGAGGTGCTGGCGATGGCCAACCTGCCGACCTACAACCCCAACGCGATCAGCGGCGCCAGCGCGGACGCGCGCCGCAACCGCGCCGTCACCGACCTGGTCGAGCCGGGCTCGACGATGAAGCCGCTGACCGTGGCCACCGCGCTGCAGAACCACCTGGTCACGCCGGACACCCAGATCGACACCAACCCGGGCTACCTGACCCTGGGCCGCTACACCATCCGCGACGTGCCGCGGAACAACGGCGTGCTCGACGTCACCGGCGTCATCACCCGCAGCTCCAACATCGGCGCGGCCAAGATCGCCGCGCGCATTCCCGACCGCACCTTCTACGACTCGGTGCGCGCCTTCGGCTACGGCGTGGCGCCGCACAGCGGCTTCCCCGGCGAATCGACGGGCGTGGTGCCGGTGCCGGGCAGCGCCGGCTGGTACGGCACCACCAAGACCACGATGTCCTACGGCTACGGCCTGTCGGTGACGCCGCTGCAGATCGCGCAGGCGTATTCGGCGCTGGCCAACGGCGGCCGGGTGATCCAGCCGACCTTCGTCAAGGGCCAGCACAACGAGGCACGGCAGGTCATCGAGCCGGGCGTGGCGCGCGAAGTGGTGCGGATGATGGAGACGGTGGTGACCCAGGGCGGCGCCAAGGGCGCGGCGATCCTGGGTTACCACGTCGCCGGCAAGACCGGCACCGCGCGCAAGAACGGGCCGCGCGGCTACGAGCAGGGCCACTACAACCTGCTGTTCGCCGGCGTGGTGCCGGCGACCAACCCGCGCTTCGCCGCGGTGATCGTGGTCAACGACCCGCAGGGTGGCAAGTACTACGGCGGGCAGGTGTCCGCGCCGGTGTTCCACAGCGTGATGGAAGGCACGCTGCGGCTGATGGACGTGCCGCCGGACGACATCCAGTCGTGGCTGGCGGCGCAGGCCGCCGGCAAGGTCGGCAATGCCGCGGTGCTGCCGGTCGCCCCCGACCCCACCGATGCGGGAGGCGCCGACATCGATGCCGCCACCGAATTCGACGCGGCCATGCCCACCGCCCGTGCGCCGCAGCCGGCCGTGCAGGAGGTGCGCCAATGAGCCGCACGATGCCGCTGTCGCAGCTGCTGCCGGACGTGGCGCTGGCGCACGACCCACAGGTCGCCGGGCTGGTGCTGGATTCGCGCCAGGTGCGCCCTGGCGATGCCTTCGTCGCCATCGCCGGTTTCGGCGCGCACGGGCTGGGCTTCGTCGAGCAGGCGCGCGCGGCCGGTGCCAGCGCCATCCTGTTCGAGCCGCCGGCCCCGGCGGAACTGCCGGCGCCGGCCGATGCCATCGCCGTGCCCGGCCTGCGCGCACGCATGGGCGCGATGGCCGACAAGTTCCACGGCCATCCCTCGCGCGCGATGACGATGGTCGGCGTCACCGGTACCAACGGCAAGACCTCCACCGTGCAGTTGCTGGCGCAGGCGTGGCAGTTGCTGGGCACCCGCAGCGGCTCGATCGGCACGCTGGGCGTGGGCCTGTACGGCGAGGTGGTACCGACCGGCTTCACCACGCCGCTGGTGCTGCAGATGCATGAAGTGCTGGCGCAGTTGCGCGATGCGGGCGCGCAGGCGGTGGCGATGGAGGTCAGCTCGCACGCGCTGGACCAGGGCCGCGTCGATGCCGTGCACTTTGATGTGGCGGTGTTCACCAACCTCACCCGCGACCACCTCGACTATCACGGCGACATGGCCGGCTACGGCGCGGCCAAGGCGCGGCTGTTCCACCGCGACGGCCTGAAGGCGGCGGTCATCAACCTCGACGATGGCTTTGGCAGCGACCTGATCGCCACGCTGGCGGCGGACGTGCGGCCCATTGGCCTGAGCTCGACCGGCCAGCCGGGTGCAAGCGTGCGTGCCGAAAACCTGGCGCTGGACGGGCAGGGCATCGGCTTCGACCTGTGGGTCGATGGCGAAAGCCATCCGCTGCGCTCGCCGCTGCTGGGCCGCTTCAACGTCGATAACCTGCTGGCCGTGGCCGGCGCGCTGCATGCGCTGGGCCAGCCGGCGGCGACCATTGCCGACGTGCTCGGCCAGCTGCAGCCGATCCGCGGGCGCATGAACCGCCTCGGCGGCCACGGCGAGCCCACCGTGGTGATCGACTACGCCCACACCCCCGATGCGCTGGAACAGGCGCTGCGCAGCCTGCACGGCCACCTCGACGGCCGCCTGCTGTGCGTTTTCGGTTGCGGCGGCGAGCGCGACACCGGCAAGCGCCCGCAGATGGCGGCCATTGCCGAACAACTGGCCGATGCGGTGTTCGTCACCGACGACAACCCGCGCGGCGAGGATGGCGACGCCATCGTCGCCCACATCATGGCCGGCTTCGCCGCGCATGGATGCGCAAGTGGTGCGGTCGCAGGATGCGAAGGAGCACCACGTCGATCCGCCGAAATACATGTGCAGCGCGACCGCGCGCGCGCCATCGATGCGGCCGTCGCGCAGGCCGGCCCCGGCGACATCGTGCTGGTGGCCGGCAAGGGCCACGAGCCTTATCAGGAGATCGCCGGCATCAAGCATCCCTTCGACGACACCGAGGTCGCATCGCGGGCATTGGCGGCACGCAGGGGAGGTGCAGGGTGAAGCGCACTCCGCTGTCATTGATCGCGCACTGGGCCGGCGGCGAACTCCACGGCGACGACGCGAGCATCGAGGCCATCGGCAACGACACCCGCACGCTGGCGCCGGGCAGCCTGTACGTGGCCCTGCGTGGCGAAAATTTCGACGGCCATGCCTTCGCCGCCGACGCGCTCGCGCGCGGTGCCAGCGCCCTGCTGGTCGAAGCCTTGCAGCCGCTGGACGTGCCGCAGGTCGTGGTCGCCAATGCCGAACTGGCGCTGGCGAAGATCGCCGCCGCGATGCAGCAGGGCCGTGGCGCCAAGGTGTTCGCGATCACCGGCAGCAACGGCAAGACCAGCGTCAAGAACCTGCTGCTGGCGATCCTGCGGCACGCCGCCGCGCTGGAAGGCCGCCATGTGCACGCAACACCGGGCAACCGCAACAACGAGATCGGCCTGCCGCTGGCGGTGATCGACGCGCCGGAAGACGCCGATTACGCGGTCTATGAAATGGGCACCGGCAAGCCCGGCGACATCGCCTACCTGACCGCGATCGCGCCGCCGGACGTGGCGCTGGTCAACAACGTCGCCCCGGCGCACCTGGAGCGCATGGGCAGCCTGCTGGAGATCGCCAACACCAAGGCCGCGGTCTACGACGACCTGCGCGCCGGCGGCGTGGCGGTGGTCAATGCCGACGACGCGTTCGCGCCGTACTTCGCGGCGCGTGCCGGCGCGCACCGGGTGATCCGCTTCGGGCTGGACGCCAGCGCCGAGGTCACCGCAGGCGACATCGCGTTGGCCGAGGCCGGTTCGCGCTTCGTGCTGCGCACGCCGCAGGGCGAGGCCGCGGTGGAGTTGCCGCTGCCCGGCCGCCACAACGTGCTCAACGCGCTGGCCGCCGCGTCGCTGGCGCTGGCCGCCGGCATCACGCTGGCGCAGGTGGCCGAAGGACTGGCGCAGGCGCGTCCGGTGCCCGGCCGTCAGGTCGCGCATGTGCTGGACAACGGCGCGGTGCTGGTCGACGACAGCTACAACGCCAACCCCGGCTCGCTGGCTGCGGCGATCACCGCGCTGGCCGCCGGCAGGCAGCCCGGCTGGCTGGTGCTGGGCGATATGCGCGAACTCGGCCCCGATGCGCAGGCGCTGCATGCGCAGGCCGGCGTTCGCGCGCGCGAAGCCGGCTTGAAGCGCCTTTATACGCTGGGGCCATTGAGCGAAGCCGCAGCGCAGGCCTTCGGCGAAGGTGCGAGGCATTTCGAGTCGCACGCGGCATTGGCCGCGGCATTGATTGCCGATCTGTCCGCCACGAGCGCTGCCGTGCCGTCGCTTGAAAACGACCATTCCCCATTCCCCGTTCCCTGTTCCCCGCGCGTGCTGGTCAAAGGCTCGCGCGGCAGTGCAATGGACAAGATCGTGACCGCGCTGCTGCAGCGTGGCGAGGACACCCCGCATGTTGCTTGAACTGGCCCGTTGGTTGCAGCAGCTGGACGATCTGTTCCGGTTGTTCAACTACCTCACCTTCCGCGGCATCCTCGCCGCGCTGACCGCGCTGGGCCTGTCGCTGTGGCTCGGCCCGGCGGCGATCCGCCGGCTGGCGCAGCTCAAGGGCGGCCAGCCGATCCGCAAGGACGGCCCGCAGTCGCACTTCTCCAAGGCCGGCACGCCGACCATGGGCGGCGGCCTGATCCTGCTGTCGGTGCTGATGGCGGTGCTGCTGTGGGGCGACCTGCGCAACCGCTACGTGTGGCTGGTGATGGCGGTGATGCTGTGCTTCGGCGCCATCGGCTGGTACGACGACTGGATCAAGATCGCAAAACGCGACCCCAACGGCCTGAAGTCGCGCTGGAAGTATCTGCTGCAGTCGATCTTCGGCCTCGGCGCCGGCCTGTTCCTGTTCTACACGGCCGACGTGCCGGCGGCGCTGACCCTGTACATCCCGATGTTCAAGGCCATCGCGCTGCCGTTGGCCGGCATCAGCTTCGTGGCCATCGCCTACTTCTGGATCGTCGGCTTCTCCAACGCGGTCAACCTCACCGACGGCCTCGACGGCCTGGCGATCATGCCGACCGTGCTGGTCGCCTGCGCGCTGGGCGTGTTCGCCTACGCCTCGGGCAATGCGGTGTTCTCCAGCTACCTGCAGATCCCGCAGATTCCCGGCGCCGGCGAACTGGTCATCATCTGCGCGGCGATCGCCGGCGCGGGGCTGGGCTTTTTGTGGTTCAACACCTACCCGGCGATGGTGTTCATGGGCGACGTCGGCGCGCTGGCGCTGGGCGCGGTGCTGGGCACCATCGCGGTGATCGTGCGCCAGGAGCTGGTGCTGGTGGTGATGGGCGGCGTGTTCGTGATCGAGACGCTGTCGGTGATGATCCAGGTCGCCAGCTTCAAGCTGACCGGCAAGCGCGTGTTCCGCATGGCGCCGATCCACCACCACTTCGAGCTGAAGGGCTGGCCGGAGCCGCGGGTGATCGTGCGCTTCTGGATCATCTCGGTGGTGCTGGTGCTGATCGGCCTGGCGACGTTGAAGGTGCGCTGATGGACGATTACGCGCGCCAGGCGACCCGGCTCGAAGCGATCGGCGGCCACTACGACAAGTGGCTGCTGGGCGCCGCCGTGGCGCTGGCGTCGCTGGGCATCGTGATGGTGGCGTCCAGCTCCATCGCGTTGACCCGGAGCCCGTTCTATTACCTCGACCGCCACCTGCTGTTCATCGCCATCGGCGCGGTGCTGGCAGCGGTGGCCATGCGCGTCGAGCTGAAGAAGGTGGAGGAGCACAACCGCCTGTTGCTGGTCGCCTGCGCGGTGCTGCTGCTGGTGGTGTTCGTGCCCGGCCTGGGCAGCACCGTCAACGGCGCGCGGCGCTGGATCAACCTGGGCGTCTCCAAGTTCCAGACGGTCGAGGCGGTGAAGGTGCTGTACATCGTCTGGCTGTCCAGCTACCTGGTGCGCTTCCGCGACGAGGTCAACGCCACTTGGCCGGCGATGCTCAAGCCGGTGGGCGTGGTCGGCTTCCTGGTGTGCCTGCTGCTGTTGCAACCGGATTTCGGCTCCTCGACGCTGCTGCTGGGCATCACCATCTGCATGCTGGTGCTGGGTGGCGCGCAGATGAAGCGCATCGTGCTGCCGGCGCTGGTGCTGCTGGCCGCGCTGGTAATGCTGGTGATCATCGAGCCATACCGCATGGCCCGCGTCACTTCGTTCATGGACCCGTGGGTGGACCAGCTGGGTTCGGGTTACCAGCTGTCCAACGCCTTGATGGCGATCGGCCGCGGCGAATGGTTCGGCGTGGGCCTGGGTGCATCGATCCAGAAGCTCAACTACCTGCCCGAGGCGCATACCGACTTCATCTTCTCGGTGATCGCCGAGGAGTTGGGTTTCGCCGGGGTGTGCAGCATCGTCGCGCTGTATGCGCTGCTGGTCGGTCGCGCACTGTGGCTGGGCATGCGCTGCATCGAGATGCGCCGCCACTTCGCCGGCTACATTGCCTTCGGCATCGCCCTGTGGATCGGCCTGCAGACCTTCGTGTCGATCGGCGTCAACCTCGGCATCCTGCCGACCAAGGGCCTGACCCTGCCGCTGATTTCCTCCGGCGGCTCCAGCGTGATGATGACCTGCGTGGCGATCGGCGTGCTGCTGCGGGTGTCGTGGGAATACAACCGCGCGGTGCGCCGCCAGGAAGTGCGCGAGGAGGACAGCGAGCCGCTGTTCGAGGCCGCCGAGGACGAACCGGCGGCGACGCCGGCCACCGCCGGCGCCATCGCCGTGGCGATGCAGCGGAGTGCCGCGCGCGGCACCAGCCGCATGCAGCAGCGGGTCGAACCCACCTTCGGGAGGATCGCGTGATGGTCGGCCCGTCGATGCGGCAGCGCCCGGTGCTGATCATGGCCGGCGGTACCGGTGGCCACATCTTCCCCGGCCTGGCGGTCGCCAAAGTGCTGCGCGCGCGCGGCATCCCGGTGACGTGGCTGGGCGCCGACGGCGCGATGGAAACCCGGCTGGTGCCGCAGCACGACATCGCCCTCGACACGCTCGCCATCAGCGGCCTGCGCGGCAAGGGCAAGCTGGCGCTGCTGGGCGCGCCGCTGCGGGTGATGCGCGCGATCCGCGCGGCCGGTTTCATCCTGCGCGAGCGCAACCCGCGCGCCGTGGTCGCCTTCGGCGGCTTCGCCTCCGGCCCCGGCGGCATCGCCGCGCGCCTGCACGGGTTGCCGTTGCTGGTGCACGAGCAGAACCGCGCGCCGGGCCTGACCAACCGCATCCTGTCGCGCGTCGCACGCCGCGTGCTGACCGGCTTCCCAGGCAGCTTCGCCGCGCGCGAGGAAGTGGTCGGCAACCCGGTGCGCGCCGAGATCGCCGCGTTGCCGGCGCCGGAACAGCGCCTTGCCGGCCGCGGCGGCCCGATGCGCGTGCTGGTGCTCGGCGGCAGCCAGGGCGCGCGCGCGCTGAACAACGCCATGCCGCAGGCGCTGGCCGCGCTGGGCAACAGCGTCGCCATCGAGGTCTGGCACCAGTGCGGCGAGAAGCTGCACGGCGAAGCGCAGCAGGCATACCGCGACGCCGGCGTCGAAGGCCGCGTCGATGCCTTCATCACCGACATGGCCGCGGCCTATGAATGGGCCGACCTGGTGGTGTGCCGTTCCGGTGCTTCCACCCTGGCCGAACTGTGCGCGGTCGGCATCGGCAGCGTGCTGGTGCCGTTCGCCGCCGCGGTCGACGACCACCAGACCCGCAATGCCGACTACCTGGTCGAACGCGGTGCCGCCGAGTTGCTGAAACAGGACGACGCGCTGGCCGCCAACCTCGAAGGCGTGCTGCGCGCGCTGGCCGGCACCGCCGAGCGCCGCCTGCGGATGGCGCAGGCCGCGCGCGCGCTGGCCATGCCCGATGCGGCCGAACGCATCGCCGACATCATCCTGGAAGAAGCGGGGAACGGGGAGCCGGGAACCGGGAATGGCCGCGAACAGGACAACCAGCAGGAACACACATCGATGCATCCAGACAAGGGCGTGAACCGGATTGCCGGCGGCGCGCAGCGTTCTCCCATTCCCGTTCCCCCGTTCTCCGTTCCCGGCTCCACCGGAGGCCGTGCATGATCCGCCGCCTGCACGACACCACCGACCTGGTGCGCGCCTTCCCGCGCGTGCATTTCGTCGGCATCGGCGGCACCGGCATGAGCGGCATCGCCGAGGTGATGCTGACCCTGGGCTATGAAGTCTCCGGCTCGGACAACGCCGACAACGCCGCCACCCGCCGCCTGGCGCGGCTGGGCGCACGGGTGATGCGCGGGCACTCGGCCGCCAACGTGCTGGGCACCGACTGCATCGTCGTTTCCAGCGCGATCCGCGACGACAACCCGGAGCTGATGGAGGCGCGCAGCCAGCGCATCCCGATCATGCCGCGCGCGGCGATGCTGGCCGAGCTGATGCGCTTCCGCCGCGGCATCGCCGTAGCCGGTACCCACGGCAAGACCACCACCACCTCGCTGACCGCCGCGGTGCTCAGCGAGGGCGGGCTGGACCCGACCTTCGTCATCGGCGGGCAGCTGCTCGCCGCCGGTGCCAACGCCAAGCTCGGCGGCGGCCAGTGGCTGGTGGCCGAGGCCGACGAGAGCGATGGCAGCTTCCTGCGCCTGAACCCGCTGGTGGCAGTGATCACCAACATCGACGCCGACCATCTCGAGAACTATGGCGGCGACTTCGCCCGGGTGCAGGCCGCGTTCGCCGAATTCCTGCAACGCCTGCCGTTCTACGGGCTGGCGGTGCTGTGCATCGACGACCCCGAGGTGGCCGCGCTGGCCGCCACCACGCCGCGCCACGTGATGACCTACGGCATGGGCGGCAACGCCGACGTGCGCGCCGAGGACGTGGTGCAGGACGGCGCGCGCATGCGCTTCACCCTGCGCCTGCCCGAAGGCAGCAGCGTGCCGGTGACGCTGGCGCTGCCGGGCCGCCACAACGTGCTCAACGCGCTGGCCGCGGCCGCCATCGGCTGGCAGTTGGGCGTGGCGCCGGAGACCATCGCCGCGGCGCTGGAGAAGTTCCAGGGCGTGGGCCGCCGCTTCAACGACCTCGGCGTCGTCGCCACCGGCAAGGGCGCGGCGGTGCGGGTCATCGACGACTACGGCCACCACCCGCGCGAACTGGCCGCGGTGTTCGCCGCCGCGCGTGGCGGCTGGCCGGAACAGCGCCTGGTGGTGGCGTTCCAGCCGCACCGCTACAGCCGCACCCGCGACCAGTTCGACGCGTTCGCCGCGGTGCTGTCGGAGGTGGACGCGCTGGTGCTCAGCGAGGTCTACCCGGCCGGCGAGGCGCCGATCCCCGGCGCCGATTCCCGGTCGCTGGCCCGCGCCATCCGCGCGCGCGGCCGCAGCGAACCTGTGGTGGTCGGCCACGCCGGCGACCTGGTGTCGGTGCTGCCGGACGTGCTGCGCGACGGCGACCTGCTGCTGATGATGGGCGCCGGCGACATCGGCCACGTCGCCCAGCAGATCGCCACCGGCGGCTTCCTGGCGGAGGGTGCCGACGAATGATCCGCGCCCTGCGCCCGTCGCGCCGTACCCATGCTGCCGCATCGCCGGCAGGCATGCGTGCGCGTGTGGCTTGGAGGTGCGCGCGATGAACGCCCTGCTGCGCATCCTCGCCTGGCTGCTGGCCATCGCCTTGGTGGCGTTGCCGGTGGTGGCCGTGCTCAACGGCTGGGTCGGCGCCGAGCGCTGGCCGCTGACGAAGCTGCGCGTGCATGGCGAGTTCAAGCGCGTGCCCGGCGAGGAGCTGCAGAAGGCGCTGCTGCCGTATGCGCGCGCCGGTTTCTTCGCGGTCAGGCTGCAGGACGCGCAGCAGGCGGTGGAGCAGCTGCCGTGGGTGGCGAGCGCGCAGGTGCGCAAGCAGTGGCCGGACGTGCTGGAGGTCAGCGTGGTCGAGCACAGGCCGTTCGCGCGCTGGGGCGAGGACCGGCTGCTGTCCGAGCAGGGCCAGCTGTTCGCGGTGCCACGCGGGCTGGAGCACGCGCCGCTGCCGCAGCTCGACGGCCCGGACGGCAAGACCGCCGAAGTGGTCGAGCTCTACAACGATTCGCGCGCGCTGTTCGCGCCGGCCGGGGTGGACGTGCGCCGGCTGGCGATGGACGCGCGCGGCAGCTGGTCGTTGGCGCTGGACAACGGCACCGAGGTCGTCGTCGGCCGCAACGACGCGCGTTCGCGGCTGGCCCGCTTCGTGCGCGTGCTGCCGCAGCTCACCCGCGCCCAGGTGCCGATCGTGCGCGCCGACCTCCGCTACACCAATGGTTTCACGCTGAGCTGGGGAACCCCGCCGCCGGCAACAAAGCAGACGCAGGACAGGACATGAATCGCAAGGGTGACAAATCGTTGATCGTCGGGCTGGACATCGGCACCTCCAAGGTGGTGGCGCTGGTGGGCGAGTACTCGCCGGGCAGCCCGATCGAGGTCATCGGCATCGGCTCGCACGAATCGCGCGGGCTCAAGCGCGGCGTGGTGGTGGACATCGAATCGACCGTGCAGTCGATCCAGCGCGCGATCGAGGAAGCCGAGCTGATGGCCGGCTGCGAGATCCGCTCGGTCTACGCCTCCATCTCCGGCAACCACGTGCAGTGCCGAAACTCGCAGGGCATCACCCCGATCCGCGAGGGTGAGGTGACCTGGGGCGACCTCGACCGGGTGCTGGAGGCGGCCAAGGCGGTGGCGATCCCGGCCGACCAGAAGATCCTGCACGCGATCCCGCGCGAGTACGTGCTGGACGACTCGCAGGAGGGCATCCGCAACCCGGTCGGCATGACCGGCGTGCGCCTGGAAGTGCACGCGCACCTGGTGGTGTGCGCGCAGTCGGCCGCGGCCAACATCAGCAAGTGCGTGCAGAAGTGCGGCCTGCAGGTCGATGACCTGGTGCTGTCGTCGCTGGCTTCCTCGGTGGCGGTGCTGACCGCCGACGAGCGCGAGCTGGGCGTGGTGATGGTGGACATGGGCGCCGGCACCACCGACATCGCGGTGTTCGTGCAGGGTGCCATCTGCCACACCGCCTCGCTGCCGATCGCCGGCGACCACGTCACCAACGACATCGCGCACATGCTGCGCACGCCGACCCCGGAGGCCGAGCAGATCAAGGTGCGCTACGCCTGCGCGCTGGCGCAGCTGGCCACCGCCGAGGAAAGCATCCAGGTGCCCTCGGTCGGCGACCGCCCGCCGCGGCGTATGCCGCGCGCCTCGCTGGCGCAGGCGGTGCAGGGCCGCTACGAGGAAATCTTCGAGATGGTGCAGGCCGAACTGCGTCGCTCCGGCTTCGAGGAGATGGTGCGCGCCGGCATGGTGCTCACCGGCGGCGCCTCGAAGATGGAGGGCGTGGTCGAGCTGGCCGAGGAAATGCTGCAGATGCCGGTGCGCGTGGGCATCCCCCAGCACGTCACCGGGCTGGGCGAAGTGGTCGGCAACCCGGTGCACGCCACCGGCGTGGGCCTGCTGCTGATGGGCAGCCAGATCGAGCATCCGCGGCGGCCGTCGCTGCCGGTCGGGCGCGCCGGCACGTTGTTCAACAAGTTGAAGAACTGGTTCCGCGGCGAGTTCTGAGCGTCGCGGGCCGGCTGTGGAAAGAGCGGAAGGCGGAAGGGCGGAAGACGATTGGCGGTAACGCAACACCAACTAGAAGAGATGCCGGCCCACGGGTCGGGTTCCAACATAACGAGGACATGGACATGGCACATTTCGAACTGATCGAGAAGATGGCACCCAATGCGGTGATCAAGGTGGTGGGCGTGGGCGGCGGCGGCGGCAACGCCGTGGCGCACATGGTCAACGGCAGCATCGACGGCGTGGAGTTCATCACCGCCAACACCGATTCGCAGGCGATCAAGAACTGCGGCGCCAAGCTGCAGCTGCAGCTCGGCACCAACGTCACCAAGGGCCTGGGCGCCGGCGCCAACCCGGAAGTCGGCCGCCAGGCCGCGCTGGAGGACCGCGAGCGCATCATGGACGCCCTGCAGGGCGCGGACATGGTGTTCATCACCGCCGGCATGGGCGGCGGCACCGGCACCGGCGCGGCGCCGGTGGTGGCGCAGCTGGCCAAGGAAATGGGCATCCTGACCGTGGCCGTGGTCACCAAGCCGTTCCCGTTCGAGGGCCGCCGCCGCATGCAGGTGGCGCTCAAGGGCATCGAGGAACTGAGCCAGCACGTCGATTCGCTGATCACCATTCCGAATGAAAAGCTGATCACCGTGCTCGGCCGCAACGCGACGATGGTGCAGGCCTTCCGCGCCGCCAACGACGTGCTGCAGGGCGCGGTGCAGGGCATCGCCGACCTGATCGTGCGCCCGGGCCTGATCAACGTCGACTTCGCCGACGTGCGCACCGTGATGTCGGAAATGGGCCTGGCGATGATGGGCACCGGCACCGCCCGCGGCGACGACCGCGCCCAGGCCGCCGCCGAGGCCGCGATCCAGAACCCGCTGCTGGACGACGTCAACCTGGCCGGCGCCAACGGCGTGCTGGTCAACATCAGCGCCGGCACCGACATCACCATGAGCGAGTTCGACGAGATCGGCCGCACCGTGCACGCCTTCGCCTCGGAGGACGCCACCGTGGTCATCGGCACCGTGATCGACCCGGACCTGGGCGACGAGATCAAGGTGACCGTGGTCGCCACCGGCCTGAACCGTGCCGTCGCCAAGGGCGCCCAGCGTCCCGGCGAGCGCGCGCCGATCAAGCTGGTGCGCAACGCCACCACCGGCCAGCCGGAGTTCGGCGGCGACTACGAGAGCCCGGCCGACGCCGTGGCCCGCGCGGTCGGCAGCTCGCTCAGCACCGGCCTGCGCCGCCCGAGCTCGGACACGGTGGCCGCATCGGCCCCGGCCGCGCCGACCGCCGCCGCCGAACTGCCCAGCGACTACCTGGACATTCCGGCGTTCCTGCGTCGCCAGGCCGACTGATGCCATCCCTGGCGAGGCATCGCGACTGCGGGACGTCCGGCCCGGCCATCCGTGGCCGGGCGCTCACCGCCGCGCGAAGCAGTGCTTCGCAAACGCGGCGGTTCGCCCTGCGTCGCCAGGCCGACTGACCGCAGCGGAACGACCGGGTGGCCCTGGCCGCCCGGCCGCGGCAACACGACGCCGGGGTTGTCCTCCCCGGCGGGCGGCACCATGTCCTTTGTCGCCGGTCCGGTGCCGGACCGGCGGCATTTTCGGCAGCGCGGCGCTGCCGGCGCAGGCCGCTTCGCGGCGGCAGGGCGCGTGGTAACGCGTGTTATTCTTGTTTGAATGTCCGTGCCTGCACGGCCTCCGATCCCGAACCCATGATCCAGCAGCGCACCCTCAAGAACACGATCCGCGCCACCGGCGTCGGCCTGCACAGCGGCGACAAGGTCTACATGACCCTGCGCCCGGCCCCGGTCGACCACGGCATCGTGTTCCGTCGCGTGGACCTGGACCCGGTGGTGGAAGTGCCGGCCCGTGCCGACCTGGTCACCGAGGTGACCCTGTGCACCGGCCTGACCTGCGAGGGCGCCAAGATCCAGACCGTCGAGCACCTGATGTCGGCGATGGCCGGCCTCGGCATCGACAACGCCATCGTCGAACTGTCCTCGGCCGAGCTGCCGATCATGGACGGCTCGGCCGGCCCGTTCGTGTTCCTGCTGCAGTCGGCCGGCATCGCCGAGCAGGATGCGGCCAAGCGCTTCATGCGCATCCTCAAGCCGGTGGAAGTGCGCGACGGCGACAAGGTCGCCCGTTTCGAGCCCCACGAGGGCTACAAGCTCGGCTTCACCATCCAGTTCGACCACCCGATGATCCCGGCCCGGCAGTCGCGGGCGGAAATCGACTTCTCCACCGCCGCCTACATCAAGGAAATCTCCCGTGCGCGCACCTTCGGCTTCATGCGCGACCTGGAGTACATGCGCGAGCGCAACCTCGGCCTGGGCGGCTCGATGGACAACGCCATCGTGCTGGACGAGTTCCGCGTACTGAACGACGACGGCCTGCGCTACGCCGACGAGTTCGTGCGCCACAAGATCCTCGACGCCATCGGCGACCTGTACCTGGCCGGCGGTCAGGTGCTCGGTGCCTACGAAGGCTTCAAGTCCGGCCATGCGCTCAACAACAAGCTGGTGCGCGCCCTGCTGGCCGATGAAAGCGCCTGGGAATGGGTCCGCTACGATGCCGCGGCCGCGCCCGGCCCCGTCGTCTACGGCGACGTCGCCTACGCCTGAATGCTGAATGGGCGGAACGCGCCCGTTGGCCGGCGGTGTGTCGGAAATGTGAAGCCCGCGGGAATTCCGGGCGATGCTTAACTTTAATTTAACGTTTCGCTAACTCCCGCCCTTCCAGTCGCGGCTAGGATTCCTGCCGGCTTGTCGCGGCGACCTTCGGGGTGCCGCGAGCGTGGCGGAGGATCATCCGCCGTTTCCGGACCGGGTGCCTTTCACATCCGCCAGGCAAGCCAGGGCGTCGCGCAGGCCTTTGTGCGTGGCGGCCGTTACTGCGTGGGAACTGCGCTGGTCGTTGCGCACCGGGGAGGGTGCAGGCGCGGTAGCAGTCTTGACGGTCACCCGCGTGGCCTTCAGCCCGATGGATCGGGCCGCGTCGAGCAACTGCTGTTCGGCAAGCCGCACCTTGGCATGCCAGACCGGTGACTCGACGAGAAAAACGAGGTGTTCGCCGTCCACATTGGCCAGCCGGCAACGGCTTGCCAGCATGGGCGGCAACTGGGGGCGCAACTGCCGGTCCAGCGCATCGAGCCACAGGGCTCGCCGCAACGGATTTCCTGCTTTGTCCGCCATGACCGCTTCCAGCGCCTGTTTGGGCGCTGTACGGGAGCGAACACCGGATTTCGGCTCAGACATAAGAATTCTTCGATGACCTTCAGAAAGATCGTAATCAAAACACGGGGGCGGCAGGCGAAAACCCGGTTGGCACGCCTGCATGATTTTTTCGAGGAGCGACCGAAGGCGCTGGCTGGGGGCCTGCTGGGGCTGGGCTGCCTGCTGGGCATGGGGGTGACCCTGGCGGTGGGCGCGGCCGGTGACGCGATGCTGCGCACCGAGGTCGAGCGCCAGCAGCAGGAACTGGTCAAGGTGCGCGCCGACGCGCAGACCCAGGTCAACGCACTGGCGGCGCGGATGGCCGAGCTGCAGGCGCAGGCCACCCGGCTGAACGCGCTGGGCGAACGGCTGACCCGGATGGGCAAGCTGGAGGACGGCGAGTTCGACTTCAACGAAACCCCCGGCATGGGCGATGGCGACGCCGGCCCGGTCGAGGACATCCCGGCCGGCAAGGTCGATGCCGAATTACAGATGCTGCAGCAGCGCTTCGTCGATTCGGGCCGGCAGCTGTCGGTGCTGGAATCGCTGCTGTTCGACCACCAGCTGGAGCAGAACGCCGTGCCCTCGCGCATGCCGATCCGCAACAGCTACGTGACCTCCGGGTTCGGCACCCGCGCCGACCCGTTCGGCCGCGGCGCGGCCAGCCACAAGGGCATCGATTTCCATGCCCGCGTCGGCGACCCGGTGATGGCGGTGGCCGACGGCGTGGTGCGCTTTGCCGGGGTGAAGGGCGGCTACGGCAACGTGGTGGACGTGGACCACGGCAACGGCTACGTCACCCGCTACGCGCACAACTCGCGGCTGAGCGTGCGCGAGGGCGACCTGGTGCGGGCCGGGCAGGAAGTGGCCAAGGCCGGCTCCACCGGCCGCTCCACCGGCGCCCACGTGCATTTCGAGGTGTGGCAGGACGGGCGCGTGATGAACCCGCGCAAGTTCCTCGGCGAGGGTGGCAACACCCCGGTGGGGCGGATCGGCCGCGGCTGATCGCCGGGGCGGGGCCGCGGCGGGCGCTTGAATCGCCAGGCGCCCGCCCCAAGCTACAATAGGCATTGCCATCGACGGGGCGCGCTGCGCCCTGTTTCGTTTGTGCCGACAGGTTCCGCCCGGGGCGGGGGCGCGCGGCATTCCATCCAAACCGGTTCCTTCAATGATCAACAGCTTGCTTACCCGCGTTTTCGGCAGCCGCAACGAACGCCAGCTCCGCCAGTTCAACCGCATCGTCGCCAGAATCAACGCGCTGGAGCCGGAAATCGGCAAGCTTTCCGACGATGAACTGAAGGCCAAGACCCCCGAGTTCCGCGAGCGCATCGCCGCCGGCGAGGCGCTGGACAAGGTGCTGCCGGAAGCCTTCGCGGTCTGCCGCGAGGCCTCCCGGCGCGTGCTGGGCATGCGCCACTACGACGTGCAGCTGATCGGCGGCATGGTGCTGCACCTGGGCAAGATCGCCGAGATGCGCACCGGCGAGGGCAAGACCCTGGTGGCTACCCTGCCGGTGTACCTCAACGCGCTGGAAGGCAAGGGCGTGCACGTGGTCACCGTCAACGACTACCTGGCCAAGCGCGATGCCGCGCAGATGGGCAGGCTGTACAACTGGCTGGGCCTGAGCGTGGGCGTGGTCTACCCGAACATGCCGCACGGCGACAAGCGCGAGGCCTACGCCGCCGACATCACCTACGGCACCAACAACGAGTTCGGCTTCGACTACCTGCGCGACAACATGGCGCTGAGCCGCGCCGACCGCTACCAGCGCGGCCTGCACTACGCCATCGTCGACGAGGTCGATTCGATCCTGATCGACGAGGCGCGCACCCCGCTGATCATCTCCGGCCCGGCCGACGATTCGCCGGAGTTGTACATCCGCGTCAACCGCGTGGTGCCGCAACTGGTCAAGCAGGAGACCGAGGAAGGCGAGGGCGACTACTGGGTCGATGAAAAGGGCAAGCAGGTGCACCTGTCCGAAGCGGGCATGGAGCACGCCGAGGACCTGCTGCGGCAGGCCGGCATCATCGGCGCGGACAACGACAGCGGCCTGTACGCCGCGCAGAACCTGACCGTGGTCCACCACCTCAACGCCGCGCTGCGCGCGCACGCGCTGTTCCAGCGCGACGTGGACTACATCGTGCGCGACGGCGAGGTGGTGATCGTCGACGAGTTCACCGGCCGCACCCTGGCCGGGCGCCGCTGGTCCGACGGCCTGCACCAGGCGGTGGAGGCGAAGGAAGGCGTGCCGGTGCAGCGCGAGAACCAGACGCTGGCCAGCATCACCTTCCAGAACCTGTTCCGCATGTACAAGAAGCTGTCCGGCATGACCGGCACGGCCGACACCGAAGCCTACGAGTTCCAGAGCATCTACGGCCTGGAAGTGGTGGTCATCCCGACCAACAAGCCGACCATCCGCAAGGACCACCCGGACCAGGTGTTCCTCAACCGCACCGGCAAGTTCAACGCGGTGCTGGCCGACATCGAGGATTGCGCCAGGCGCGGCCAGCCGGTGCTGGTGGGCACCACCTCGATCGAAACCTCGGAAATGCTGTCCGAGCACCTGCGCAAGGCCGGGGTGAAGCACGAGGTGCTCAACGCCAAGCAGCACGACCGCGAAGCGACCATCGTCGCCAACGCCGGCCAGCCCGGTGCGGTGACCATCGCCACCAACATGGCTGGCCGTGGTACCGACATCGTGCTCGGCGGCTCGCTGGAAACCGAGCTGCACGAGCTGGGCGAGGAGGCGACCGACGCGCAGAAGGCCGCGGCCCGGGCCGCGTGGCAGCAGCGCCACGAGGCGGTGAAGGCCGCCGGCGGCCTGCACATCGTCGGCACCGAACGCCACGAAAGCCGCCGCATCGACAACCAGCTGCGCGGCCGCTCCGGCCGCCAGGGCGACCCGGGTTCCTCGCGCTTCTACCTGTCGCTGGAAGACAACCTGATGCGCATCTTCGCCTCGGATTGGGTGCAGAAGGCGATGCGCATGATGGGCATGAAGGAAGACGACGTCATCGAGGACCGCCTGGTCAGCCGCCAGATCGAGAAGGCGCAGCGCAAGGTCGAGGCGCACAACTTCGACATCCGCAAGAACCTGCTGGACTTCGACGACGTCAACAACGACCAGCGCAAGGTGATCTACGCCCAGCGCGACGAGCTGCTGGACGCCGAGTCGGTCAAGGACAACATCGACGGCATCCGCGACGACGTGATCTACGACCTGGTCGCCCGCTTCGTGCCGCCGAACTCGATCGACGAGCAGTGGGACCTGCCGGGCCTGCAGGCCACGCTGGAATCGGACCTGGGCGTGCAGATGGACCTGGTGGGCCTGTTCAGGCAGCACGAGGAACTGGACGCCGAGGGCATCGCCCGGCAGGTGGCCGAGGCCGTCGACACGCATTTCACCGGGAAGGAAGCCGCGGTCGGCGGCGAGACCATGCGCGCGCTGGAGAAGCACGTGATGCTGACCGTGCTCGACCAGAGCTGGAAGGAACACCTGGCGCGCATGGACTACCTGCGCCAGGGCATCTACCTGCGCGGCTACGCGCAGAAGCAGCCCAAGCAGGAATACAAGAAGGAAGCCTTTGAGCTGTTCTCGGAGATGCTGGAGAACGTCAAGCGCGAGGTCGTGCACCTGCTGGCGCGCGTGCGCATCCGCAGCGAGGAGGAAGTGGCGGCGATGGAGGCGCTGGAGCGCCAGCAGGCCGAGGCGCGCCTGCGCATGTCGCAGTTCCAGCACCAGGACAACGGCGGCTACGGCGCCGACGAGGAAGCTGCGCAGGTGCAGGCCGCGCAGGCCGAGCCCAAGGTCGGCCGCAACGAGCCATGCCCGTGCGGCAGCGGCAAGAAGTACAAGCATTGCCACGGTCAGCTCAGCTGAGGCTGAGCTGACCTGTGGTGTAGCCCGCGGAGCGGGCTACACACCCATGATCCGTGCAACGGATCATGGGCACACGGTCTTCATCTCTGATCCCCCGCGCCTTCGGCGCGCCCCCCTTACCAAAAGGGGGGCTTTCCTCCAGACATATCCGGTAGTGCCGGCCGCTGGCCGGCATCTGCACGATATCGGGGAATGCGAGGTTGCCGGCCAGCGGCCGGCATTACCCGGAGCCAGGATTTCCCGGTGGGTGCCGACCGTTGGTCGGCACTGATCCATCCGTTCACGCCAGGCGCGCTGCCGCCCGACCAGCGGTCGGGCGCCACGGGTGGGGGGAGGGTTTTACGACACCCGGCACCGGAGATTGCGTCGGCAACCGGATTTTCGGCATTCTCGGTGCCATGACACCCCCGTTGCGCTCGATCCACGTCGTGGCCGCCGTCATCACCGACGCGCGTGGCCGCATCCTGCTCAACCGCCGCACCGGCGACAGCGACATGGCCGGGTTGTGGGAGTTCCCCGGCGGCAAGCGCGAGCCGGGCGAAACCTCCGAGCAGGCGCTGGCGCGGGAGCTGCACGAGGAGCTCGGCATCGAGGCCGAGGTCGGCGAATGGCTGATGGACGTGCCGCAGCTGTACCCGGACAAGCGCTTGCGGCTGGAGGTGCGCCACGTGCGGCAGTGGAAGGGCAACGCCCGCGGCCGCGAGGGCCAGGCCATCACCTGGGTAGCGCCGGAGAAGCTGACGCGCTATTCGATGCCGCCGGCCGACCAGCCGGCGGTGGCGGCCTTGATGCAGGCCGACCGCTACCTGGTCACGCCGGAACCGGCCGCGGGGACGGCTGCCTGGCTGGAACGCCTGCAGGCCGCGGTCGAAGGCGGCATCCGCCGCGTGCAGTTGCGCACGCCGCGCAGCGAAGCGCGCATCGCCCTGGCGCGCGATGCGGTGGATTGCGTGGGGCGCCATGCCGAACTGCTGCTCAACCGCGACATCGAACTGGCACGAGAGCTGGGGGTGGGGGTGCACCTGGGCAGCGAACAGCTGCTGCAGCTGGAACGACGCCCGCTGCCGGATGGCGTGCCGGTCGCTGCGTCCTGCCACGATCTGGCGCAGTTGCAGGCCGCGCAGCGATTGGGTTGCGATTTCGCCGTGCTCGGCCCGGTGCGGGCTACTGCCAGCCACCCGGGCGCCGCGCCTTTGGGGTGGGAGGCATTCGAGCGGATGCGCGAGCAGGTGGCCCTGCCGATCTACGCCATCGGCGGCCTCGCCGCCGATGATGTCGATGCAGCGCGCCGGCATGGTGCGCAGGGCGTGGCGGCGATCCGTGCGTTGTGGCCGCAGCCGGTTACAGGCTGATCCAGAAACAGTTGTACTGGCGCCGCAGGTTCAGCACGGTGCGCGCCGGCACGTGGCCGGTGCCCAGCGTCTGCTCCAGCCGCAGCGCGACCGGCCGCGGTGGCGTGGCCGGCATGTTGGTGATGAAGATCGGGCCGCCGCGGGCCTCCGTGCCGGGTGCGTCCACCGTTTCCAGCGCCGGGTCGTCCGGATACACCGGGGCGATGTCCACGAGGGGGCGTTGCACGATGGTATCCAGCCGGTCCATCACCCGCGCGGCGCTGGCATTGGACAGGCCATTCCACAGGTAGATGCCGGACAAGCGGTTGGCGTCGCGTGCATCGACTGCGCTGCGGATCTGCGCCACCACCTCGCTCAGGCGCCGCGCGCAGCTGTCGCGGTACAGGCCGCTGCCGCCCGCGGCGCGGGTGTCCGGCGGCAGGCGCGCCCGCGCGCCCATCGTTTCGCAGGTCTGGTCGCCATACACAGTGCGCCCCTGGGCGTCGGTGCAGCGGTTGACCTGCTGCGCGTGGGCGGCGGGAGCCAGGGCGCAACAAGCCAGCAGGAGGAGGGAGCGTCGCATCCGCCAAGACTAGCGTGCAAGGACGCATCCGGGTGCCCCGGTGGCACCCACCGGCAGGGTCGGGAATCAAGTGCGTGGGTCGGGGTCACGTCCCCGACGTGCCATGCATCCGGAGCGAAGTCCCCGGCCCGTGGATCAAGCGCGGCCGAGGCGCTGCAGCACCGCGCCGGTCGGCTTGGCGAGGTTGAGCGTATAGAAGTGCAGCGAGGGCGCGCCGCCGGCGCTCAGGCGCTCGCACAGCGCGGCCACCACGTCGGCACCGAAGGCGCGCACCGATTCGGCGTCGTCGCCGTAGGCCTGCATGCGCTTGCCGATCCAGCGCGGGATTTCCGCGCCGCATTGCTCGGAGAAACGCCGCAGCTGGCTGAAGTTGGAGATCGGCATGACGCCGGGGATGATCGGTATGTCCACGCCCAGCCGGCGCACGTCGTCGA
Organism: Stenotrophomonas daejeonensis; assembly: GCF_001431505.1. Lineage (GTDB taxonomy): Bacteria > Pseudomonadota > Gammaproteobacteria > Xanthomonadales > Xanthomonadaceae > Stenotrophomonas > Stenotrophomonas daejeonensis. The sequence continues at coordinate 33,048 of NZ_LDJP01000042.1, forward strand.
CGAAGCGGAAATAGGCGTCGGCGTTGTAGAAGTACTGGGTGATGGCGGCGTCGGCGCCGGCATCGACCTTGGCCTTGAAGTGGCGCAGATCGGCCAGTGCGTCGCCGGCCTGCGGGTGCGTCTCCGGGTAGGCGCCGACCTCGATGCGGAAGGCGTCGCCATGCTCGGCGCGGATGAAGGCGATCAGTTCCGAGGCATAGCGCAGGTCGCCGGGGAAGCCCATGCCCGAGGGCAGGTCGCCGCGCAGGGCGACGATGCGCTTGACGCCGATGGCGCGGTACAGCTTGAGCAGCTCGCGGATTTCCTCGCGGGTGCCGCCGACGCAGGACAGGTGCGGCGCGGCCTCGAAGCCGTGGTGCTGGTTGAGGTGGCGCACGGTCTCGGAGGTGTAGCTCAGCGTCGAGCCGCCGGCGCCGAAGGTGCAGGACACGTATTCGGGGGCATGGACCTTGAGCTTGTTCGCGGCGCGGTCGAGCTGCGCGCGCTGGTCGTCGGTCTTGGGCGGGTAGAACTCGAAGCTGAGCGCGGTCATGGCGGGCGGGGATGTGGAATCGCGGTGAATTATATCTCTTTATCAAGATGGATATGCAAATGTTTCCGGCGTGACCGTAGGCGCGACGTGAGTCGCGACCGGGGCTTTATCGGGAAAGCTCCGGTCGCGACTCACGTCGCTCCTGCAGGGGGACAAGCCGTGGTCAGGCGGCCTTGTCGTCGAACAGGGCGACGCGGCAGCGTGCGCTGATGGCGTCGAGGTAGCGCCGGCTGTTGGCGCCGAAGCCGATGCCTTTGACGATAGTCAGCGAGCGCAGCAGCGGGAACAGGCGGAAGTCGCTTTCGTCGATGGCCTCGCCGCGCGTGGCGAGCAGTGGCTCCAGCTCGTCCAGCAGCGGGCGCAGTTCGTCAAGCAGCTTGTCGCTGTCGTCCAGCAATGCCTGCAGGTCGCCGAAGGCGCGGGTTTCGCGGGCGACGAATGCTTCGCGCGCGGCCGGCGTGGCCAGTTCGCGGAAGTCGGTGCGGGTGAAGCGCGGCACGCACAAGCGCAGCATCAGCGGCCACGCGCGCTCGACCCAGGCGTCGATGGCGGCATCGCCGCCGCGCTGGACGAGGGCCGGCGCGGCGGATTGGTCGAGGTAGTGCACGATGTCCATGCTCTCGGGCATGTGGCTGCCGTCCGGCCTGCGCAGGATCGGCACCACCTTGCGCCCGACCATGCGCGTGGGCGTCTCCACGTCGCCTTCCATGATGATGCCGATGTCCACGTCCAGCTGCTTGAGGCCGACGATCATCAGCGCGCGGCAGCAGAAGGGGCAGTGTTCGTAGATGAAGAGTTCCATGGCGTTGCTCGTTGTGGACAGGCGGACATGATCGCCGCTTTCGGCAGGCGCCGGCATGGCCGCGGCATCGGCGACAATGCGCCCCGGTCCACGCACGCACCTGCCCATGTCGATCTTCCTGACCCCGTTCGCCCGCACCCGCCTGTTCCCGCGCACGCCGCGCGGCAACACCATCCAGGACTGCACGCCGGAGCAGTTCGAGCGCCATCTCAACGAACATGCGCCGTTGAAGGTGCTCGACGGCTACGCGCCGTTCTGCAAGCTGCACGTGCACCGCAACTGGACTTCAACGCGCTGCCTGACGGTGCCGGTCACCGACGCCAACCGCCACCTGCTGCGCTCGGCCTACGAGGCGCGCACGCGCGAGGAACTGCCGGTGCTGGTGCGCTGGTTCGAGGGCGTGGCGCCGCCGGTGGCCGACTACCTGGTCGTCATCCTCTACAGCCGCGAGCAGCTGGCGAAGGAAGGCTCGCCCATCGACGCCGACTGGGGTGTGGTCGGCTGCCTCTACACGGCGACGCCGGAGGAAATCCCGATGGCGCCGATCACGATGCTGCGCAATGCGCTGGGCGTGGAGGAAGGCGGTTCGGGCGTGCCGATCGACCGCGACGCCTACCGCGGTGCGGTGGAGTTCTGGGAGAACAATGCCAACTGGCGCTAGGCAGGTCGGGGCGATGCCCCCGACGGACGACGATGTGGGCGTAGAGGCGTCGGGGGCGTAGCCCCGACCTACCCCATTGAGGGCGTCGCGTCGGGCTTCGCTGTCTATGCCTCTTCGGGCGCGGCGAAGGCCTTGCTGTAGAACCCGGAAGGATCGAAGCAGCAGACCCGGCGCTTGCCGGCCGCCAGCATGTCGCAGGCGTTGGCGATGCGCTGCGCGCGGGTCCTGGCCTGTTTGGCAGTGGTGATCCAGTGGATCCAGTCCACCCGCGCGAGGGTGGTGGTGGCCTCCCACGCTACCCGGGCCTCGGGCGCGGCCGCCAGCGCCGCGCGCAGGTCGGATGGCAGTTCGGGTTCCGGCTCGCGTGCCACCGGCCGGATTTCGAGAGTGACGTCGTCGCCGATGGCCACGCTCGCGGCGTCGAGCAACGCCTCGTTCACACGCAGCCAATGGCTCAGTTGGCCGTCCGGTTCCAGCGTGGCCTGGAAGGCATGGCCGTCGAGGGTGCCTTCGATGCTGGTACGCCCGCGCCTTGGCAGCGTGTCGCTGGCTTCCCTGGGCAGGACCACGAAAGCCCACGCCGCATCGCCGTCCGGTTTGGCCGGGCGGCGCAGCCTGGCCTTGAAACGGGAAGGGGCGGGCTTGGTGCCCGTGTGCCTGTTGGATCGCGGTGTGCTTGAGCTTGTCATCGGCCCGGTCCGAGGGGTCCGGCGTCTGCGGAGATCGCGGAAAGATTCGCACATCTTCGCGCGCGAAGCCGGCTGCGATCCGATTCCGCTCGCGGAATACGCAAAAGAAAACGGGCGCCTTTCGGCACCCGTTTCCGCGAATCATCGGCCGAACGGCAAGCCGCTCAGTAGCGGTAATGCTCCGGCTTGAACGGGCCGTCCACCGGCACGCCGAGGTAGTCGGCCTGTTCCTGCGTGAGCGTGGTCAGCTTCACGCCGATCTTCTCCAGGTGCAGGCGCGCCACTTCCTCGTCCAGCTTCTTCGGCAGGCGGTAGACGGTGGCCTCGTAGCTGTCCTTGTTGGCCCACAGGTCGATCTGCGCCAGGGTCTGGTTGGCGAAGCTGTTGGACATGACGAAGCTGGGGTGGCCGGTGGCGCAGCCCAGGTTCACCAGCCGGCCTTCGGCCAGCAGGAAGATCGCGTTGCCGTTCGGGAACACGTATTTGTCCACCTGCGGCTTGATGTTGACGTGTTGCACGCCCGGGAACTTCACCAGCGCGTCGACCTGGATCTCGTTGTCGAAGTGGCCGATGTTGCAGACGATGGCCTGGTCCTTCATCGCGCTCAGGTGCTCGATGCGGATGATGTCCTTGTTGCCGGTGGTGGTGACGTAGATGTCGCCGGTACCCAGCGTGGATTCGATGGTGTTGACCTCGAAGCCTTCCATCGCCGCCTGCAGCGCGCAGATCGGGTCGATCTCGGTGACCACCACGCGTGCGCCATAAGCACGCAGCGAGTGCGCGCTGCCCTTGCCGACGTCGCCGTAGCCGCAGACCACGGCCACCTTGCCGGCCAGCATCACGTCCATCGCGCGCTTGAGGCCGTCGGCCAGCGATTCGCGGCAGCCGTACAGGTTGTCGAACTTGCTCTTGGTCACCGAGTCGTTGACGTTGATCGCCGGCACCAGCAGGGTGCCGGCCTCGGCCAGCTGGTACAGGCGGTGCACGCCGGTGGTGGTTTCTTCGGAGACGCCCTTCCAGTCCTTGACCACGCGGGTCCAGTAGCCGGGGCGCTCGGCATGCACGCGCTTGAGCAGGTTTTTGATGACTTGTTCTTCGTGCGAGCCGGAGGCGCTGTTCACCCAGTCGCTGCCATTCTCCAGCTCATAGCCCTTGTGGATCAGCAGGGTAACGTCGCCGCCGTCGTCGACGACCAGTTCCGGGCCGAGCAGGGTGCCATCGGCCGCCTTGAAGGTCAGCGCTTCCAGCGTGCAGTCCCAGTATTCCTCCAGCGTCTCGCCCTTCCACGCGAACACGGGAGTGCCGGTGGCGGCGATGGCGGCCGCGGCCTGGTCCTGGGTGGAGAAGATGTTGCACGAGGCCCAGCGCACGTCTCCGCCGATGTCCTTCAGCGTCTCGATCAGCACCGCGGTCTGGATGGTCATGTGCAGCGAGCCGGTCACGCGCACGCCGGCCAGCGGCTTGGCGGCGGCGTACTTGCGGCGGATCGACATCAGGCCCGGCATCTCGTGCTCGGCGATGTCGATTTCCTTGCGGCCCCAGTCGGCCAGCGAGATGTCGGCGATCTTGTAGTCGCCTTCCTGCGAGAAGGTACGGGTGTTCATGCGGTGTGCTCCGGTGGGTACGAGGGGACTCGTGTTCGCCGGGCGCCGTTCTGTGGGTAGCCGTCCGAGCCTGGCTGTATTGGGCGGCATGAACCGCCTGACAGTCGCAGCGCCCCTCGGTACGGGCCGGCGATTATATCGTGGCCCGGCCCAACCAAAGGCAGGGGAGCCGGCGGGCGCAGCTTGTTAACGTGACCCGCTGATTCCATTGGAGAGGATTGCCATGACGATGTTCGCTTCCCGCCGCCCACGGCGGGCTTCCGCGGCGCTGCTGCTGTGCGCGGGCCTGCTGCTGGCGGTGCCGCCGTTGCTGGCGGCCACGCCCGCGGCCCAGCCCGCCGCCAGCGACGGACAGGGCTACCGGCTGCCGTCGGCGGCGTTGCAGGCGGTGGTGGATGCGCCGCGCGCGCCCAGCCTGCACCTCTCGCCCCGCCGCGACATGGCGGCGATGCTGCAGACCCCGCCGCTGCCGTCCATCGCCCAGGTCGCCGCGCCGGAGCTGAAGTTGGCCGGATTGCGGATCAATCCGAAGACCTATTCCGACAGCCGCTTCTCCTTCGGCAGCAAGCTGTGGCTGATCTCCACCGTCGACGGTGTCGAGCGCCAGATCAGCGGCCTGCCGCAGCCGCTGTCGGTGGCGTCGCTGGCATGGTCGCCGGACCAGCGTTACCTCGCCTTCAACCAGCTCGACCCGGCCAGCGGCCGCAACGAGCTGTGGCTGGTGGACGTGGCCGCCGGCAGCGCGCGCAAGCTGGCCGAGCGGCTGAACAGCGTCGCCACCGACGGCTATGCCTGGCTGCCGGGCGGCGACGCGCTGCTGGTGATGCAGCGCCCGGCCGGGCAGGGCGAGGCGCCGGCGGGCGATGGCGTGCCCACCGGGCCGGCGGTGCAGGAAACCGTGGCCGGGCAGGGCGTGCGTGCGGTGCGTACCTGGCAGGACCTGCTGAAGAACGAGGACGACGCACGCCTGTTCGAGCATTACCTGAAGGCGCAGCCGCTGCGGGTGGCGATCAACGGCCAGAGCGCGCCCATCGGCGCCCCCGGCCTGTACCTGGGCCTGTCGGCCTCGCCCGATGGCAACTACCTGCTCGGCCAGCGCGTGGAGCGGCCGTTCTCCTACGCGGTGCCGGTGAACCGTTTCCCGCGCCGCATCGAGGTGCTCGATGCGCAGGGCCGCGTGGCGCACACGGTGGCGAAGCTGCCGCTGGTCGAGGGCCTGCCGACCGGCAACGACGCGGTGCCGACCGGCGTGCGCGCGATCGGCTGGCGCGCCGACGCGCCGGCCACGCTGGTCTGGGCCGAAGCGCAGGACGGCGGCGATCCCTCGCGCGAGGCGGCCATCCGCGACGCGGTGCTGATGCAGGCCGCGCCGTTCGAGAAGCCACCGGTCACGCTGGCGCAGCTGGGTTCGCGCTATGCGGGCATCACCTGGGCGGACGACGGGCTGGCGCTGCTGGACGAATACTGGTGGAAGAGCCGCCAGGTGAAGCAGTGGAAGATCGCGCCGGACCACCCGGAGCAGGCGCCGGTGCTGCTGTACGCGCGCTCGGAGGACGACCGCTACGGCGACCCGGGCGAACCGCTGCTGCGGCGCGACGCCGCCGGCCGCACCCGCCTGCAGCTCAGCGCCGATGGCCGCAGCTTCTACCGCGTCGGCGACGGCGCCTCGCCGCAGGGCGACCGCCCGTTCCTCGACCGCGTCGACCTGGCCAGCGGCGCCAGCGAACGGCTGTTCCATTCGCAGGCGCCGTACTACGAGGTGCCGCTGTCGATCATCGAGGGCGAGCACGCGCGCATCCTCACCTACCGCGAATCCAGCGACGTGCCGGCCAACCTGTTCGCGCACGCGCTCGGCGGCGATGCCGCGCCGGTGGAACTGACCCACTTCGCGCATCCGTTGCCGCAGCTGCGCGGGGTGAAAAAGGAACAGATCCGCTACGCGCGCAACGACGGCGTCGAGCTCACCGCCGACCTGCTGCTGCCGCCCGGCTACGACCCGGCGAAGGACGGCCCGCGGCCGGTGTTGATGTGGGCCTACCCGGCCGAGTTCAAGTCGGCCGACGACGCCAGCCAGGTCACCGGCTCGCCGCACCGCTTCAACGCGATCAGCTACTGGGGGCCGCAGGCGTTCCTCGCCAAGGGCTACGTGGTGCTCAACAACCCGAGCATGCCGATCATCGGCGAGGGCGACGTCGAGCCCAACGACACCTACATCGAACAACTGGTCGCCAGTGCGCAGGCAGCGGTGGACGAAGTGGTGCGGCGTGGCGTCGGCGAGCGCGGGCGCATCGCCGTGGGCGGGCATTCCTACGGTGCGTTCATGACCGCCAACCTGCTGGCGCACACGCGCCTGTTCCAGGCTGGCATCGCGCGTTCGGGCGCATACAACCGCACGCTCACCCCGTTCGGCTTCCAGGCCGAGGAACGCAACTACTGGCAGGCGCAGGACACCTACCTGAAGATGTCGCCGTTCAATTACGCCGGCGACATCAAGGACCCGATCCTGTTCATCCACGGCGTGGACGACAACAACTCCGGCACCTTCCCGATGCAGAGCGAACGCATGTTCGCCGCGGTCAAGGGCCTGGGCGGCACCGCACGGCTGGTGATGTTGCCGAACGAATCGCACGGCTACCGCGCGCGCGAATCGATCATGACCATGCTTGCCGAAAGCGAGGACTGGCTTGACCGCTGGCTGGCCGCACCGGCGGAGCAGAGCAAGCGCCGTTGATGGGGTGCCGGCCAGTGGCCGGCACTACCGGTGACAGGTCGGGGCTGCACCCTCGGGGTGGGTGCCGACCGTTGGTCGGCACTACCGATCCGGTTGCGGGAAACCCATCGGCGCGGCGCACCGCCGCACACAATGCAACCCGTAGGTGCCGGGCTTGCCCGGCACGGGGATTTCCCGGCAAGGCTCCATGCGGGGCAAGCCCCGCATCTACGGCTTCATGACGTCATCGCATGTCCACCCCGGGGCGCTAGCGTCCCGTTTCCATGTCCATCCGGACAGCGGCCGGACAACATGCAGATGCAACTGTTTCAGGTTTGATGCACTGCAAAAACCGATGTTTTTTTCGGTTAGGCTTGAATGCTTCCTCCCCCGAGGTTCGGCATTCCGGATGAACGAGTACCGCAGCAGCGTCGTCTTCGCCACCCCCGACCTGCCCCTGCGCGACGATGTGCGTCGCCTCGGCACGATGGTCGGCGAGCTCATTTCCGAACAGGTCGCACCGGCCTTCCTCGATGAAGTGGAAGACGTGCGCACCGCTGCCATCGCGCGCCGCGAAAGCCAGGGCCCGCTGTCCACGCTGAGCGAGCAGTTGGCCGGGCGTGCGCCGCGCCAGGCCGAAGTGCTGGTGCGCGCGTTCAGCACCTATTTCCAGGTGGTCAACATCGCCGAGCGCGTGCACCGCATCCGCCGCCGCCGCGACTACCAGCGCGCCGGCACCAAGCGCCCGCAGCCGGAAGGGCTGCAGGACGCGCTGCAGCAGCTCAAGGCGCAGGGCGTGACGCTGGAAGAACTGGCGCAGTGGCTGCCGCGCATCGACATCGAGCCGGTGTTCACCGCGCACCCGACCGAAGCGGTGCGCCGCGCGCTGCTGGAAAAAGAGCAGCTGATGGTGGCCGCGCTGGTGGACAACCTCGACGGCCAGCGCACGCCGGGCGAACAGGCCGCCGATGCCGCGCGCTTCCGCATGGCGCTCACCGCCTCGTGGCAGACCGCCGACTCCTCGCCGGTGCGCCCCACGGTGGACGACGAGCGCGAGCACGTCGGCTTCTACCTCGCCCGGGTGCTGTACCGGGTGATGCCGGTGTTCTACGAATCGCTGGAACAGGCGCTGCTCGACACCTGGGGCCGCACCCTGCCGCTGCCGCGGCTGGTGCGCTTCGGTACCTGGGTGGGCGGCGACATGGACGGCAATCCCAACGTCGACGCCGGCACCATCACCGCCACCCTGGACGCGCAGCGCAACGCGGTGCTGGAGCTGTACCTGAAGGACCTGCTCAAGCTCGCCAGCCTGCTCAGCCAGTCCACCGAGCTGATCGGCGTCAGCGATGCGGTGCGCGCGCGCGTCGAGGAATACCGGCAGCTGCTGCCGCAGGTGCAGTCGCGCCCGCGCCACGCCGACATGCCCTACCGCCTGCTCAACGACCGCATGCGCGCGCGCTTGCAGGCCACGCTGGACGACGCGCCGGGCGCGTATGCCTCGCCGGAGGAGTTCATCGGCGACATCCAGCTGATCCTCGACAGCCTGGAGGCGAACAAGGGCAGGCATGCCGGCTGGTTCTCGGTGCGCCGGCTGCTGTGGCGGGTACGCACCTTCGGCTTCCACCTGGCGCGGCTGGACGTGCGCCAGGAGTCGAGCGTGCATTCGCGCGCGCTGGCCGAGGTGCTGGGCGGGCAGGAGGCATTCGATGCGCTCGACGACGAAGCGCGCGCCGGCACGCTGTCGCCGTATGCGGCCGGCGAGGCCGCGCTGCCGCCCGGCAACGACGAAACCGGCCAGCGCCTGGACAAGGCGTTCGCCGCGCTGGCCGACGCGCGCCGCCGCCACGGCACCGATGCGCTGGGCACCTACATCATCTCGATGGCGCACGACCGCGGCGACGTGCTGGCGGTGCTGGCGCTGGCGCGCCGCGGCGGCCTGGTCGACGCGCAGGGCGCGGTGCCGCTGGACATTGCGCCGCTGTTCGAAACCGTGGACGACCTGCGCCGCGGCACCGCCACCCTGCGCGACCTGCTGGCCGACCCGGTCTACCGCGCCCACCTGCGCGCGCGCGGCGACGTGCAGATGGTGATGCTGGGCTATTCGGACAGCGGCAAGGACGGCGGCATCGCCGCCTCGCGCTGGGGCCTGCAGCAGGCGCAGGTGGAACTGCTCAACGCCGCCAGCGAACAGCGCGTGCGGCTGAGTTTCTTCCACGGCCGCGGCGGCTCGCTCAGCCGTGGCGGGACCAAGACCACGCATGCGGTCGATGCCTCGCCGCGCGGCAGTATCGGCGGGCGCTTGAGGGTGACCGAGCAGGGCGAGGTGATCCACCGCAAGTACGGCATCCGCGCGCTGGCGCTGCGCTCGCTGGAGCAGGCCGCCGGCGCGGTGCTGCGCGCCAGCCTGCGCCCGCGCGCGCCGGAGCCGCGCGAGGCGCGCTGGAAGCCGGTGATGGACATCGTCGCCAGCGAGAGTTCGCGTACCTACCGCGCCTTCGTCGGCGACCCGCAGTTCATGGACTACTTCCGGCAGGCCACGCCGATCGACGTGATCGAGCGGATGACGCTGGGCTCGCGGCCCTCGCGCCGGCTCGGCCAGAACGCCGCGCTGTCCAACCTGCGCGCGATCCCGTGGGTGTTCGCGTGGAGCCAGGCGCGCGCGGTGATCCCCGGCTGGTTCGGCGTCGGCAGCGGCCTGCAGGCGGCCGCTGCCGCCGGCCACGAGGACACGCTGCTGGAGATGGCGCACGACTGGCCATTCTTCGCCACCTTCCTCGACGACATGGCGATGGTGCTGAGCAAGGGCGACATCGACATCGCCGAACAGTTCTCGACGCTGGCCGGGCCGCTGCACGCGCGCTTCTTCCCGCTGATCCGCGACGAACTGGCGCTGACCGCGCATTGGGTCAAGCGCCTGAGCGGCCAGCAGGAACTGCTGGAGCACGACCCGCGGCTGGCGCTGTCGATCCGCCTGCGCAACCCCTACATCGACCCGATCAGCACCCTGCAGGTGGACCTGCTGCGCCGCTGGCGCCAGAGCGGCCGCGAGGACGAGGCGCTGCTGCGCGCGCTGGTGGCCTGCGTCAATGGTGTCTCGCAGGGTGTGCAGAACACCGGGTGAGGCGCGGGAGCGCCCGTAGATGTGGGGCTTGCCCCGCATGGGGCATTCCCGATAAAGCCCGTACCGGGCAAGCCCGGTACCTACGTGGCGCAGAGGCATCCACGAATAGCCTCAGCGCGCGCGAAGGCAGGCTCCCGCGAGGCAGGTTCAGGTCAGCATCCGCCCGCCATCCAGCCACAGCGTCTGCCCGGTGACGTAGCCTGCATCGTCGAGCAGCCAGCGCACCGCCGCGGCGATCTCGTGCGGGGTGCCGGTGCGCGCCAGCGGGGTGCGCTCCATCAGCCTGCGCTTGTCCGGCTCGCTCTTGCCCTGTTCCGGCCACAGGATCGCGCCGGGCGCCACGGCATTGACCCGCACGTGCGGGGCCAGTTCCAGCGCCAGCGTGCGCGTGGTCATCTCCAGCGCCGCCTTCGCCGCCGAATAGGCTGGGTGCTCGCGCAATGGCCGGGTGGCATGCACGTCGGTCAGGTTGACGATGGCCCCGCGCTGGCTGCGCAGGTACGGGGCGGCGGCCTGGGCGAGGAAGAACGGCGCGCGCGCGTTGACCGCGAACAGCTCGTCCCATTGCGCCGCCGTTACCTGCCCGAACGGCGTGGGGAAGAAGTTGGAGGCGTTGTTGACCAGTGCGTCGAGCTGGCCGAAATGCGCCACCACCTGCTCGACCAGGTCCGGCAGCGCCTGCGGCTCGCGCAGGTCGGCCTGCACCGCCAGCACGCTGCCGGGGCGCTCGCTTTCCAGGTCGAAGGCCAGCGCCTGCAGCTCTTCGCCGGAGTGGTGCGCATGCAGCGCCAGCCGGTAGCCGTGCGCATGCAGGTGGCGGGCGATGGCCGCGCCGATGCGGCGCGCGCTGCCGGTCACCAGGGCTACACGTTGCGGGTCGGTCATCTGCGGTTTCCTTGCTCGGCTATCCTGTGCATTGTCCCCGCAAACCGCCGTCCCATGCATTCCGACCTGCCCCTGCCCGAACCCGATGCGCTGGCCCACAGCGAGCAGCTGGCCGCGCACCTGCGCGCGGAGATCATGGCGCAGGGCGGCGCGATGCCGTTCTCGCGCTTCATGGAACTGGTGCTGTACGCGCCGGGCTGGGGCTATTACAGCGCCGGCGCCAGCAAGTTCGGTGCCGCCGGCGATTTCGTCACCGCGCCGGAGCTGGGCACGCTGTTCGCCGCGACCACCGCCAACGCGCTGGCGCCGGTACTGCGCGAACTCGGCGCGCAGGCGCGCGTGCTGGAACTGGGCGGCGGCAGCGGCGCCTTCGCCGAGGCCGCGCTGAAGCGGCTGGCCGAGCTGGACGCGGCGCCGGCGCGCTACGCGATCCTCGAACCCAGCGCCGACCTGCGCCAGCGCCAGCGCCATCGCCTGCGCGAAGCGTTGGAACCGGCGCTGTTCGCCCGCGTGGAATGGCTGGACCGCCCGTTCGAGGACGAGTGGGACGGCGTGCTGTTCGCCAACGAGGTGATCGACGCGCTGCCGACGCCGCGCTTCTTCATCGACGAAGGCGAGGTGTACGAGGAAACGGTCGAACTCGATGGCGAAGGCCGCTTCGTGCGCGGCGCACAGCCGGCGGACATGCTGCTGCACGCGGCGGTGCGCCATGTCGAGCGTTACCTCGAACGCCCGTTCGCCAACGGCTATCGTTCGGAACTGCTGCCGCAGCTGCCGTACTGGATACAGGCAGTGGCCGGCGGCCTGCGCCGCGGCGCGATGCTGTTCGTCGATTACGGCTACGTGCGCGACGAGTTCTACCAGGACGACCGCAGCGACGGCACCGTGCGCGCGTTCTACCGTCACCGCGTGCACAACGACGTATACCGGTGGCCGGGCCTGCAGGACATCACCGCCTCGGTGGATTTCACCGCGCTGGCCGAGGCGGGCACCGGCGCCGGCTTCGAGCTGGCCGGTTATGGCCACCAGGCCGGGTTCCTGCTCGGCAACGGCATTGCCGAGTTGCTGGAAGCCGCCGACGAGCACACCGACGAAGTCGGGCGCGTGCGCCTGCGCGAGCAGTTCAAGCGCCTGACCCTGCCGACCGAGATGGGCGAGCGTTTCCAGGTGATGGGCTTCAGCCGCGACGTGGACCTGTCGGCCGCGTTCGCGATGGGCGACTTGACCTGGCGCCTGTGAGCGGCGGGCTTGTGAACGGCATGTTCAAGCCGCTGCGGCACCATCGGTTCTGGGCCACGCTGTGGGCGTCGGCGGTGCTGGCAGTGATCGTGGTGTGCTTGGTTCCGCCGCCGCCACTGCCGCCGCTGCCGGAAAACAGCGACAAGCTGGAACACTTCGCCGCCTACTTCCTGTTGGCCGCCGGTGCGGTGCAGCTGTTCCGCCGCGGCTGCGTGCTGCTGGCCGTGGGCGTGGCGCTGGTGGCGATGGGCGTGTGCATCGAATTTGCGCAGGGCGCGTTGACTGAAACCCGCAGTGCCGATCCGTTCGATGCGCTGGCCAACACGGTGGGTGTGTCGGTTGGCCTGATGACGGCGTTCACGCCGCTGCGCGACCTGTTGCTGCGCTTGCAGCCGCGCCGATGACGAGGCAACCCCCGTAGGTGCCGGGCTTGCCCGGCACGTGGCTTTCCCGGTGAAGCCACAGCGGGGCAAGCCCCGCTGCTACGGGTTATTGCAGCGTCACCTGCTTCAACACCCACATCTGCGGCCGGGTATCGCCGCTGAAGGTCATGCACAGGTTGGCGACGTCGTTGGCCGGCGCATGCAACGGCGCGTCCAGCTCGATGAATCCATCCGTGCCCGGCGCCTCCGGCAGCGGCACCGAGGCCAGCACCGGGCCTTCGCAGCCGTCGCGCACCTCGAACTCGCCATGCGCGGCGACCGGCTTGCGGAAACCGCGCCTGGCTTCCTCCTCGCGCAGCAGGCCGAAGTTGTAGGGCAGGCGCCCGGCGCGGACGTGGATGCTGGCCACGTCCTGCAACTGCGCGTTCTCCCACAGCCAGCACGGGTTGAAGATGCTCACGTCGAAGTTCTCGCGCGGGCCGTCGAGCGGGTTGTCGTCCTCCAGCCGCAGCAGCAGCCGGCCGCCCTGCGGGCATTGCGCCAGCGTCTTGTCGTTGCGGCTCAGCAGCGAGGCGGCGTCCAGCGTCCAGCTGCTGGCGGCGTCGGCCAGCGGCCTGCCGTCGAAGAAGGCGGCGGCCTTCAGCGTGGCCGGCACCGGCAGGGTCAATGGGCCATCGTAGGCCGGCGATTGCGCGGTGGGCGCGCTGCCGTCGGTGGTGTAGCGGATGTCGGCATAGCCCATCGGGTTGGACAATTCGGCCGTCACCGTGCCGTTGGCGCGGTCGTCCCGGCGCTGCATCGCCACCGACAGCGCGGTCTGCGCATACGGGATGCCCAGTGCCTTGTAGCGCTGCAACTGCGCCGGCAGACGGGTGAGGAATTCGTCGTAATCCTTGCCCTCGACCGGCGACCACGCGATTTCGGCCAGCGCCGCCATGCGCGGGAACACGTTGTGCTGCACGCGCTCGAACAGGCGCATGTGTTCGGTCCACACGTTGGCCTGCACGCCGAGCACGTGCTTGCGCTGCTCGGGCGTCAGTTGTTCCGGCACCGGGTCGAAGGCGTGGATCTTCTGCATCGGGGTGAACTTCGGCCGGCCCGGCGGTTCGTCCGGCAGGTCGGTCTGCAGGAAGTCCAGGTACAGCGTGTGGCCCGGCGTCATCACCACGTCATGCCCGTGGGTGGCCGCCTCGATGCCGCCCTCGGTGCCGCGCCAGGACATTACCGTGGCCTGCGGCGGCAACCCGCCCTCGATGATCTCGTCCCAACCGATCAGCCTGCGGTCGTGTGCTTCGAGGAATCGATCCAGCCGCTTGAGCATGTACGACTGCATCGCTTCCTCGTCCTTCAGGCCGAGCGCGCGGATATGCGCCTGCACCTGCGGGGAAGCCTGCCACTGGTACTTCACCGCCTCGTCGCCGCCGATGTGGATGTAGGCACCGGGGAACAGGTCGATCACTTCGGTGAGGATGCCTTCGAGGAATTGCAGCGTTTCCTCGCGCGGGTTGAACAGGTAGGGGTTCACGCCCCAGTTGTGCGACGGCTCGGTCGGGCCATCGACCACGCCATGCTCGGGGTAGGCCGCCACCGCCGCCTGCGCATGGCCGGGCACGTCGATCTCGGGGACGATGGTGATGTGGCGCGCGGCGGCGTAGGCCACCACGTCGCGGATCTGCTCCTGCGTGTAATGGCCGCAGTACAGGTTCGGCGAGCCATCGGCCTTGCGCCCGGCATCGCCCTGCGGCACGCGGCAGCCGCCGATTTCGGTGAGCTTGGGGTAGCGCTTGATCTCGATGCGCCAGCCTTGGTCGTCGGTGAGGTGCCAGTGGAAGGTGTTGAGCTTGTGCACGGCCATCGCGTCGATCATCGACTTGACCTGCTCCACGCTCCAGAAGTGCCGCGCCGAATCCAGCATCAGCCCGCGCCAGCCGAAGCGCGGCGCGTCCTCGACGTGCATGGCCGGCAACGACACCGCACCGGCCTGCTGCCCGGCCAGCAGCTGCCACAGCGACATTGCGCCGTAGAACAGGCCGCGCTCGTCGCCGGCTTCGATGCTGATGCCGTCGTTGCCGATGTCCAGCACGTAGGCTTCCGGCGATGCGCCTTCGGCGGCTTCGACGAGGCGGAAGCTGATGCCGGCGGCGCCATTGGTGGTTTTCAGCTGCAGCGGCGTGGTCCTGCCCAGCAGTTCGATGAACTGCGCCGCCACGTGGCCTGCGGCCTCGCCCTGCGCATGGATGCCGGTGGCGTTGTCGACGGTGTAGCGGCCTTCGCCGAGTTGCAGCGAAACCGGGCGCGGTATCAATGGCGCGCCGCTGACCTCCGCGGTTTGCGCCTGCGCGGTGGCGGCGGTTTGGTCATTGCCGGAGGAACAGCCGCCCAAGGCCACCAGCGAGGCGAGCAGCGTGGCGGCAAGGACGGTGGCGGGGCGTCGGTGTCGGGGCATGGCGAATCCTCGTGGTGAATTTGTTTCCCCCTGCGGGGGAAGGT
>NZ_LDJP01000043.1 GCF_001431505.1 Stenotrophomonas daejeonensis
GAAATGACAGTTGACTCCTATATTGCTTGGCCGAACAGATCGGTGGCCGGCTTCGGCAACGCCCCTTCCAGTTCCAGCAAAAACCGCTTGGCCTCCAGCCCGCCGCTGAACCCGGTCAACGCGCCATTGGCGCCGACCACGCGGTGGCAGGGCAGGATGATGCCCAAAGGGTTGCGGCCATTGGCCGCGCCCACCGCGCGGCTGGCGCCGGGGCGCCCCAGCCGCGCGGCCAGCTGCGCGTAGGTACTGGTCTGTCCATAGGGAATGTCCGCCAGGGCGAACCAGACTTCGCGCTGGAACGGCGTGCCCTGCGGCGCCAGCGGCAGGTCGAAGGCGCGCCTGTGCCCGGCGAAGTATTCGTCCAGCTGCACCCGCGCCCGTGACAGCAGCGGATGGTCGGCCTCGCGCCAGCCATCGCGGGGCAGGAACCAGTCGTCTTCCGGGAACTCGACCGCATGCAGCCCGTTCTCGGACGCGGACACGGTGAGCGGCCCCAGCGGGCTGTCGATCTGGCGGAAATGGATGGTCACGGCGGTTTTCGGGCGGTACGGGGCAGGGGCGCCGGGCGCTGTACGCTACCGTCGGTTTGCCGCCGCGCGCTAGACTGTCGGCCTTCTCGCGGCCCCCGGCCGCCCTGAACGGAACCGTCATCCCGCATGAGCTGGATCAGCAAATTGATGCCGTCCGGCATCCGCACCGACAACTCGCCGACCAAGAAACGCAGCGTCCCCGAGGGCCTGTGGGAAAAGTGCAGCAGCTGCGGCGCGGCGCTGTACCGGCCGGAGCTGGAGGAGAACCTGGAGGTCTGCCCGAAGTGCGGCCACCACATGGCGATCCGCGCCCGCGCCCGCCTGGCGGCGCTGTTCGATGCCGACAGCACCACCGAGATCGCGGCCCGCCTCGGCCCGACCGACCTGCTCAAGTTCAAGGACCAGAAGAAGTACGCCGAGCGGATCAAGGCCGCGCAGAAGAACACCGGCGAGTACGACGCGCTGGTGGCGATGCGCGGCACCCTCAAGGGCCGCCCGCTGGTGGCGTCCTCGTTCGACTTCGCCTTCATGGGCGGCTCGATGGGCTCGGTGGTCGGCGAGCGCTTCGCGCTGGCCGCCGAAACCGCCCTGGAGCTGGGCTGCCCGTTCGTCAACTTCTCCGCCAGCGGCGGCGCACGCATGCAGGAAGGCCTGTTCTCGCTGATGCAGATGGCCAAGACCTCGGCCGCGCTGGCCAAGCTGCGCGAGGCCGGGTTGCCGTACATCTCGGTGCTCACCCACCCGACCACCGGCGGCGTGTCGGCCTCGTTCGCGATGCTGGGCGACATCAACATCGCCGAGCCGCAGGCGCTGATCGGCTTCGCCGGCCCGCGCGTGATCGAGCAGACCGTGCGCGAGAAGCTGCCCGAAGGCTTCCAGCGCTCGGAGTTCCTGCTCGAGCACGGCGCCATCGACCAGATCTGCGACCGTCGGCAGATGCGCGAGCGCCTGGCCGACCTGCTGGCGATGCTGATGCGCCAGTCGCGCCCGGGCGACGATACGGCGGCAGCCTGATGGCCGCGCGCAGGTATTTCGGCACCGACGGCATCCGTGGCCGGGTCGGCGAAGGGGCGATTTCCGCCGATTTCGTGCTGCGCCTGGGCAACGCCTACGGGCAGACGCTGGTGAAGGCGCTGCAGGCGCGGGGCACCGGCCGCAAGCCGCTGGTGGTGATCGGCAAGGACACCCGCATCTCCAACTACATGTTCGAGGCCGCGCTGGAGGCCGGGCTGGTCGCCGCCGGCGTGCACGTGCAGCTGATGGGGCCGATGCCGACCCCGGCGGTGGCGCACCTGACCCGCTCGCTGCGCGCCGACGGCGGCATCGTCATTTCCGCCTCGCACAACCCGCACCACGACAATGGCATCAAGTTCTTCTCCGCGCAGGGCGAGAAGCTCGACGACGCCACCGAGCTGTCGATCGAGGCCGCGCTCGACCTGCCGTTCTCGACCGTGCCGTCCGAGCAGCTGGGCAAGGCGGTGCGTACCCGCGACGCCATCGGGCGCTACGTCGAGGCCTGCAAGAACTCGGTGCCGCGCGACTTCGACCTGTCCGGCATGCGCATCGCGGTGGACTGCGCGCATGGCGCGACCTACCAGGTGGCGCCGCTGGTGCTGCGCGAACTGGGCGCCAGCGTCGATGCCATCGGCGTCGAGCCCAATGGCGTGAACATCAACGACGGCGTCGGTTCGCTGCATCCGGAAGCATTGGCCGAACGCGTGCGCGCGGTTGGCGCGCACCTGGGCGTCGCCTTCGACGGCGACGGCGACCGCCTGCTGTTCGTGGACGGTGACGGCAACGTCCACGACGGCGACGACCTGCTGTACCTGCTGGCGCTGGACTGGCAGGCCAGCGGCCGCCTGCGCGGCCCGGTGGTGGGCACGCTGATGACCAACTTCGGCTTCGAGCAGGCATTGGCGAAGGCGGGCATCGGCTTCATCCGCGCCAACGTCGGCGACCGCTACGTCCACCAGGCGCTGTTGGAGCACGACGGCGTGCTCGGCGGCGAAGCCTCTGGCCACCTGCTGTGCCTGGACCGGGCGACCACCGGCGACGGCATCATCAGCGCCCTGCAGGTGCTGGAAGTGCTCAAGCACCGCGGCATCACCCTGCAGCAGGCGCTGGCTGGCCTGAGCCGGGTGCCGCAGCAGACCGTCAACGTCCGGGTCGGGCAGGGCGTGCCGGCCAAGGCGATGGTGCAGTCCGACGCGGTGGTGGCGGCGCTGGCGGCCGCGCAGCAGGCGGTGGCCGGCCGCGGCCGCGCCTTCCTGCGCCCGTCCGGCACCGAGCCGGTGGTGCGGGTGACGGTGGAGGCCGACGATGCCGGGCTGGTGCAGGCCACGCTCGAGCGCCTCGCCGACGCGGTCAGGACCGCCGCCGGGGTGGCCTGAGCCGGATTAATGCATTCACCAGGGCGCGGCGGCAACGTCGGCGCCCCGATTCTTCCCCAGGAGTAGTCCCGTGAGTTCCCGCATTCCCACCCTCGACATCACCCGCTTCGACAGCGACCGCGACGCCTTCGTGGCCGAGCTGGGCGCGGCCTACCGCCAGTGGGGCTTTGCCGGCATCCGCAACCACGGCATCGCCCAGGCCGACATCGACGCCGCCTACGGCGTGTTCAAGGCGTTCTTCGCCCTGCCCGAGGAAGTGAAGAAGCAGTACCACGTCCCCGGCGGCGGTGGCGCCCGTGGCTACACTCCGTTCGGGGTGGAAACCGCCAAGGGCTCCAAGCACTTCGACCTCAAGGAGTTCTGGCACATCGGCCGCGAGATCGCCGACGACTCCAAGTACCGCGCGGTGATGCCGCCGAACCTGTGGCCGGACGAAGTGCCGGGCTTCCGCGAGCATGGCTACGGCCTGTACCAGAAGCTCGATGCGCTGGGTTCGCGGGTGCTGTCGGCGCTGGCGCTGCACATCGGCCTGCCGCAGGATTATTTCGCCGACAAGACCAACAACGGCAACTCGATCCTGCGCCCGATCCACTACCCGCCGATCACCACCGACGACATCCCCAACGTGCGCGCCGGCGCGCATGGCGACATCAACTTCATCACCCTGCTGGTCGGCGCCAGCGCCGCCGGGCTGGAGGTGCAGTCGCACGAGGGCGAGTGGGTGCCGTTCACCTCGGACGCGGACACCATCGTGGTCAACATCGGCGACATGCTGCAGCGCCTGACCAACCATGTGTACCCGTCCACCATCCACCGCGTGGTCAACCCGCCGGGCGACCTGGCGCGGCAGCCGCGCTACTCGGTGCCGTTCTTCCTGCACCCGAACCCGGATTTCCTGATCGACGTGCTGCCCTCGTGCATCAGCGCCGACAACCCCAGCCGCTACCCGGAGCCGATCACCGCCCACGGCTTCCTCGAAGAGCGCCTGCGCGAGATCAAGCTGAAGTAAGCAACGGAGGCCGCTGCGAGGCGGCCTTTGTACTTGCGGGTAGTGCCGGCCGCTGGCCGGCAACCTCGCACTCCTCGCCATCCGCAGGTCGGGGCTACGTCCCCGACGCTCCATGCATTCGACATCAAGCGTCGGGGACGCAGCCCCGACCTACCCTGTCATTGTTGCGGTTGCCGGCCAGCGGCCGGCACTACCCGGAATATCGGGTTTGTCCCGGGTTGTCCGCCGCTTGTCCTGCGGCTGTCTGTAGTGGGCTATCCTTCGCCCACTTTTCAAGGGAGTCGTTCCTGAATGCGTCGCAAGATCGTTGCCGGTAACTGGAAGCTGCATGGCAGCCGTCAATTCGCCAGCGAGCTGGTGGGGCAGGTGGCCGCCGGCCTGCCGCTGGAAGGGGTGGAACTGGTGATCCTGCCGCCGCTGCCCTATCTGGGCGACCTCGTCGAGGATTTCGAGGGCACGGCGCTGGCCTTCGGTGCGCAGGACGTCAGCAGCAACGAAAAGGGCGCCTATACCGGCGAGGTGTCGGCGTCGATGCTGGTGGACGTGGGGGCGGGTTACGGCCTGGTCGGCCATTCCGAGCGCCGCCAGTACCACCATGAAAGCAGCGAACTGGTGGCGCGCAAGTTCGTCGCCGCGGCCAATGCCGGGCTGGTCCCGGTGCTGTGCGTGGGCGAGACGCTGGAGCAGCGCGAGGCCGGGGCGACCGAGCAGGTCATCGCCGCGCAGCTGGCGCCGGTGCTGGAACTGGCCGGCGTGGCCGCCTTCGCGCGGGCGGTGGTGGCCTACGAGCCGGTCTGGGCCATCGGCACCGGCCGCACCGCCACCCCGGGGCAGGCGCAGGCCGTGCATGCGTTCATCCGTGGCGAAGTTGCCGGGCGCGATGCTAGAATCGCCGATTCGTTGCCGATCCTGTATGGCGGCAGCGTCAAGCCCGACAACGCCGCCGAGCTGTTTGCGCAGCCCGACGTCGATGGCGGGCTGGTGGGCGGCGCCTCGCTGGTGGCTGCCGATTTCCTGGCCATCGCACAGGCGGCGGCCAGCCGCTAACGAAATGTCCGGGACGGTTTTGCGATGTTGATGACGATCCTCAATGTGATCTATGTGCTGGTGGCGATCGCGATGATCGCGCTGATCCTGATGCAGCGCGGTTCCGGTGCGGCCGCCGGTTCGGGGTTCGGTGCCGGTGCCTCGGGCACGGTGTTCGGCGCGCGCGGCGCGTCCAATTTCATGTCCAAGAGCACCAAGTGGCTGGCCGTGGTGTTCTTCGGCATCAGCCTGTTCATGGCCTGGTACGCCAGCCGCGGCAGCCGCCCCGCCGACGAGGGCCTGGGCGTGATGTCGCAGATCGAAGCGCCGGCGGCGCCGGTGAGCGAACTGCAGGCCGTGCCGCAGGCGACCGTGCCGGCCGAAGCCGAAGTGCCGCCGGCTGCCGCTCCGGCCGAAAATGCCACGCAACAGGGCGAAGAAAAGCCCGCCGAAAGCGCACACAAAGACTGAAGACGGTTACAATGCGCGGCGCACTGCGCAGGCAGATGCGCGGATGCAAAGCCCAGGTGGCGGAATTGGTAGACGCACTACCTTGAGGTGGTAGCGACGAGAGTCGTAGGGGTTCGAGTCCCCTCTTGGGCACCATTGTTCGTACGCGGGTACGCGGGTTGCGGCAGCACCCGCCGTGGCAAATCCCGTCAACCCCATGCCTTGGCACCCGCAGGTGCCCGGGCAGAGGCAAGAGAGAATCGCTGTGCTGGCCGAATATTTGCCGTCCCTGCTGTTCCTGATCGTCGCCACCGGCATTGGCATCGCTCTGATGCTGGTCGGTCGCTTCCTTGGTCCCCGCAGCCCCGACGAGCAGAAACTCTCGCCGTATGAATGCGGCTTCGAGGCGTTCGAGAACGCGCGCATGAAGTTCGACGTGCGCTACTACCTGATCGCCATCCAGTTCATCGTCTTCGACCTGGAAATCATCTTCATCGTGCCCTGGACCCAGGTGTTCATGGAGCTGGGCGCCCGCTCGCTCGTCACAATGGGCCTGTTCGTGGGCATGCTGTTCCTCGGCTTTATCTATGTGTGGAAGAAGGGAGCGCTGGAATGGGAGTGATTCAGACGCTCGATGGCCTGATGAACAACCCCATCCCGGAAGGGCGGGTTGACGACATCCTGCGCCCCGAAGGCGACAACCCGCTGCTCGACAAGGGCTACGTGACCACCAGCGTCGACGCCCTGCTGAACTGGGCGCGCACCGGCTCGATGTGGCCGATGACCTTCGGCCTGGCCTGCTGCGCGGTGGAAATGATGCACGCCGGCGCCTCGCGCCTGGACCTGGACCGCTACGGCGTGGTGTTCCGCCCGTCGCCGCGCCAGTCCGACGTGATGATCGTCGCCGGCACCCTGGTCAACAAGATGGCCCCGGCGCTGCGCAAGGTCTACGACCAGATGCCCGACCCGAAGTGGGTGATCTCGATGGGCAGCTGCGCCAATGGCGGCGGCTACTACCACTATTCCTATTCGGTGGTGCGTGGCTGCGACCGCGTGGTGCCGGTGGACGTCTACGTCCCGGGTTGCCCGCCGACCGCCGAGGCGCTGGTCTACGGCATCCTGCAGCTGCAGAAGAAGATCTGGCGCACCCAGACCATCGCCCGCTGATTCCCCTTCAAGTTCAAGAGCACGCCAGCCTCATGGCCCAGCAAGCAGCACCACTCATCGACCGACTTCGCGCGCGCTTCGCCGGTGCGCAGATCACCGTGGTCGAACCGCGCGGCGAAGTGACGCTGGAGGTTCCCGCGGCCGATTGGCATGCCACGGCGCTGGCGCTGCGCGACGAGCTCGGCTTCGAGCACGCCACCGACCTGTGCGGCGTCGATTACCTCGGCTACGGCAGCGACGAGTGGGACACCGCCGACGTGTCCTCGCAGGGCTTCAGCCGCGGCGTCGAGGGCAAGGCCACCGGCCGCTTCGCCTGGGGCGAGTTCCCCAGCCACGAGGAAGGCGGCGAAGGGGCGCAGCCCGACACGATGCCGCAGCAGCGCTTCGCCGTCGTCGTCCAGCTGCGCTCCTATAAGCACAACCAGCTGCTGCGCATCCGCTGCTTCGCGCCGAGTGAGTCGCTGCCGGTGGTGGCTTCGCTGACCGGCGTGTGGCCGGGCCTGAACTGGTTCGAGCGCGAGGCGTTCGACCTGTACGGCGTGATCTTCGAGGGCCACCCGGACCTGCGCCGGATCCTGACCGACTACGGCTTCGTCGGCCACCCGTTCCGCAAGGATTTCCCGCTGATCGGCAACGTCGAAGTGCGTTACGACGAAGAGAAGAAGCGCGTGGTCTACGAGCCGGTGACCTCGGTCGAGCCGCGCGTCGGCGTGGCCCGCGTGATCCGCGACGACGCCCGCTACCAGACCGCCGAAGGCGAGCGCGCGCAGACGGAGGCAAGCAAGTGAACGAGTTCCAGCAGGCGCACGAAGCGTTCGCCAGCAATCCCGCCGAAGCTCGGCAGGAGATCCGCAACTACACCATGAACTTCGGCCCGCAGCATCCGGCCGCGCACGGCGTGCTGCGCCTGATCCTGGAGATGGACGGCGAAACCATCGTTCGCGCCGATCCGCACGTCGGCCTGCTGCACCGTGCCACCGAGAAGCTGGCCGAGTCCAAGCCGTTCAACCAGTCCATCGGCTACATGGACCGGCTGGACTACTGCTCGATGATGTGCAACGAGCACGCCTACGTGCGCGCCATCGAAACCCTGATGGGCATCGAGGCGCCGGAGCGCGCGCAGTACATCCGCACCCTGTTCGACGAGGTCACCCGCATCCTGAACCACCTGATGTGGCTGGGTTCGAACGCGCTCGACCTCGGCGCGATGGCGGTGATGCTGTATGCATTCCGCGAGCGCGAGGAGCTGATGGACTGCTACGAAGCGGTGTCCGGCGCGCGCATGCACGCGACCTACTACCGTCCGGGCGGCGTCTATCGTGACCTGCCGGACGCGATGCCGAAGTACAAGGAGTCGCGCTGGCACAAGGGCGGCGCGCTCAAGCGCCTGAACGCCGCCCGCGAAGGCTCGCTGCTGGACTTCCTGGAGAACTTCACCAACGAGTTCCCCAAGCGCGTCGACGAATACGAGACCCTGCTCACCGACAACCGCATCTGGAAGCAACGCACCGTCGGCATCGGCGTGGTCACCCCGGAACATGCGCTGGCATGGGGCATGACCGGCGTGATGCTGCGTGGCTCGGGCATCGAGTGGGACCTGCGCAAGAAGCAGCCCTACGCCAAGTACGACGCGGTGGACTTCGACATCCCGCTGGGCAAGGAAGGCGACTGCTACGACCGCTACCTGGTCCGCGTCGCCGAGATGCGCGAATCCAACCGCATCGTCAAGCAGTGCGTGCAGTGGCTGAAGGCCAACCCCGGCCCGGTCATGGTCAGGAACTTCAAGGTCGCGCCGCCGAAGCGGGCGGAAATGAAGGAAGACATGGAAGCCCTGATCCACCACTTCAAGCTGTTCAGCGAAGGCTATTGCGTGCCGGCCGGCGAAACCTACGCCGCGGTGGAAGCCCCCAAGGGCGAGTTCGGCTGCTACCTGGTGTCCGACGGTGCCAACAAGCCGTTCCGCGCGCACCTGCGCGCGCCCGGCTTCGCCCACCTGTCGTCGATCGACTCGGTGGTGCGTGGCCACATGCTGGCCGACGTGGTGGCGATGGTCGGCACCTACGACCTCGTGTTCGGCGAGGTCGACCGGTAATGCCGGGCCATCGCACAACGCCCGGTGCCTGCGCGGCTTCGCTGCCGCGGGCATCGGTTTCCAAGAATCCGGTATTCGTTGAGGTCGGCCGATGAAGGCGACAGGCAATTTCGAGGCGGCGCGCGACGTCGACCCGATGGTGGTGTTGAGCGACAAGACCCGTGCTCACATCGATCACTGGCTGGCGAAGTTCCCGCCTGAGCGCAAGCGCTCGGCGGTGCTGCAGGGCCTGCATGCCGCGCAGGAGCAGAACCAGGGCTGGCTCAACGACGAGCTGATCGCCGCGGTGGCCAAGTACCTGGACCTGCCGTTCGTGTGGGCCTACGAGGTCGCCAGCTTCTACTCGATGTTCGAGACCGGGAAGGTCGGCCGCAACAACGTCGCCATCTGCACCAACATCAGCTGCTGGCTCAACGGCGCCGAGGACATCGTGCGCCACTGCGAGAAGAAGCTGGGCATCAAGCACGGCGAATCGACCGCGGACGGCCGCGTCTACCTCAAGCGCGAGGAGGAGTGCCTGGCCGGCTGCGCGGGCGCGCCGATGATGGTCATCAACGGCCACTACCACGAGCGCCTGACGCTGGACCAGGTCGACGCGCTGCTGGACGGGCTGGAGTAAGGCATGGCACACCACGAATCCAAGGGCCCGGTCGGACCGGCGCCGCTTCCGCACCAGGTGGTCTACACCACGCTGCACTACGACACCCCGTGGTCGTACGAGAACTACCTCAAGACCGGCGGCTACGCCGCGCTGCGCAGGATCCTCGAAGAGAAGATCGCGCCGGCCGACGTCATCGAGATGGTCAAGCAGTCCGGCCTGCGCGGCCGCGGCGGCGCGGGCTTCCCGACCGGCCT
Source organism: Stenotrophomonas daejeonensis (assembly GCF_001431505.1). Taxonomy (GTDB): domain Bacteria; phylum Pseudomonadota; class Gammaproteobacteria; order Xanthomonadales; family Xanthomonadaceae; genus Stenotrophomonas; species Stenotrophomonas daejeonensis. Next base: position 9,520 of record NZ_LDJP01000043.1, read on the forward strand.
GAAGTGGTCGTTCATGCCCAAGGACGCGCCGCAGAAGTACATCCTGTGCAACTCGGACGAATCCGAGCCGGGCACCTGCAAGGACCGCGACATCCTGCGCTACAACCCGCATTCGGTGGTCGAGGGCATGGCGATCGCCTGCTACGCCACCGGCTCCACCGTGGCCTACAACTACCTGCGCGGCGAGTTCCACCACGAGCCGTTCGAGCATTTCGAGCAGGCCCTGGCCGATGCCTACAAGCACGGCTGGCTGGGCAAGAACGTGCTGGGCAGCGGCGTGGACATCGACATCTACGGCGCGCTGGGCGCCGGCGCCTACATCTGCGGCGAGGAAACCGCGCTGATGGAGTCGCTGGAAGGCAAGAAGGGCCAGCCGCGCTACAAGCCGCCGTTCCCGGCCAACTTCGGCCTGTACGGCAAGCCGAGCACGATCAACAACACCGAGACCTATGCCTCGGTGCCGGCGATCATCCGCAACGGCCCGGAGTGGTTCAAGGGCCTGAGCCTGACCGCCAACGGCGGCCCGAAGATCTTCTCGGTCTCCGGCTGCGTGCAGAAGGGCGGCAACTTCGAAGTGCCGCTGGGCACCACCTTCGACGAGCTGCTGGAAATGGCCGGCGGCCTGCGTCCGGGCCGCACGCTGAAGGCGGCGGTGCCGGGCGGCGTGTCGATGCCGGTGCTCAAGGCCGAGCAGCTCAAGGGCCTGCAGATGGACTACGACACCCTGCGCGCGCTCGGCACCGGCCTGGGCTCGGGCGCCATCGTGGTGCTGGACGACAGCGTGTGCTGCGTCAAGTTCGCCTGCCGCATCAGCCAGTTCTTCCACAAGGAATCCTGCGGCCAGTGCACCCCGTGCCGCGAGGGCACCGGCTGGATGCACCGGGTGCTGGAGCGCATCGTCGCCGGCAAGGCCACGATGGAGGACCTGCACCAGCTGCGCACCGTCGCCGGGCAGATCGAGGGCCACACCATCTGTGCCTTCGGCGAAGCGGCGGCGTGGCCGATCCAGGGGTTCCTGCGCCAGTTCTGGGACGAATTCGAGTACTACATCGTCAACGGTCATTCGATGGTTGACGGCAAGAAGGTGGAGGCTGCTGCCGCATGAGCGCGCAACCCGTGAACCCGAGCGAGGCGCCGGTGGCGCCGGAAGGACACGTCACCATCGAGATCGATGGGCAGACGCTGTTCGCGCCCAAGGGCTCGATGATCATCCAGGCCGCCGACAAGGCCGGCATCCCGATCCCGCGCTTCTGCTACCACGAGAAGCTGCCGATCGCGGCCAACTGCCGCATGTGCCTGGTGGACGTGGAGAAGTCGCCGAAGCCGTCGCCGGCCTGCGCCACGCCGGTCATGGACGGCATGAAGATCCAGACCCGCAACGAGAAGGCGCTCAAGTACCAGCGCTCGGTGATGGAGTTCCTGCTGATCAACCACCCGCTGGACTGCCCGGTCTGCGACCAGGGCGGCGAATGCGAGCTGCAGGACGTCTCGCTCGGCTATGGCCGTTCGGTCAGCCGCTTCAACGAGCGCAAGCGCGTGGTCGCCGACGAGGACATGGGCCCGCTGGTCGCCACCGAGATGACCCGCTGCATCCAGTGCACCCGCTGCATCCGCTTCACCGCGGAGATCGCCGGCACCTATGAACTGGGCGGCATGTACCGCGGCGAGAACCTGCAGATCGGCACCTATGACGGCAAGCCGCTGACCACCGAACTGTCCGGCAACGTCATCGACGTGTGCCCGGTGGGCGCGTTGACCAACAAGGTGTTCCAGTTCCGCGCCCGCCCGTGGGAGCTGACCGCGCGCGAATCGCTGGGTTACCACGACGCGATGGGCTCGAACCTGTTCCTGCACGTGCGCCGCGGCGAAGTGCTGCGCACCGTGCCGCGCGACAACGAGATGGTCAACGAGTGCTGGCTGTCCGACCGCGACCGTTACTCGCACCAGGGCCTGTACGCCGCCGACCGCGCGGTCAAGCCGCTGCGCAAGGTCAATGGCGAGTGGCAGGAAGTGAGCTGGGCCGAGGGCCTGGCCGCCGCCCGTGAAATCCTCGAAGCCCACCGTGGCGACGACCTCGGCGTGCTGGTGCACCCGTCCACCTCGAACGAGGAAGGCGCGCTGCTGGCGCGTTTGGCGGCGGGGCTGGGTTCGCAGAACATCGACCACCGCATCAACAACCGCGATTTCTCCGACGCCGCCGTGGCCGAGCCGTTCGGCCTGCTGATGGCCGAGATCGAGAACGCCGACCGCATCGTGCTGCTGGGCAGCAACATCCGCCACGAGCTGCCGCTGCTGCACGCCCGCCTGCGCAAGGCGCAGACCGGCAGGAGCGCGCAGATCTTCGCGGTCAACCCGGTCGATTTCGATTTCGCCTTCACCCTGGCAGGCAAGCAGATCGTCGCCCCGTCGAAGTTCGTCGAAGCGCTGGGCAACGCGGAACTGCGCGAGGCGGTGAAGGCTGGCGGCAACACCGTCGTCATCGTCGGCGCGATCGCCGAGAACCACCCGCAGGCCGCCGCGATCCGCGCCGCCGCGCGCGAGTTCGCCACCGCCACCGGCGCCAGGCTGTGCCGCATCCCGCAGGGTGCCAACGCCGTCGGCCTGTCGCGCGTCGGCGTGCTGCCGGCCGGCAAGGACGTGGGCGCGATGCTGGCGCAGCCGCGCAAGGCCTACGTGCTGTACGGCATCGAGCCGGGTCTGGACTTTGCCGATGCGCCGGCCGCGCGCAAGCCGCTGCTGGAAGGCAAGGTCGTGGCGTTCAGCCAGTTCGCCTGTGTCTCCACCCGCGACGTCGCCGACGTGATCCTGCCGATCGGCGCGCTGCCGGAAATCGACGCCACCCTGACCAACCTCGACGGCCGCGACCAGCAGGCCCGTGCCGGCGGCAAGTTGCCGGGCGAGGCCCGCGAGGGCTGGCGCGTGCTGCGCGCACTGGGCGGCGAACTGCAACTGGCCGGTTTCGACTTCACCGACCTGGCCGGCCTGCGTGCCGGCCTGCAGCCAGTGCAGGTCGCCGTGGCCGCCTCGGCGCAGCCGCAGGTGGCGGGCGAGGGCCTGGAAGTGGCCTGTACCCCGGCGATCTACCGCACCGACGCGGTGGTGCGCCGCGCCGAAGCGCTGCAGGCGCATCCGCTGAACAACGCGCCGCGTATCGTGCTCAACGCCGACGATGCCGCGCGCCTGCAACTGGTCGAAGGGCAGATGGCCAAGGTCGGCACCGATGCCGGCAAGGCGGCCCTGCCGGTCGTGGTCGACGCGCGCGTCGCCGCCGGCACGGTCTGGATTGAATCGGGCCACGGCGCCACCGCGCCGCTGGGCGCCGCTCGGGTAACGGTGGTGGCTGCATGAACGAGTTGCTGTTGAACGCGGTCGACCCGCTGTACCAGTGGTTCCTGTCGCTGGGCGACATCGGCTTGGTGCTGTGGACCGTGCTGAAGATCCTGCTGATTGCCATGCCGGTGATCATCTCGGTGGCCTTCTACGTGGTCTGGGAGCGCAAGCTGATCGGCTGGATGCACGTGCGCCACGGGCCGATGTACGTCGGCATGGGCATCTTCCAGGCGTTCGCCGACGTCTTCAAACTGCTGTTCAAGGAAATCATCCGCCCGGCCAGCGCGCACAAGGCGATCTACGTGCTGGCGCCGTTGATCGTGCTGGCGCCGTCGTTCGCGGCGTGGTCGGTGGTGCCGTTCGACTACAAGCTGGTGCTGTCCAACGCCAACGTCGGCCTGCTGTACCTGCTGGCGATGACCTCGCTGGGCATCTATGGCGTGATCCTGGCCGGCTGGGCGTCGAACTCCAAGTACGCCTTCCTCGGCGCGATGCGCTCGGCCGCGCAGATGGTCAGCTACGAGATCGCGATGGGCTTCGCCCTGGTCGGCGTGATGATCGCCGCCGGCAGCCTGAACCTGAGCCAGATCGTGCTGGCGCAGCAGGGCAGCTCGGGCTTCTTCGACTGGTTCCTGCTGCCGCTGCTGCCGCTGTTCGTCGTGTACTGGGTGTCCGGCGTGGCCGAGACCAACCGTTCGCCGTTCGACGTGGTCGAGGGTGAGTCGGAAATCGTCGCCGGGCACATGGTCGAGTACTCCGGCAGTGCGTTCGCGCTGTTCTTCCTGGCCGAGTACGCCAACATGATCCTGGTCAGCTTCCTGATCTCGATCTTCTTCGTCGGCGGCTGGCTGAGCCCGCTGCAGGGCTGGATCACGGCCGACGTGTCGCCGTGGGTCAACTGGGTCTGGACCGGCGGCTGGCCGTGGCTGCTGCTGAAGGTGCTGTTCTTCGCAAGTTCGTACATCTGGTTCCGTGCCACGTTCCCGCGCTTCCGCTACGACCAGATCATGCGTCTGGGCTGGAAGGTGTTCATCCCGCTGACCATCGCGTGGATCGCGGTGACCGCGTTGATGGTGTTCTACGGCGTGATCCAGAGGGGCGTTTGATTCATGAAAAAGATCACCCACTATTTCAAGAGCCTGCTGCTGCTGGAGCTGATCGCCGGCATGTGGCTGACGCTGAAATACGCGTTCCGGCCGAAGTACACTGTGCTGTACCCGATGGAGAAGTTCCCGCAGTCGCCGCGCTTCCGTGGCCTGCACGCGCTGCGCCGCTACCCGAACGGCGAGGAACGCTGCATCGCCTGCAAGCTGTGCGAGGCGGTATGCCCGGCGCTGGCCATCACCATCGACTCGGCCAAGCGCGAGGACGGTACCCGCCGCACCACCCGCTACGAGATCGACCTGTTCAAGTGCATCTTCTGCGGTTTCTGCGAGGAGAGCTGCCCGGTGGATTCGATCGTGGAAACCCACGTCCTCGAATACCACTTCGAGAACCGTGGCGAGAACATCGTCACCAAGCCGCAGCTGCTGGCGCTGGGTGATCGGCTGGAAGCCGAGATCGCCGAGCGCCGCGCCGCCGACGCCGCTTACCGCTGAGGACCGGAAGATGGATTGGTTGAATATCGCTTTCTGGTTCTTCGCGGTCGTGGCCGGCGTCGCCGCCGCCTCGGTGATCAGCGTGCGCAACCCGGTGTACGCCGTGCTGTGCCTGATCCTGACCTTCTTCTCCGTCGCCTGCGTGTGGCTGCTGGTGGGCGCCGAGTTCCTCGGCGTGACCCTGGTGCTGGTGTACGTCGGCGCGGTGATGGTGCTGTTCCTGTTCGTGGTGATGATGCTCGACGTGGACACCTCCAGCCTGCGCGAAGGCTGGGTGCGCTACCTGCCGGTCGGGCTCGTGGTCGCGGTGGTGATGCTGGTGCAGATGCTGACCCTGATCGGCATCAAGGCGCGTTCGGTCGAGGCGTTCCCGGCCGACAACGCCGCCGCGCTGGCCGCCGACAGCTCCAACATCACCTGGCTGGCGCGCAGCCTGTTCACCGAGTACCTGCTGCCGTTCGAGTTCGCCGCGGTGATCCTGACCGTGGCGGTGGTCGCGGCGGTGATGCTGACCCTGCGCCGCCGCACCGGCGTGAAGACGCAGGACCCGACCGCGCAGACGATGGTCAGGGCCGGCGACCGCCTGCGCGTGATCAAGATGGCGGCCGAGAAGCCGGCCGCAACCAAGAACGACGGCGGCGAGGAGGCCAAGCCATGATTTCCCTGGGCCACATGCTCGCGCTGGGCGCGGTGATGTTCTGCATCTCCGTGGCCGGCATCTTCCTCAACCGCAAGAACATCATCGTGCTGCTGATGTCGATCGAGCTGATGCTGCTGTCGGTGAACATCAACTTCGTCGCCTTCTCGCGCGAGCTCGGCGACACCGCCGGCCAGCTGTTCGTGTTCTTCATCCTCACCGTGGCCGCGGCCGAGGCCGCCATCGGCCTGGCGATCCTGGTGACCCTGTTCCGTACACGCCACACCATCAACGTGGGCGAAGTCGATTCGTTGAAGGGCTGAACCGCAGATGGAAATCACTCTCTCCAAGAGTCTGTTGATTGCAGTGGTGCTGGCGCCGCTGTTCGGCAGCATCATCGCCGGCCTGTTCGGTCGCCAGGTGGGGCGCAAGGGCGCGCAGTACGTCACCATCCTCGGCGTGGCGGTCAGCTGCGCGCTGTCGCTGCACGTGTTGTACCAGCTGCTGTGGGGCGGGGCGCAGCCGTTCAACCAGAACGTCTACACCTTCTTCGAGGTCGGCCAGTACTCGGCGCACGTCGGCTTCATGGTCGACCGCCTGACCGCGATGATGATGGCGGTGGTGACCTTCGTGTCGCTGCTGGTGCACATCTACTCGATCGGCTACATGGCCGACGACGACGGCTACCAGCGCTTCTTCAGCTACATCTCGCTGTTCACCTTTTCGATGCTCGCGCTGGTGATGAGCAACAACTTCCTGCAGCTGTTCTTCGGCTGGGAAGCGGTGGGCCTGGTGTCGTACCTGCTGATCGGCTTCTACTTCAAGAAGCCCAGCGCGATCTTCGCCAACATGAAGGCGTTCCTGGTCAACCGCGTCGGCGACTTCGGCTTCCTGCTCGGCATCGCCGGCGTGCTGTGGGTGTTCGGTTCGCTGGACTACGCCACCGTGTTCGCCAATGCCGGCGCCGCGCTCGGCAACGACGTGGTCGGCCATGCCACGATCCAGCTGATCGGCAACCACCAGTGGAGCATCGCCACGGTGATCTGCATCTGCCTGTTCGTCGGCGCGATGGGCAAGTCGGCGCAGGTGCCGTTGCACGTGTGGCTGCCGGACTCGATGGAAGGCCCGACCCCGATCTCGGCGCTGATCCACGCCGCGACGATGGTGACCGCGGGCATCTTCATGGTCACCCGCATGTCGCCGCTGTTCGAGCTGTCGCAGGCGGCGCTGGACTTCATCCTGTTCATCGGCGCCACCACGGCCTTCTTCACCGGCCTGATCGGCATCGTGCAGAGCGACATCAAGCGCGTCGTTGCGTATTCCACGCTGTCGCAGCTGGGCTACATGACCGTGGCGCTGGGCGTGTCGGCCTACTCGGGCGCGGTGTTCCACCTGATGACCCACGCCTTCTTCAAGGCGCTGCTGTTCCTCGGCGCCGGCTCGGTCATCATCGGCATGCACCACGAGCAGAACATGCTGAAGATGGGCGGCCTGCGCAAATACATGCCGATCACCCACATCACCATGTGGATCGGCACGCTGGCGCTGGTCGGCACCCCGTTCTTCTCCGGCTTCTACTCGAAGGACACCATCATCGAGGCGGCCGAGCTGCATGCCCACGCTTCGCACGGCTGGGTGGCCACCTATGGCTACTGGGCGGTGCTGGGTGGCGTGATCGTCACCAGCTTCTACAGCTTCCGCCTGTTGTTCCTGACCTTCTTCGGCAAGGAACGCTTCCGCGACGCGCACGGCGATCATGGCCACGGCCATCACGACGACCACCACGGCCACGGCGCGCACGAGCCGCACGAGTCGCCGTGGGTGGTGACCTTGCCGTTGGTCCTGCTGGCGATCCCGTCGGCGCTGATCGGCTTCTTCACCGTCGGTCCGATGCTGTTCGGCACCGACTGGACCGGCCATGCCGGCGGCCACGGCATCCCGGGGCAGGCGATGTCGTTCTTCACCGGCATCGTCGATTTCAACAACCCGGCGCGCGACACCATCGCCGAGCTGGGCAAGGAAGGCTGGCATGGCGCGGTGCAGTTCGCGCTGCACGGCCTGACCGCGCCGGCGTTCTGGCTGACCGTGGCCGGTTTCGCGCTGGCCTGGGTGTTCTACGTCTGGAAGCCGGAACTGGCCGGCAAGGCCCGCAAGAGCCTGTCGCCGCTGGTCTCGGTGCTGGAGAACAAGTACGGCTTCGACAAGCTGTGGATCGACGGCTTCGCCGGCGGCAGCGTGCAGCTGGGCAAGGCCTCGCGCGCCATCGACAGCAAGGTGGTGGACGGCGTGGTGGTGAACGGCACGGCCCGCGTGGTCGAGCTGGCCGCCAACCTGCTGCGCCGCACCCAATCCGGTTTCCTCTATCACTACGCTTTCGTGATGATCATCGGCCTGATCGCCCTGCTGGGCGTGCTGATGCATTTCTGGCGTTGACCTGTACGGAATAGAAAACGTGTCGAACTGGCCCCTGCTTAGTCTCCTCATCTGGCTGCCGATCCTCGGCGGTGCGTTGATCCTTGCCGTGCGCAACGCCCAGGCCGCCCGCTGGGCGTCGCTGGCGGTGGCACTGCTCACCTTCCTGCTGAGCATCGGCCTGCTCACCGGCTACGACCGCGGCGCCGCCGAGGTGATGCAGTTCGTCGAGCAGCGGCCATGGATCCCGGCCTTCGGCATCGGCTACAACCTGGCCGTTGACGGCATCGCCATCGCGCTGGTGCTGCTGACCACGCTGGTGGGCGTGCTGGTGCTGATCGGCGCCTGGGGCGTGATCAACAAGCGCGTCAACCAGTACGTCGCCGCCTTCCTGATCCTGGAAGGCGTCACCGTGGGCATCTTCGCCGCCACCGACGCGATGCTGTTCTACGTGTTCTTCGAGGCGATGCTGATCCCGATGTTCCTGATCATCGGCGTCTGGGGCGGCCCGCGCCGCATCTACGCGGCGATCAAGTTCTTCCTTTACACCTTCCTCGGCTCGGTGCTGATGCTGGTGGCGCTGGTCTACCTGTACATGAAGGGCGGCAGCTTCCAGCTGGCCGACCTGTACCAGCTGCAGCTGTCGGCCAAGGAGCAGACCTGGATCTTCTTCGCGTTCCTGATCGCCTTCGCGGTCAAGGTGCCGATGTTCCCGGTGCACACCTGGCTGCCGGACGCGCACGTGGAGGCGCCGACCGCCGGCTCGGTGATCCTGGCCGCGATCGCGCTGAAGATCGGCGGCTACGGCTTCCTGCGCTTCAACCTGCCGATCGTGCCCGACGCCAGCCATGAGTGGGCCTGGCTGGTGATCGCGCTGTCGCTGGTGGCGGTGATCTACGTCGGCCTGGTGGCGCTGGTGCAGGACGACATGAAGAAGCTGGTCGCCTATTCGTCGATCGCGCACATGGGCTTCGTGACCTTGGGCACCTTCATCGCCCTGTGGCTGGTGCGCGAGGCCGGCAACAGCGACGCCGCGCGGCTGGGCCTGCAGGGCGCGATGGTGCAGATGGTGTCGCACGGCTTCGTCTCCGGCGCGATGTTCACCTGCATCGGCGTGCTCTATGACCGCCTGCACACCCGCCGCATCGCCGACTACGGCGGCGTGGTCAACGTGATGCCGTGGTTCGCCGCGTTCGCGTTGCTGTTCTTCATGGCCAACTCGGGCCTGCCGGGCACCAGCGGCTTCGTCGGCGAATTCATGGTGGTGCTGGCCAGCTTCCAGTGGCATCCGCTGGCGGCCTTCGGCGCGGCGACCACGCTGATCATCGGCGCCGGCTATTCGCTGTGGCTGTACAAGCGCGTGTTCTTCGGTGAGGTGGGCAATGCGCACGTGGCCGAAATGAAGGACATCAACGGCCGCGAGTGGCTGGTGCTGGGCGTGTTCGCCGTCGGCACCCTGGTGCTGGGCTTCTACCCGCGGCCGCTGACCGAACTGATGGAGCCGTCCATCGCCAAGCTGGCGATGCAGATCGCTTCGAGCAAGCTGCTGTAAGCGGCCCCGTCGAGAGTATTGATTCCAGGATTTGATGATGACCACGCCGACGCTCCTGCCGTTGACCGCCGCCGACCTTCCGCCGTTGCTGCCCGAACTGGTGGTGGTCGGCGGTGCCTTCGCCCTGCTGATCCTCGACCTGTTCATCAGCCAGCGGCACAAGGTCTGGACCCACTTCCTGTCGGTCGCCGTCCTCGTCGTCGCCTTCGCGCTGCTGCTGGGCGGCGTGGGCGGGCAGGGCGAGGTGTTCCAGGGCATGTTCATCCGCGACGCCGCCGCCGATGCGATGAAGATCGTGGTGGTGCTGGTCACCGGCCTGACCCTGCTGTATGGCTGGAGCTACCTGCGCGAGCGCAACCAGTACCAGGGCGAGATCGCGGTGCTGTTGCTGTTCGCCTGCGCCGGCATGATGGTGCTGGTCTCGGCTGGCAGCCTGCTGATGGTCTACCTGGGCCTGGAACTGCTGGCGCTGAGCTCCTACGCGCTGGTCGCCAGCAACCGCGAGAACAAGCTGGCCGCCGAAGCCGGCATGAAGTACATCGTGCTCGGTTCGCTGGCCTCGGGCCTGCTGCTGTACGGCATGTCGCTGGTCTACGGCGCCACCGGCTCGCTGCACCTGGACGCGATCCGCGCGGCCGCCGTGCATTCGGACGAGCGCCTGCTGTTGTTGACCGGCGCGGTGTTCATGGTCGCCGGCGTGGCCTTCAAGCTCGGCGCGGCACCGTTCCACATGTGGCTGCCGGACGTCTACCAGGGCGCGCCGGCGCCGATCGCGCTGTTCATCAGCTCGGCACCGAAACTGGCTGCGTTCGGCATGGCCTACCGCCTGCTGGAGGCCGGCGTCGGCCCGTTGTCGGCCGAGCTGCAGTACGTGCTGGCCGGGCTGTCGGCGCTGTCGCTGGTGGTCGGCAACCTGATGGCGATCGCGCAGACCAACCTCAAGCGCATGCTGGCCTATTCGACCGTCTCGCACATCGGCTTCCTGCTGATGGGCATCGCCGGCGGCGGCGCGCAGGGCTACTCGGCGGCGATGTTCTACGCGATGGCCTACGCGCTGATGTCCACCGCCGCGTTCGGCGTGATCATCGCGCTGTCGCGTGCCGGCTTCGAGGCCGAGAACATCGAGGATTTCAAGGGCCTGAACGCGCGCAATCCGTGGATGGCCGGACTGATGCTGTGCGCGATGTTCTCGCTGGCCGGCATCCCGCCGTTCCTCGGCTTCTGGGCCAAGCTGGCGGTACTGGGCGCGACGATCCACGGCGGCCTGCTGTGGCTGGCGATCCTCGGCGTGATCAGCGCGGTGGTGGGCTGCTTCTACTACCTGCGCGTGGTCAAGGTGATGTACTTCGACGAGCCGGTCGGCGAGCCGCTGCCGCGCCACAACGACCGCGTGCTGGGCATCGTGCTGGGCGTGAACTGCGTGGGCCTGCTGGTGCTGCCGCTGGGCCTGGGCGTGTTGGCTGAATGGGTGCGTACCGCGTTCACGCATTTGTCCTGAAGTGGACACAAAGCGGTGCGCGTCGTGTAAGATGCGCGCCCTGAGTTGACGGCAACGGCGCGATCCGCGGTTGCCGAGGGTCGCCGGGAGGCGATCCGGCGGAAGGTCCCGGCCTTCCGTGTTTCTCCGGAGCTTTCCGGTTCGGGAGAAACAATGTGGCAATGAAGCTTGCAATATCGGCGACATTGCCCCATAATTCCGCTTCTGCTGCGGGGTGGAGCAGTCTGGCAGCTCGTCGGGCTCATAACCCGAAGGTCGCAGGTTCAAATCCTGCCCCCGCTACCAGTTTCGGCCTTCTTCAACATCCGTTGTCGAAGGCGCGATCTGGGCTCGCAGGAACGTTTGCTTCCGTTCCTGCAACCGGAATCCAGTCACCGGATTCATACCGGACAAAGGGCCCAGTCGGGCCCTTTGTTGTTTCCGCAAAACGAAAAGTCCGGCCGGGTCTTCCACGTTTTCCCCATTACCGAAATCAAGAGCAGGCTGTGAGCGACAAGGCTACTGAAATCGCGAATCTGCTGGGCCCCACCGTGCAGGCGCTGGGGCTGGATCTGCTGGGCGCGGAGTATCTGCCGGCGCCGGGCGGCGCGACGCTGCGCCTGTACATCGACGTGCCGCTGGCCGAGCAGCCCGAGCGCGTGGTCAACATCGACGACTGCGAGCGGGTCAGCCGCGAGGTTTCCGCGCAGCTGGACGTGGAGGACCCGATCAGCGGCAACTACACGCTGGAAGTGTCCTCGCCGGGCGTGGACCGCCCGCTGTTCACGCTGGAGCAGTTCGAGCGCCACCTCGGCGAGTCGGCCAAGGTCGGCCTGAAGCTGCCGCAGGAAAACCGCCGCCGCCTGCAGGGCGGGATCGTCGCGGTGGACCATGCACAGGGCACGGTGACCTTCGAGGTCGACGGCAAGCCGTTCGTGGCCGCTTTCGACAACATCGACAAGGCGCGCATCATTCCGGACTGGGCCGCCCTCGGCCTGGCTCCCGTCAAACCCGTTGGCCCGGCCCCCAAGGGCGGCAAGGCCGGCAACAAATCCAACAACGAAACCGCGGCCGGCAAGCCGCGTGCGGAGTAAGCCGATGAGCAAGGAACTTTTGCTGGTAGTCGACGCGGTCGCCAACGAGAAGGGCGTGCCGCGCGAAGTGATCTTCGAGGCGATCGAGGCCGCATTGGCCTCGGCGGCGAAGAAGCGTTACCCCGACCAGGACGTGCTGGCGCGCGTGTCCATCGACCACAAGGACGGCAGCTACGAAACCTTCCGCCGCTGGGAAGTGGTGGCCGACGACGTGGTGATGGAATCGCCGGACCGGCAGATCCGCCTGATGGACGCGGTCGACGAGGCCGACGGCGTCGAGGTCGGCGACTACATCGAAGAGCAGATCGAGAACCCGGACTTCGGCCGCATCGCCGCGCAGGCCGCCAAGCAGGTGATCGTGCAGCGCGTGCGCGAGGCCGAGCGCCAGCAGGTCGTGGACGCGTGGAAGGATCGCGTCGGCGAGCTGGTCACCGGCGTGGTCAAGCGCGCCGAGCGCGGCAACATCTACGTCGACCTGGGCGGCAACGCCGAGGCGTTCATTCCCAAGGACAAGGGCATCCCGCGCGACGTGCTGCGCGCCGGCGACCGCGTCCGCGGCTACCTGGCCGAGGTGCGCTCGGAGCCGCGCGGCCCGCAGCTGTTCATCAGCCGCGCCGCGCCGGAGTTCATGATCGAGCTGTTCAAGCTGGAAGTGCCGGAAGTCGGCCAGGGGCTGGTCGAGATCAAGGCCTGCGCCCGCGACCCGGGCGACCGCGCCAAGATCGCGGTGCTGGCGCACGACACCCGCACCGACCCGATCGGCGCCTGCATCGGCATGCGCGGCTCGCGCGTGCAGGCCGTGTCCAACGAGCTCAACGGCGAGCGCGTGGACATCGTGCTGTGGAACGAGAGCCCGGCCAACTTCGTCATCAACGCGATGGCGCCGGCCGAGGTGCAGTCGATCATCGTCGATGAAGAAAAGCATTCGATGGACTTGGCCGTGGCCGAGGACCGGCTGGCCCAGGCCATCGGCAAGGGCGGGCAGAACGTGCGTCTGGCCAGCCGCCTGACCGGCTGGCAGCTCAACGTGATGACCCAGGACCAGGTCACCGCCAAGTCCGAGGCCGAGCAGGCCGTCGCCCGCCAGCTGTTCATGGACAAGCTGGAAGTGGACGAGGAAATCGCCGGCATCCTGGTCAGCGAGGGCTTCAGCACCGTCGAGGAAATCGCCTACGTGCCGATCGGCGAGCTGCTGGCGGTGGAGGGCTTCGACGAGGACATCGTCGAGGAACTGCGTGCCCGTGCCCGCGACGCGCTGCTCAACGAGGCGCTGGCGGTGGAGGAGGGCGCCGACGGCGCGCCGGCCGACGACCTGCTGGCGCTGCCGGGCATGGACCAGGCCACCGCGCATGCACTGGCGGCCAATGGCGTGTGCACCAGCGAGGACCTGTCGGACCTGGCGGCCGACGAGATCGTCGAGTTCGGCATCGAGGGCGTGGACCTGGAGCGCGCCGCGGCGCTGGTCCTGGCCGCCCGCGCCGAAGAAATCGCCAGGTTGGAGCGTGGCGAATGATCGCCACGCAGGCACGTCTGGAGCGCGGCGAATGAGCCAGCGATGAACAGTGCCCTGAGCCGCTCAGGGCGTAGACTCCGCGCTGCCTTCGTACCTGTCGAGGGGGCGCCCAAAAGATCATAGGATCCGAATGTCGCAGCAAACCACCATCCGCAAGCTCGCCCAACTGGTCAACACGCCGGTGGAGAAACTGCTGGAACAGCTGGCCCAGGCCGGCATGAAGTTCAGCGGTCCCGACCAGGTCGTGACCAGCGCCGAGAAAGTGAAGCTGCTCGGTTTCCTTCGCCGTTCCCACGGCAAGGACGAGCAGGTTGCCGACGAGGCCGACGCCGCGCCGAAGAAGATCACCCTGAGCCGCCGCACGCAGCAGGAAGTGACCGTCAGCACCGGCCGCAGCAAGGCCACGGTGAATGTCGAGGTGCGCCAGAAGCGCACCTACGTCAAGCCGGGCAGCGGCGCCGGCGCGCCGGTGGTGGACCCCAGCGCCGAGCGCGAGGAAATCCTGCGCAAGCTCGAGGAGTCGCGCCAGCGCAACCTTGACGAGCAGCGCATGCTGGCCGAGAAGGACCGCGCGCGCGCCGAGGAAGCCGCCCGGCAGAAGGCGGCCGAAGAGGCCGAGCGCCTGCGCGCCGAGGCCGAGCAGAAGGCCGCCGAGGCCGCGGCGCAGGCCGCCAGCGCCCCGGCGGCGGTGGACGAGGGCGACGAACCGGCGGCCAGGAGCGTGCGCCATGCGCCGCCGCCGAGCCGCGCCGCCGAACGTCCTTCCTCGCACGCCAAGCCGGGCAGCCGTGCCCGCGGCGCGGCGGGCGATGACAACGGCCGTTTCGGTGGCCAGCTGCACCTGTCGGCCTCCGACCGCGCCCGGCGCGGCAGCAACAACGGCAACACGCGCGGCCGCCCGGGCGGGCGCCCGCAGCATGGCCGCCGCGGCTCCGAGCAGTCGCGCGGCGGTGGCGGCAGCCACGGCTTCGAGCGTCCGACCGCACCGGTGGTGCGCGAGGTCGCCATCGGCGAGACCGTCACCGTGGCCGACCTGGCGCAGAAGCTGGCGCTGAAGGGCGGCGAGGTGGTCAAGGCGCTGTTCAAGATGGGCGTGATGGCCACCATCACCCAGTCCATCGACCACGACACCGCGGTGCTGGTGACCGAGGAGCTGGGCCACAAGGCCGTGCGCGCCGACAACAACGACGCCGAAGACGCGCTGCTGGCCATGACCGATGCCAACCAGGGCGACGCGGTGTCGCGTCCGCCGGTGGTCACCATCATGGGCCACGTCGACCACGGCAAGACCTCGCTGCTGGACTACATCCGCCGCACCAAGGTCGCCACCGGCGAGGCCGGCGGCATCACCCAGCACATCGGTGCCTACCACGTGACCACGCCGAAGGGCGTGATCAGCTTCCTCGACACCCCCGGCCATGCCGCGTTCACCTCGATGCGCGCCCGCGGCGCGCAGCTGACCGACGTGGTGGTGGTGGTGGTGGCCGCCGACGACGGCGTCATGCCGCAGACCAAGGAAGCCATCCAGCACGCCCGCGCCGCGAACGCGCCGATCGTGGTGGCGATCAACAAGATCGACAAGTCCTCGGCCGACCCGATGCGGGTCAAGAACGAACTGCTCGCCGAGCAGGTCGTGGCCGAGGAGTTCGGTGGCGACATCCAGATGGTGGAGATCTCGGCCAAGACCGGCCAGGGCATCGACGACCTGCTGGACGCGATTTCGCTGCAGGCCGAAGTGCTGGAGCTGAAGGCGGTGGCCGAAGGCCGTGCCGCCGGCGTGGTCATCGAGTCCGCGCTGGACAAGGGCCGCGGCCCGGTGGCGACGGTGCTGGTGCAGCAGGGCCAGCTCAAGAAGGGCGACTACCTGGTGTGCGGCATCCAGTACGGCCGCGTGCGCGCGCTGTTCGACGAAACCGGCAGCCAGGTGGCCGAGGCCGGCCCGTCGATCCCGGTGCAGGTGCTGGGCCTGTCCGGCGTGCCGGATGCGGGCGATGACTTCGTGGTCGTCGAGGACGAGCGCCTGGCCAAGGACGTGGCGCAGCAGCGCGAGACCAAGCGCCGCGAATCGCGCCTGGTCGCCAGCGCGGGCAGCCGCATGGAAGACATCATGGCGCAGCTGGGCAAGGGCGATGGCCAGCAGGTGCTGAACCTGCTGATCAAGGCCGACGTCCAGGGCTCGGTGCAGGCGCTGTGCCAGTCGCTGGTGGGCTTGTCCAACGACGACATCCGCATCAACGTGATCCACTCCGGCGTGGGCGGCATCACCGAATCGGACGCCAACTCGGCGGTCGCCTCCAAGGCCACGGTCATCGGCTTCAACGTGCGTGCGGACGCCTCGGCGCGGCGCATCATCGAATCCAATGGCGTCGACCTGCGTTACTTCTCGATCATCTATGACGTGATCGACCAGGTGAAGCAGGTGGCTTCGGGCCTGCTGGGCGTGGAAATCCGCGAGGAGATCATCGGCATCGCCGAGGTCCGCGACGTGTTCCGCAGCTCCAAGCTCGGCGCCGTGGCCGGCTGCATGGTCGTGGAGGGCGTGGTCAAGCGCAACAAGCCGATCCGCGTGCTGCGCGACAGCGTGGTGGTGTTCGAGGGCGAACTGGAATCGCTGCGCCGCTTCAAGGAGAACGTGGACGAGGTGCGCAACGGCACCGAGTGCGGCATCGGCGTGAAGGCCTACAACGACGTCAAGGCCGGCGACCAGATCGAGTGCTTCGAGCGCATCGAAGTGCCGCGCACCCTGTAACAGGCAACACCGGCCGGCCCGCGTCGTGCGGGCCGGCCGCGCTTCCCGACGCAGCAACCAGACGAGCGAGATTCCGTGCCCAAGACCTTCCACCGTACCGACCGAGTTTCCGCGCAGATCCGCCGCGATCTGGGCACGCTGGTGCATGCCATGGTGCGCGAGCACGGGTTGCCGTCGGTCAGCGTTTCGGACGTGGAGGTCACCCGCGACATGGCCCATGCCAAGGTGTTCGTCACCGCGCTGATGCCGGAGCGTTCGGCCGAGGCGGTCAAGGGCCTGCGCGAGCTGGCCGGCGAACTGCGCACCGGCCTGGCCCGGGCGATGAAGCTGCGGCACGTGCCGGAACTGCATTTCCATTACGACGACTCGGTCGATCGCGGCGAGCGCATCGACAACCTGCTGCGCGACCTGCCCGATGCGCAGCCGGCACAGCCCGAGGCCGACGAAGAGTAGAAGCCGAGGCAGCCCGCGAGGGCTGTTCTGGTATCCGGCCGATCCTCCCGATATCCGCTGACCACGGTGGTGTCCCGCCGTGGCCGGCCCGACAAGGGTTCCCATGCGTCCCCGTATCCAATTCCGCCGCCTGGACGGCATCGTCCTGCTCGACAAGCCCGCCGGCATGAGCTCCAACACCGCCCTGCAGGTGGCGCGGCGCCTGTTCCGTGCGGAGAAGGGCGGGCATACCGGCAGCCTCGACCCGCTGGCCACCGGCCTGCTGCCGCTGTGCTTCGGCGAGGCGACCAAGATCGCCGGCCTGCTGCTCGGCTCGGCCAAGGCCTACGATGCCGACATCGCGCTGGGCGCGACCACCGACACCGACGACGCCGATGGCGCGGTGCTGTTGCAGCGGCCAGTGCCGGCGATCGACGCGGCGACCCTGCAACGGGCGCTGGACGCGCTGACCGGCCACATCCGCCAGCGCGCGCCGATCTATTCGGCGCTGAAGCAGGGCGGCGAGCCGCTGTACGTGAAGGCGCGCCGCGGCGAGGCCATCGAGGCGCCGGAGCGCGAGGTGCACGTGCAGGCCATCGAGGTGCTGGAGCGGCAGCCGGAGCGCCTGCGCCTGCGCGTGACCTGCGGCTCGGGCACCTACATCCGCAGCCTGGCCCGCGACCTGGGCGAAGCACTCGGCTGCGGCGCGCACATCACCGAGCTGCGCCGGCTGTGGGTGGAACCGTTCCGGTCGCCGCGGATGATCGGCCTGGACGCGCTGCGCGCCGTGGCCGAAAGTGGCGACGATGTGGCCCTGCTGCAGTGGCTGCTGCCGCTGGAGGCCGGGCTGGGCCATTTCAGCCGGGTCGACCTCGACGCCGGGCAGGCCACCCGCTTCAACATGGGCCAGCGCCTGCGCAACCCGGCCTGGCCGCAGGGGCAGGTGGTGGTGTTCGACCCGCAGCGGGCGCTCGGCCTGGGCCAGGTGGACGCGGCCGGGCTGCTGGCGCCGCAGCGCCGCTTCAACGCCTGAGTACCCTGCCTGAATGGCGCCGGCGGCCCCGCTCCTTGTGGCGGGTGCGCCGGGTCGCTACAATTTTGCGGCCCTTCGACGGGCACCGGCCTGCCCGCAGCGGGCCATCTTCCGATATCCCCGTAAACGGCGAGCTGCGCGGTGCGTCATCAGCACGTTCCTGCCGGCCACGCATCCAAGAGAAAAACACCATGTCGATCGACACCCAGAGCGTCATTGAAAACAACAAGCGCGGCGCCAACGACACCGGTTCGCCGGAAGTCCAGGTGGCCCTGCTGACCGCCCGCATCGGCCAGCTGACCGAGCATTTCAAGGTCCACAAGAAGGACCACCACAGCCGCCGCGGCCTGCTGCAGCTGGTCAACCGCCGCCGCAGCCTGCTCGACTACCTGAAGAAGAAGGACGTCGAGCGTTACAAGGCCCTGATCGAGAAGCTTGGCCTGCGCCGCTAAGCAGCTCTCCCGCCGCGGCGCAGCGATGCGCCGCGGTTTTGTTTTTGCAGCATCGAAGTACCCAGCGGCCGGGATGACCGGCCACCCGCCGACCGGCAAGGGCCGCAGGCGGTCCATTCGCAGACAGCATCCCCAAGGACACCCTCCGTGGCAAAAATCACCAAAACCTTCCAGTACGGCAAGCACACCGTCACGCTCGAAACCGGCGAAGTCGCCCGCCAGGCCAGCGGCGCGGTCATCGTCAAGATGGACGACACCGTACTGCTGGTCTCCGCCGTCGCCGCCAAGAGCGCGCGTGAGGGCCAGGACTTCTTCCCGCTGACCGTCGATTACCAGGAGAAGTTCTACGCCGGTGGCCGTATCCCGGGTGGCTTCTTCAAGCGCGAAGGCCGCGCCACGGAGAAGGAAACGCTGATCTCGCGCCTGATCGACCGCCCGATCCGCCCGCTGTTCCCGGACGACTACAAGAACGAAGTGCAGATCATCGCCACGGTGATGTCGCTGAACCCGGACATCGACGGCGACATCGCCGCGCTGATCGGTGCTTCGGCCGCCCTGTCGCTGGCTGGCACCCCGTTCAAGGGCCCGATCGGCGCCGCCAAGGTCGGCTACAAGAACGGCGAGTACATCCTCAACCCGACCGTGTCGGAGCTGAAGGAATCGCAGCTGGAGCTGGTCGTCGCCGGTACCGCCAACGCCGTGCTGATGGTCGAGTCCGAGGCCGCGCTGCTGTCCGAGGAGGTGATGCTGGGTGCGGTCACCTTCGGCCACCGCGAGATGCAGAAGGTCATCAACGCGATCAACGAGCTGACCGTCGAAGCCGGCACCAAGCCGAGCGACTGGGTCGCCCCGGCCAAGAACGACGCGCTGATCTCCGCGCTGAAGGAAGCCGTCGGCACCAAGCTGGCAGAAGCCTTCCAGGTGCGCGACAAGCTGCAGCGCCGCGACGCCATCTCGGCGATCAAGAAGGACGTGATCGAGCAGCTGGCTGGCCGCGTCGAGGCCGAGGGCTGGGACAAGGCCGAGCTGTCGAAGGAATTCGGCGAGCTGGAATACCACACCATGCGCGACTCGGTGCTGGACACCAAGGTCCGCATCGACGGCCGCGCGCTGGACACCGTGCGCCCGATCAGCGTGAAGGCCGGCGTGCTGCCGCGCACCCACGGCTCGGCGCTGTTCACCCGCGGCGAAACCCAGGCGATCGTGGTGACCACGCTGGGCACCGCCCGCGATGGCCAGATCATCGACGCCGTTGCCGGCGAGTACAAGGAAAACTTCCTGTTCCACTACAACTTCCCGCCCTACTCGGTTGGTGAGTGCGGCCGCATGATGGGCCCGAAGCGTCGCGAGATCGGCCACGGCCGCCTCGCCAAGCGCGGCGTGCTGGCGGTGATGCCGAGTCTGGAAGAGTTCCCGTACACCATCCGCGTGGTGTCGGAAATCACCGAATCCAACGGCTCCTCGTCGATGGCCTCGGTGTGCGGCTCCTCGCTGGCGCTGATGGATGCCGGCGTGCCGGTCAAGGCGCCGGTGGCGGGCATCGCGATGGGCCTGGTCAAGGAAGGAGACAAGTTCGTCGTGCTGTCGGACATCCTGGGTGACGAAGACCACCTGGGCGACATGGACTTCAAGGTCGCCGGTACCTCCGAAGGCGTGTCCGCGCTGCAGATGGACATCAAGATCGAAGGCATCACCGAAGAGATCATGAAGCAGGCGCTGCAGCAGGCCAGGGCCGGCCGCCTGCACATCCTCGGCGAGATGGCCAAGGCGCTGACCGCGCCGCGCGAGGAGCTTTCCGACTACGCGCCGCGCCTGCTGACCATCAAGATCCACCCGGACAAGATCCGCGAAGTGATCGGCAAGGGTGGTTCGGTGATCCAGGCGATCACCAAGGAGACCGGTACCCAGATCGACATCCAGGACGACGGCACCATCACCATCGCCTCGGTCAACAACGCCGCCGCGCAGGAAGCCAAGCGCCGCATCGAGCAGATCACCTCGGACGTCGAGCCGGGCCGCATCTACGAAGGCAAGGTCGCCAAGATCATGGACTTCGGCGCGTTCGTCACCATCCTGCCGGGCAAGGACGGCCTGGTGCACGTCTCGCAGATTTCTTCCGAGCGCGTGGAGAAGGTCGGCGACAAGCTGAAGGAAGGCGACGTGGTCAAGGTCAAGGTGCTGGAAGTGGACAAGCAGGGCCGCATCCGCCTGTCGATGAAGGCCGTGGAAGAAGGCGAGGGCGTTTCGGCCGAATAAGCCGGGCATCCTCCAGCTCCATACCGGGAAAGCGGGCCTCGTGCCCGCTTTTCTTTTGTTTCATCTCCCTGATGCCACGTAGGTGCCGGGCTTGCCCGGCACGGGCTTTCCCGCGCATTCCCGGCAAGCGGCATGCGGGGCAAGCCCTGCATCCACATGGGGCCGGATTTCCCCCATGTTGCGCATCGACCTTGCCTGATGGCTGCCTCGGTGCGGCGCCGCACAGGATGGTGCCGATCTGGAATGGAGTCGGCGGGCGTGGTCGGATGGCTGCGATGGGGGTGGACGCAAACGCAGGCTTTGCCGGCATTTGGCAAGGCGGTGGCCGCGGGTTTCACTGCCGGGGTCTGCCTCGCGCTGTGGGCGCCCGTGCTGCCGCCGGGCTGGCTGCGTTGGGGCCTGCTGCTGTTCGGCGTGTGCGCATGGCGGCGCATGCGCCGGTGGCGCTGGTCCGGCGCGTTGCTCGCCGGCGCCGGCTGGGCCGCGCTGCATGCCGGCTGGGCGCTGGACGCGCAGTTGCCGTACCAACTGGAAGGCAGCGAAATCGCCGTCGTCGGTACGGTGGTCTCGCTACCGGAGGTCGAACCGCGGCGCACGCGCTTCCGCTTCCATGTCGATGACGTGGCCGGGCAGCATCACGCGCTGCGTGGGAGGCAGCTGCAACTGGCTTGGTACGACGACTTTTCCGCCACGCAGGCGGGGCCGCGGATGCAACTGGAGGCAGGCGCGCGCTGGCATTTCACGCTGCGGCTGCGTGCGCCGCGCGGGCTGGCCAACCCCGGTGGTTTCGATGCCGAACGGCATGCGCTGGCGCAGCGGATCGCCGCCAGCGGGCTGGTGCGGGCGGAGACGGCGCGGCGGCTGGCCGCATCGTCCGGGCTGCAGGCGTGGCGCGAGCGGATGGCGGCGCGGATCGGTGAAGCGGTCGGCCGGCCATCGGTGCGATATGTGCAGGCCCTGGCTGTGGGTGATACCCGCGGCTTGGACGATGCCGACTGGCAGATGCTGCGGGCCACTGGGCTGACCCACCTGATCGCCATCTCCGGTTTCCATGTCGGCATGGTCGCCGGCTTCGTCGCGCTGCTGGCGGGCGGCGTGTGGCGCCTGCTGCCGTGGCTGGGGCGGTATTGCCCGCGCCCGCATGCCGCTGCCCTGGCCGCGCTGTGCGGGGCGATGGGCTACGCGGCGGTCGCCGGTTTCGCGCTGCCGACGGTGCGCACGGTGCTGATGATCGCGGTGGTGGTACTGGCACGGTTGGGGCGGCGCCCCGGCAGTGTCGCCGGGGCGTTGGCGCTGGCCGCGCTTGCGGTGTTGGCGTGGGACCCGCTGTCGGTGCTGATGGCCGGCTTCTGGTTGAGCTTTGCCGGCGTGGCCTGGCTGGTCTGGTGCCTGCCGGGGCGGCTGCATTGGCTGCGTGGTTTCCTGTCGGCGCAGATGGTGGCGACGGTGGGCCTGCTGCCATTCACCGCGATGCTGTTCGACCAGGCCTCGCTGGCCGGGCCAGTGGCCAACCTGTTGGCGATACCGTGGTGGAGCCTGGTGGTGGTGCCGTTGGCACTGCTGGGTACCGGCCTGGAGGCGCTCTGCCCCGGTGCCGGGTTGTGGCCGTGGCAGGCCTCGGCCTGGTGTTTCGAGCTGAGCATGGCGCCGCTGTCGTGGTTGGCGGAAAGCCGTTTTGCATTGTGGTGGCTGCCGGAGGCACGCGGGTTCGCATTGCCGCTGGCACTGGCCGGGGCGCTGTGGCTGCTGCTTCCGCGCGGGATTCCCGGCAAGCCGCTGGCATTGCTGCTGTGGCTGCCGTTGCTGTGGCCGCGACAGGAGTTGCCGCGGCGGGGAGAGGTCGAACTGGTGTTGTTCGACGTCGGGCAGGGGTTGTCGGTGCTGGTGCGTACCGCCGGGCACCGCCTGCTCTACGATGCCGGGCCGGCGGTGCGCGACGGCTTCGATGCCGGCGAACGCGTGGTGGTGCCGGCCTTGCACGCGTTGGGCGTGGGGCGGCTCGATGCGCTGGTCGTCAGCCACGGCGACAACGACCATGCCGGCGGTGCGGCAGCGGTGGTCGCCGCGCTGCCGGCGGCGGCCCGTTATGCGCCACCGGGGATGCCATCGGCACTAGCGATGGAGGCCTGCGTGGCCGGGCAGGGCTGGCAATGGGAGGGTGTCCGTTTCGAGTTCCTGCATCCGCATGCCGGTTTCCCCTACCTGCGCAACGAATCCAGCTGCGTGCTGCGGGTGCAGTCGCAATACGGCGCGGTGTTGCTGACCGGGGACATCGGCGAGGTCATCGAGGACGGGTTGGCCAAGCGCCAGCGCGGGCAGCTGCGTGCCGACGTGGTGCTGGCGCCGCACCACGGCAGCGGCGGCTCGTCACAGCCGGCGTTCGTGGCCGCCACGCGGGCGCAGCTGGTACTGGTATCGGCCGGCCACCGCAACCGGTTCGGTCATCCGCGGCCGGAGGTGGTCGAGCGCTGGCGGCGTTCCGGTGCAGAGGTGCTGGTCACCGCCGACAGCGGCATGGTCAGGGTCTGGCTGGGCAGGGAAGGCCTGCAACTGCGCGAACGCCGGGTCTGGCGCCGCCGTTCGTGGGACGCCGCCGGGCGGGAACGGGCGGCTGCTATCCTATCGGCCGACGAACAGGCGGCCTCGGCGCCGGAGGGTTGAAACGTGTGGGAACTGGTCAAGGCCGGCGGTTGGCCGATGGTGCCGCTGCTGCTGCTGGGCGTGCTGGCTTTGGCGATTGTCCTGGAGCGTTTCTGGAGCCTGCGCCGCAACGAGGTGCTGCCGCCGGGGCTGGGGCAGGAGGTGCGCAACTGGGCCGCGCGCGGCAAGCTCGACGCGTCCCACATCGAATCGCTGCGCGCCAATTCGCCGCTGGGCGCCCTGCTGGCCGCGGCGCTGGAAGCCCGCAACCGCCCACGCGACCAGCTGCGTGAGCGCATCGAGGACGCCGGCCGCCACTTGGTCCACCGCATGAGCCGCTACCTGAACGCGCTGGGCACCATCGCCTCGGCCGGGCCGCTGCTGGGTCTGCTGGGCACGGTGATCGGCATGATCCAGATGTTCCTGGGCATCCTCGACCACGGCGTGGGCGACGTGAACCAACTGGCCGGCGGCATCGGCAAGGCGCTGGTGTGCACCGCCACCGGCATGATCGTGGCGATCCCCGCGCTGATGTTTCATCGTTATTTCCGCGGGCGCATCGACGGCTACGTGATCGAGATGGAACACGAGGCAAGCGCGTTGCTGGACACGCTCGACGGCCGTCCGGCGGTGATGGCCGCCGGCCGCAAGGCGGCGCAGGCGACGGCACCGGCCAAGGCCTGACCCGGCATGCGCATCCGCAACGACCGTGCCCAGGACGAACCGCACATCGATCTGGTGCCGCTGATCGACGTGATCCTGGTGCTTATCATCTTCTTCGTGGTCACCACCACCTTCGATGCGCGCTCGACCCTGCAGGTGCAGCTGCCCACGGCCAGCCAGCAGCAGAACAGCGAGCCGCCGCGCGCATTGAGCGTGCTGGTCAATGCCGAGGGCCGCTATTTCATCAACGACCAGGAAGTGCTGCGCAACGACGTCGAATCGGTCAAGCGCACCATCGTGCAGGTGGCCGGCGATGATCGCGAGCAGACCGTATTGCTGCGCGCCGACGCGCGCACGCCCTACCAGGCGGTGGTGACGGTGCAGGATGCGCTGGGCCAGCTCGGTTTCCGCCGCATCGCCATCGCCACCGCGCCGGACGTGCAGCGATGAACACCAGCGAGAGCGCGTGGCGGATCTACCGGCGCCTGCTCGGCTTCGCGCGCCCCTATCGCGGCCTGCTGGTGCTGGCCGGGCTGGGCATGCTGGTCGAGGCGGGCGCGGGCAGCTATTTCGTGGCGATGATGAGCCCGGTCACCAACAGCCTGGTGAACCCGCAAGACATCAACCTGTGGATGCCGGTGGCCATCGTCGGCCTGTTCCTGCTGCGCGGTGTGGCCGGCTACCTGACCGACATCGGCATGGGCAAGGCCGCGCGCAGCATCGCCCGCGACCTGCGGGTGCGCGTGCTCGACAAGTACCTGCGCCTGCCGGGGCAGCGCTTCGATGCCGAGCCGGTGCCGTCGATGCTGGTGCGGCTGGGCTCGGACAGCGACCAGGTGGCGCAGGCCGCGGTGGACGCGATGAAGGTGGTGCTGCAGCAATCGCTGCAGGCGCTGGGCTCGCTGCTGGTGATGCTGTACCTGAGCTGGCAAGTGACGCTGGCGATCTTCGTGCTGGCGCCGCCGCTGGCATGGGTGATGAACAAGGTCGCCAAGCGCTACCGCCGGATCAGCCACCGCATCCAGGAAAGCGGCGCGGAATTGCTGCAGTCCGCCGACCAGACGCTGTCGGCGAACCAGGAAGTGAAGGTATATGGCGCCCAGCGCAGTGAACTGGAGCGTTATTCGGTACTGGCCAACACCAACCTGAAGCTGGCGATGAAGGTGGAGGCCACCCGCAGCATTTCCTCGGCGATGGTGCAGCTGATCGGCTCGGTGGGGTTGGCGGCACTGCTGCTGATCGCCGGCCATGAGGCCGCCGCCGGGCGCCTGACCGTGGGTGATTTCGTCGGCCTGATGATGGCGATGATGGCGATCATCCCCGCGCTCAAGCAGTTGACCAACGTGCAGAACATGACCCAGCGCGGCATCGCCTCGGCGCAGCGCCTGTTCCTCGTGCTCGATGCCGAGGACGAGCCGGATGGCGGCACCCACGCACTGGCGCGGGCCGAGGGCGTGCTGGAATTCCGCCACGTCACCGCGCGCTACCCGGAGCAGGCGCAGCCGGCGCTGGAGGACGTCAGCTTCGTCGCGCACCCGGGCACGGTGACGGCCATCGTCGGCCGCTCCGGCAGCGGCAAGTCCACGTTGATCAAGCTGATCCCGCGCTTCTACGAGCCGGAATCCGGGCAGATCCTGCTCGACGGCCACCCGCTGCAGGACTACCGGCTGGCCGACCTGCGCCGGCAGATCGCGCTGGTCGGGCAGCAGGTGGTGCTGTTCGACGGCAGCGTCGCCGAGAACATCGCCTACGGCGAGCTGCAGGATCGCAGCGCGGGGCAGCTGCAGCAGGCCATCGACAACGCCAATGCGCGCGAATTCGTCGAGCAGCTGCCGCAGGGCGTGGACGCGTCGGTCGGGCCCAAGGGCGGGCGCCTGTCCGGTGGCCAGCGCCAGCGCCTGGCGATCGCGCGGGCGATGCTCAAGGACGCGCCGGTGCTGATCCTCGACGAGGCCACCGCGGCGCTGGACAACGAATCCGAACGGCTGGTGCAGGAGGCATTGCAGAAGCTGATGCCGGACCGCACCACGCTGGTCATCGCCCATCGCCTGTCCACCATCGAGCATGCCGACCAGGTGCTGGTGATGGACCAGGGGCGCATCGTCGAGCGCGGCACGCACCGGGAGCTGCTGGCGCTGGGCGGGCTGTACGAGCACCTGTACCGCATGCAGTTCCGGGAAAGGCAGGAGTGATGGCAGGAAAAGGGACGCAGACGCCGGCGTGGTGGTACGACGGCGCGCCGGTACCGTTGCCCGCGCGGCTGCTGGCGCCGCTGTACGGCGCCGTCGCCGGCCTGCGCCGCGGCCTGTACCGGCGCGGTTGGCTGCGTAGCCGGCAGGTGCCGGTGCCGGTGATCGTGGTCGGCAACATCACCGCCGGCGGTACCGGCAAGACGCCGTTGACCATCGAACTGGTCGAACGCCTGCGCGCGGCCGGCTGGAAGCCGGGCGTGGCCAGCCGCGGCTACGGCCGCGACGACGCCGGCATCGCGCGCTGGATCACCCCGGAGCTGGCGCCGGAACTGGGCGGCGACGAGCCGGTGCTGATCGCGTGGAAGACCGGCGTGCCGGTGCGCGTGGACAAGGACCGCGTCGCCGCCGCCAAAGCGCTGCTGGAAGCAGGTTGCGACGTGGTGGTCTGCGACGACGGCCTGCAGCATTACCGGCTGGCGCGCGACATCGAGATCGAGGTGGTCGATGCGCAGCGCCGCTACGGCAACGGCCGACCGATGCCGGCCGGGCCGCTGCGCGAGCCGGTGGCGCGCGCGGCCGACTGCGATTTCCGCGTGGTCAATCTGGGCCAGGCCAGCGACGACGCGCAGGCCCCGGCGGCATCGGGTTTCGGCGAATGGGCGATGCGGCTGCGCATCGACGCCGCGCGCCCGTTGCGCGGCGGCCGCGAGCGGCCGCTGCAGGGCTTCGCCGGGCTGCGCGTGCATGCGGTGGCCGGCATCGCCCACCCGCAGCGCTTCTTCCAGATGCTGCGTGCGCGCGGCATTGGCGTGGTGCCGCATGCCTTCGCCGACCACCATCGCTACCAGGCATTGGACCTGTCCTTCGGCAGCGAGTTGCCGGTGCTGATGACCGAGAAGGACGCGGTCAAGTGCCGGGCCTTCGCCAACGACTGGCATTACGCGGTGCCGCTGCAGGCCGAACTGCCGGCCGCGTTCTGGGTGGCGCTGCTGGATCGGCTGGGCAAGCTGGCGCGCGCCTGATCCTTCTCCCTTCGGGGTGAAGGCGTGTTGCTTGCGGGCCATTGGCTCGCACACGCCTGAACGCCCGGCGCGCTGCGCCGGGCCGGGGCGCGGAGCGAGGTGCCCCGAAGGGGCGGATGAGGGTACG
>NZ_LDJP01000044.1 GCF_001431505.1 Stenotrophomonas daejeonensis
CAGCACCCGCGCGCATTCGGCCACGGCCTTGGCCGGGTGGGTGGCGTAGGTGAGGGCGTGCATCAGCACCACGAGGTCGAAGCTGCCATCGTCGAATGGCAGCTTGTGCATGTCGCCTTCGCGGACCTCGACGTTGGGCAGCTTGCGCAGGCGCTCGCTGGCGGCGGCGACCACGCGGGCGCTGGTATCGACGCAGACGTAGCGCTGCGCGTGCGGCGCCAGCAGTTCGGCCAGCACGCCGTCGCCGGAGGCGATGTCGAGCACGTCGCCGGTTTCCAGCAGCGGCAGCGCGCTGCGCGCCATCGCCTCCCAGGTGCGGCCGGGCGAGTAGTGGCGCTCCATGTCGCCGGCCACGCTGTCGGCCCAGTTCTGGTCGGCGGCGCGCATCGCCAGCACCGACGGCACGCGCTCGGCGTCCTGGCGCAGCAGCGGGTCGTCGCTGCCGGTGCTCAACGCGTGCCACAATGCGCGCTGCGCCGGGTCCAGCGCGGCCTCGTCAAAGCGGTAGTAGGCCGACACGCCGGCACGGCGGTCGCGGACCAGCCCGGCTTCCTTCAGCCGGGCCAGATGGGTGGAAACACGCGGCTGCGCCAGCGTGGTGATGGCCGACAGCTCGGCCACGGTCAATTCCTCCTGCTCCAGCAGGGTCAGCAGGCGCACGCGGGTGGCGTCGGCGAACACCTTCAGGCGGGTCGACCAGTCTTCCAGATCCATAAATATCTACCTATCGCGATATAGAGATATTTTGCTGCCGCGGTGCGGCAAGGTCAAGGCGCGCATGGGCCAGCGGCGGTTGCGATGGTTACAATCGCAACTTCGCAATGCCCTGGGAGGGGTGCAGTGGATTTCAGCTTCAACGAAGAACAACTGATGTTGCAGGACGTGGCCCGCCGCATCGCCCAAGAGAAGATCGCGCCGAGCGCCGAACATCACGACGCCACCGGCGAGTACCCGCTGGAGAACATCCGCCTGCTCGGCGAGAACGGGCTGATGGGCATCGAGGTGCCGGTCGAGTACGGCGGCGCCGGCATGGACCCGGTGTCCAGCGTGCTGGCCATCGTCGAGGTGTCCGCCGCGGACGCCGCGCACGCCACCATCATGTCGGTCAACAACTCGCTGTTCTGCAACGCCGTGCTCAACCACGGCAGCGAGGAGCAGAAGCAGCTGTACGTGCGCGCGATCGCCGAGGGCCGCGAGATCGGCGCGTTCGCGCTGACCGAGTCGCAATCCGGCTCGGACGCCACCGCGATGCGCTGCCGTGCGGTGAAGCAGGCCGACGGTTCCTACGTGATCAACGGCCAGAAGAGCTGGATCACCTCCGGCCCGGTGGCGCGCTACATCGTGCTGTTCGCGATGACCGACCCGGCGCAGGGCGCCCGCGGCGTCACCGCCTTCATGATCGACGCCACCCGTCCGGGTTTCGGCCGCGGCAAGACCGAACCCAAGCTGGGCGTGCGCGCCTCGGCTACCTGCGAGATCGAGTTCCGGGATTACGTGGCACGGCCCGAGGATGTGCTGGGCGTGGAAGGGCAGGGCTTCAAGATCGCGATGAGCCTGCTCGACTCCGGCCGCATCGGCATCGCCTCGCAGGCGGTGGGCATCGCCCGCGCCGCCTACGAGGCGTCGGTGGCCTACGTGCGGGAGCGCAAGTCGTTCGGTGCGCCGATCGGCAGCTTCCAGATGATCCAGGCCAAGATCGCCGACATGAAATGCAAGCTCGACGCGGCGTTGCTGCTGACCCTGCGCGCGGCGTGGACCAAGGCGCAGGGCAAGCGCTTCTCCACCGAGGCCGCGGTGGCCAAGCTGACGGCCTCGGAAGCGGCGATGTGGATCGCGCATCAGGCCGTGCAGATCCACGGCGGCATGGGCTATTCCAAGGAAATGCCGCTGGAGCGCTATTTCCGCGACGCCAAGATCACCGAGATCTACGAAGGCACCAGTGAGATCCAGCGCATGGTCATCGCACGCAACGAAACCGGCGTGCGCTGAGGCCCGTAGGAGCGCACCTTGGTGCGCGATGAAGCTTTTCCGGTAAAACCCCATCGCGTACCAATGTGCGCTCCTACATGAAAAGAAGCCCCGGCATTGCCGGGGCTTCGTCGTTGCGGGGCTGCGTTTCCGCTCAGCGATCCTGCTGCACGGTGCGCACCTTGTGCTGCTCGATGTACTGCTTCGACTGCTCGTCCAGCTTGTCGCCCAGCACGCGGCGCACGGTGACGAAGAACAGCGGGATCAGCAGCACGCCGATGATGGTGGCGAACAGCATGCCGCCGATGACGCCGGTGCCCAGCGAATGGCGGGCGTTGGCGCCGGCGCCGCTGGAAATGGCCATCGGCAGCACGCCGAGGATGAACGCGAAGGAGGTCATCAGGATCGGGCGGAAGCGCAGGTGCGCGGCCTCGATCGCCGCCTCGCGCAGGGTCTTGCCGGCGGCGCGCTGCTCGACCGCGAATTCCACGATCAGGATCGCGTTCTTCGCCGCAAGGCCAATCACCGTGACCATGCCGATCTTGAAGTACAGGTCGTTCGGCAACCCGCGCATCAGCGAGAACACCACCGCGCCGAGGATGCCGACCGGCACCACCAGCAGCACCGACACCGGGATCGACCAGCTCTCGTACAGCGCGGCCAGGCACAGGAACACCACCACGATCGACAGCACCATCAGCAGGGTGGCGGCGTTGCCGGCGAGGATTTCCTGGTAGGACATGCCGCTCCAGTCGTAGCCGAAACCGGCCGGCAGCTTGTCGTGCACCAGGTTCTCCATCGTCGTCATCGCCTGCCCGGAGCTGCCGCCCGGTGCCGGCGAGCCGACGATGTTCACCGCCGAATAGCCGTTGTAGCGGCTCAGCGCCGGCGGCGCGTAGATCCAGTCGGACTTGACCACGGTGCTGAGCGGGATCATCGCCGGCTGGCCGTCGGCGTCGGTGCTCAGCGAGCTGGGCACGTAGTAGCTGCGCAGCGATTCGGGGCCGGTGCGGAAGGCGGCATCGGCCTGCATGTTCACCCGCTTGATGCGGCCGCCGTAGAAGAAGTCGTTGACGTACACCGGCGCCAGCATCATCTGCAGCGCGGTGTAGACGTCGTTGACCGCCACGCCCATCGCCTGCGCCTGCACGCGGTCCACCTTCAGCTGCAGCTGCGGCGAGTTCTCCAGCGTGTTCGGGCGCACGCCGACCAGTGACTTGTCGGCGGACGCGGCGCCGAGCAGGGTGTTGCGTGCGTCCATCAGCGCGTCCTGGCCGGCGCCGGCGCGGTCCTGCAGCCACATGTCGAAGCCGCCGAACTGGCCCAGGCCCTGCACGGTGGGCAGGTTGACCAGGAACACCTGCGCGTCCTTGATGCCGCCGAAGGCCTTCATGTTCATCTTCTGGATGAACTCCGGCGCGGTCTCGTCGCGCTCGCCCCAGTCCTTGAGCCGGATGAAGGCCATGCCGACGTTCTCGCCGGAGCCGACGAAGCTGAAGCCGGTGACCTGCATCATGCCCTCGAACGACGGGTCGTCCTGCATCAGCCCCAGCAACTGGTCGAACACCACGCCGGTGCGGCTCTTGGTCGCGCCCGGTGGCAGCTGCACGATGGCCAGCGCATAGCCCTGGTCCTCTTCCGGCAGGAAGCTGCCCGGCAGGCGGGTGAACAGCAGGCCGCACAGCGCGACCAGCAGCGCGAACACCATCAGCCAGCGCGGGCTGTGCCTGAGGACGCTGCCGACGGTGCCGACGTAGCCCTTCTCGAGCCGGCCGTAATAGGTGTTGAAGGTGCGGTAGACCCAGTTCGGGTTGTCGTTGTGGGTCGGCTTGAGGAAGGCCGCGCACAGCGCCGGGGTGAAGCTCAGCGCCAGCAGCGCCGAGAAGCCCATCGACATGGCGATGGTCAGCGCGAACTGCTTGTAGATTTCGCCCGAGGCACCGGGCTGCATCGCGCTGGGGATGAACACCGCCGCCAGCACCACGGTGATGGCCACCACCGCGCCGGTGATCTGGCCCATCGCCTTCTGCGTGGCCGGCTTCGGGTCGAGCTGGTCCTCGCTCATGATGCGCTCGACGTTCTCGATCACCACGATCGCGTCGTCGACCACGATGCCGATCGCCAGCACCATCGCGAACAGCGTGAGCTGGTTGATGGTGAAGCCGATCGCCAGCATGCCCATGAAGGTGCCCAGCAGCGCCACCGGGATCACCAGCGTCGGGATGATCGTCGCGCGGAAGTTCTGCAGGAAGATCAGCATCACCAGGAACACCAGCACGATGGCTTCCACCAGCGTGTGGATCACTTCCTTGATCGAGATGTTGACGAAGGTGGTGCTGTCGAACGGGGTGAACCAGCTCACGCCCTGCGGGAAGCTGCCGGCCAGGTCGTCCATCTTGGCGCGCACCGCGCGGGACACGTCCAGCGCGTTGGCGCCGGGCAGCAGCTGGATGGCGAAGGCGGCCACCGGCTTGCCGTTGTAGCGGGTGTCGAAGCCGTAGTTGGAGGCACCGAAGGCGACGCGGGCCACGTCCTTCAGCCTAACCACGCTGCCGTCGGCGTTGGCCCGCAGGATGGTGTTCTCGAATTCCTCCGGCGTGCTGTAGCGGCCTTCGGCGGCGACGGTGGCGGTGAACGCCTGCCCGTTCGGGGCCGGGTCGCCGCCCACCGAGCCGGCGGAGAACTGCAGGTTCTGGGTGCCGATGGCGTTGTACACGTCGGTGGCCGACAGGTGGTAGCCCTGCAGCTTCTCCGGGTTCAGCCAGATGCGCATGGCGTATTCGGAGCCGAATTGCTGGGTGCTGCCGACGCCGGGCACGCGCGAGATCTGCTCCAGTACGCGCGAGCCGACGATGTCGTTGAGCGCGTCGCGGTCCACCGTGCCGTCGTCCGAACGCACGCCCACGGCCATCAGGAAGCCGGCGTTGGCCTTGGCCACCACCACGCCCTGCTTGGTCACTTCCGAGGGCAGGCGCGGGGTCGCCAGCGCCACCTTGTTCTGCACCTGCACCTGGGCGATGTCGGCATCGGTGCCGCTGTCGAAGGTGAGGGTGATGTTCACCCGCCCGGTGGAGGACGAGGAGGAGCTGAAGTAGACCAGGTTGTCGATGCCGGTCAGCTGCTGCTCGATCACCTGGGTGACCGACTTCTCGGCGGTGGCGGCGCTGGCGCCGGGGTAGTTGGCCGACACGGTGACCTGCGGCGGCGCCACGCTGGGGTAGGACTCCACGCCCAGGTTGAGGATCGAGATCACGCCGCCAAGCGAGATCAGGATGGCCACCACCCACGCGAATACCGGGTGCTCGATGAAGAATTTGGGCATGGGGAAGCTCCGTCAGTCCTGCTGCGGCTGCGCCGGGGCGGCGGCGGGCTTGGCCGCGGCCGGTTGCCACGGCATCGGCTTGGCCGGCTCGCCCGGCTTGACCTTCTGCAGGCCCGAGGCGATCACCTGGTCGCCGGCTTCCAGCCCGGCCGACACCAGCCAGTTGCCGCCCTGCTGGCCGTCCAGCACCAGGTCCTTGCGCACCACGTTGCCGTCCTTGCCGACCACCAGCGCGTAGCCGCCCTGCGCGTCGCGCTGCACCGCCTGCTGCGGCACCAGGAAGGCGTTGTTGCGCTGGCCGAGGTTGGCCTTGAAGCTGACGAACGAGCCGGGCAGCAGGATGTGCTCCGGGTTGGGCAGCTGCGCGCGCAGCGACACCGCGCCGGTGGCCGGGTCCACGGTGGTCGCCGAGAAGTCCAGCGTGCCCTCGTGCGCGTACGGGGTGCCGTCGGGCAGGTTGACCTGCACCGTGGTCTTGCCGTCGCCGGCCAGCGCCACCGCGCCCTTGTCCTGTGCGGCGCGCAGCCCGCTCAGTTCGTCGGCGGTCATCGAGAAGTTGACGTACAGCGGGTCGATCTGGTCGATGGTGGTCAGCAGCGTGGCTTCGTTCTGGCCGACCAGCGCGCCCTCGGTCACCTGCTGCTTGCCGGCCAGGCCGGCGATCGGTGCGGTGACGTTGGCATAGCCGAGGTTGATGCGGGCGCTGGTGACCGCCGCCTGCGCCTGCTGCACGGCGGCGGCGCTACTGCGCTCGGCGGCCTCGGCATTGTCCAGGTCCGAGCGCGATACGTAGTTCTGCGGCGCCAGCGTGCGGGCGCGTTCGGCGGTGGCCTTGGCGTTGGCATGGGTGGCGCGGGCCGAGGCCAGCGCGGCTTCGGCCGAGGCCAGCGACGCGCGCAGCGGCGCCGGGTCGATCTGGAACAGCGCCTGGCCCTCCTTGACGCTGCTGCCTTCCTCGTAGACGCGCTTGAGCAGCACGCCGGAAACGCGGGCGCGCACGTCGGCCGAGCGGAACGGCGACAGTCGCCCGACCAGCTCGCGCTGCAACGGCAGGGTCTGCGGCTTGGCCTCGATGACGCCGACCTCCGGCGGGGGCGGGGCCTGCTGTTCCTGTTGGTTCTTGCAGGCGGCCAGGCCCAGGGTCATGGCGCCGGCGAGGGCGAGGGCGAGGATGCGCAGCGGAGAGGTCATCGGGGGAGCTCCGGGAGGTTGTTCAGCGGGTGCCGGGGATGCCGGCCGGCGGTGCCGGGAAGGCACGCAGGAAGGCATCGACGGCGAATTCGGCCCAGCGGCGGCGCTGCTTCGGATCGTCGCGACAGGGGGCATGGAAACGTTGGCGTTCGAAATCCTGACCGGCAATCATGCTGACCAGCATCTCGGCGATGAAATGCGGATCGTCATGGATGATGCGCCCGCGCGCCATCTCGGTTCGTATCCATTCAGCCAACTGCCCGCGCAGGGCCTCGGCCCCGCCCTGGTACAGCAAGCGGGCTTCTTCGCGGAACTCGGCGGCGCCGGCGGCGATCAACTGCGCGGTCTGGCGGTTGCGGGGCTGGCTGCGATGTTCCAGATAACGCAGCGCGAAATCCAGCAGGACCTCGCGCAGCGGGCGTTCGTCGCCGCTGGCCAGCGGCGCGGCGGCAGCCGACATGCTCTGCCGCACGACCTGGCCGAGCAGTTCGCGCCTGCTGCCGTAGCGGCTGTAGAGGGTCTGCTTGGAGCAGCCCACGTGCGCGGCCACCGCGTCCATGCTCAGGTGCATGCCCTGTACCGCCAGCAGTTCGCGCACGGCATCGAACACGCGCTGGTCGCGTGCCTCGACGGGCGCGGAATCGGAGGTCTCGGGGTGCACGGATTGGACTATACCGTCCAGTTCAAAATTTGTAAAACAGCGCGAAAACGTGGCTTTGGAAGTAATGCCGGGGAATATCCTCAAAATGTTTTTCTATGGAAAATATTCAATGAAAACATTCGGTTGCATGTGTTTCGGATGCGGTTTCAGGGCCTGTATTGCGGCCTTGCAGCAATGCCGTGGTGGTTGCGGGGGATACAATTTCGGTCTCCCCTGGAGCATCACTGAAGCTCAATCATGAAACCGCAAAAAAACGCTGCCAAATCCGCAAGAACGAAATCCCCATCGGCCGCCAAGCCGAGTGTTTCCGAAGCCGGTCTGTCGCTGGAGCCGGTTTTTGCAGCGTTGCGAACGCGATACCCGGCCGCCGGCCGGGCCGAGGCGGAGGCGTTCGCCTCGGCGTTCTACCGCCGCATGGAAAGCGATGAATTCAGGCTGCACCCGGCCGAGGACTGGGCGGTGCTGGCCGCCGGCATGCTGGAATTCGTGCGCGTGCGCAAGCCGGGCAAGGCCAACGTCCGCGTGTTCAACCCGACCTTGAAGGGCGATGGCTGGGAGTCCAGCCACACCGTGCTGCAGATCGTCAACGACGACATGCCGTTCCTGGTGGACACCGTGTCGCTGGCGCTGGCCGAGCAGGGCATCGGCGTGCACGTGCTGGGCCACCCGGTACTCGACATCGCCCGCGACAAGGCCGGCAGGCTGACCGGCGTGGGCGAGGGCAGCCCGGAGTCGGTGATGCTGTTGGAAATCGATCGCCAGCCGGCCGAGGCGCTGGCGGCGGTGGGCAAGCGCGTCGCCGCCGCGCTTGACGACGTGCGTGCCATCGTCAAGGACTGGGCGCCGATGCGCGACAAGGCGCTGGCGCTGGCCGACGACCTCGGCAGCCGCCCGCTGCCGGTGGGCAACGACGCGCGCGCCGAGGCACAGGAATTCCTGCGCTGGGCCGCCGACAACCATTTCACCTTCTTCGGCTACCGCGAATACAAGGTGGAGAAGCAGGGCAAGGAAGAAGTGCTGGTCGCGCAGAACGGCACCGGCCTGGGCCTGATGCGCGGCAAGGACACCTCCATCGCGCGCCCGGTCAAGGGGCTGGCGGCGCAGGGCCTGAACACCAGCGGCAACCTCGCCGACGCGCTGATCCTGACCAAGACCAATGCCCGCTCGCGCATCCACCGCGGCGGCTACATGGATTACATCGGCGTGCTGGAGTTCGACGCCAAGGGCAAGATCATCGGCGAGAAGCGCTTCCTCGGCCTGTTCACCTCCAGCGCCTACAACCGCCGTCCGTGGGAAATCCCGCTGGTGCGCCTGCGCTACGAGAACGTGATGAAGCGCTCGGGCCTGAGCCCGTCCAGCCACAGCGGCAAGGCGCTGCGCCACATCCTCGAATCGCTGCCGCGCGAGGAACTGTTCCAGTCCAGCGAGGACGAACTGTTCCGTACCGCGATGGGCGTGCTCGGCCTGCAGGAGCGCGTGCGCAGCCGCCTGTTCCTGCGCCGCGACAAGTTCAGCCGCTTCCTGTCGGCGTTGGTGTTCCTGCCGCGCGAGCGCTTCAACACCGACGTGCGCCTGCGCATCGAAAGCATGCTGCGCGACGAACTGCAGGGCGAGCACGTGGATTCCAGCGTGGTGCTGGGCGATTCGCCGCTGGCGCAGGTGCACCTGATCGTGCGCCCCAAGGCCGGGCAGAACCTGGAACTGGACATCGACAACCTCGAAAAGCGCCTGGCCCACGTGCTGCGCAACTGGCAGGACGACCTGCGCGAAGCGCTGGTCACCAGCCACGGCGAAAGCGAAGGCCTGCGCATCGCCTCGCGCATCGGCAAGGCGCTGCCGGCCGGCTACATCGAGGACTCCAGCGCCGAGATCGCCGCCGCCGACGTCGCCCAGCTCGATGCCCTGACCGGCCCGGACGACCTGCGCCTGAGCCTGCAGCCGATCCGCCGCGACGGCGTCGATGGCCTGCGCATGAAGCTGTACCGCCAGCTCAAGGACATCCCGCTGTCCGACGTGCTGCCGATGATGGAGAACATGGGCCTGCGGGTGATGGCCGAGCGCCCGTACCGGCTGGTGGTCGACGACGCGCCGGTCTACGTGCAGGACTTCGAGGTCGAATCGATCGTCGGCGCGATCGACGCGGCCGCCGCCAGCACCGGTTTCAGCGACGCGTTCGCCCGCGTCTGGCACGGCGAAGCCGAGAATGACGGCTTCAACCGCCTGGTGCTGGCCGCCGGCTTGGACTGGAAGCAGGTGTCGGTGCTGCGTGGCTACTGCAAGTACCTGCTGCAGATCGGCGTGCCGTTCTCGCAGGCCTACGTCGAGGGCACCCTCAACCGCTATCCGCTGCTGGCGCGCCTGATCGTCGAACTGTTCGAGGCCCGCTTCGACCCGGCCCCGGCCACCGACAAGGCGACGCAGGACGCGCAGCTGGCGCAGTTCAAGGCGCTGGCCGGCGATGACGCGGCCACCGGCAAGCTGCTCGACGGCGTGGTCAAGGCGCGCGCCGGCAACCGCGACGCGCGCATGGCGCTGGTGCACGAAGCACTGGTCAAGCTGCTCGATGGCGTTTCCAGCCTCGACGAAGACCGCATCCTGCGCAGCTTCATCGGCGTGATCGAAGCCACGCTGCGCACCAGCTATTACATGCCGCGCAAGGACGGCCTGCGCGCCGACGGCGGCCCGGCCGACTACATCAGCTTCAAGCTGGACGCGGCCAAGGTGCCGGACCTGCCCAAGCCGCGCCCGTACCGCGAAATCTGGGTGTGCGGCCCGCGCGTGGAAGGCACCCACCTGCGCTTCGGCCCGGTGGCGCGCGGCGGCCTGCGCTGGTCGGACCGCCGCGAGGACTTCCGCACCGAAGTGCTGGGCCTGGTCAAGGCGCAGATGGTGAAGAACACCGTCATCGTGCCGGTCGGCTCCAAGGGCGGCTTCTTCGCCAAGCAGTTGCCGGACCCGTCGGTGGACCGCGACGCGTGGTTCGCCGAGGGCGTGGCCTGCTACAAGCGCTTCATCAACGGCCTGCTCGACATCACCGACAACATCGTCAACAACAGGATCGTGCCGCCGCAGGGCGTGGTGCGCCACGACGGCGACGACCCGTACCTGGTGGTCGCCGCCGACAAGGGCACCGCGACCTTCTCCGACACCGCCAACGGCATCGCCCGCGCGCACGGCTTCTGGCTGGACGACGCGTTCGCTTCCGGCGGCTCGGTCGGCTACGACCACAAGGGCATGGGCATCACCGCGCGTGGTGCGTGGGAGTCGGTCAAGCGCCACTTCCGTGCGCTGGGCCGCGATTGCCAGAAGCAGGACTTCACCGCGGTCGGCATCGGCGACATGTCCGGCGACGTGTTCGGCAACGGCATGCTGCTGTCCGAGCACATCCGCTTGGTCTGCGCGTTCGACCACCGCCACATCTTCCTCGACCCGAACCCGGTGGCGGCAAGTTCGTTCAAGGAACGCGCACGCATGTTCAAGGTGCCGCGTTCGAGCTGGGCGGACTACGACGCCAAGCTGATCAGCAAGGGCGGCGGCATCTACCCGCGCTCGCTGAAGTCGATCGAGATCACCCCGCAGGTGCGCGAGGCGCTGGGTATCGACGCCGGCATCAAGGCGATGGCCCCGACCGACCTGATCAACGCCGCGCTGAAGGCGCCGGTGGACCTGCTGTGGAACGGCGGCATCGGCACCTACGTCAAGTCGGCGGCCGAAACCAACGCCGACGTCGGCGACCGCGCCAACAACGCGCTGCGCGTCAACGGTGGCGAACTGCGCTGCAGGATCGTGGGCGAGGGCGGCAACCTGGGCATGACCCAGCTCGGCCGCATCGAGGCCGCGCAGAACGGCGTGCTGCTCAACACCGACTTCATCGACAACTCGGCCGGCGTGGACACCTCCGACCACGAAGTCAACATCAAGATCCTGCTCAACGACGTGGTGCGGGCGAAGAAGCTGACCGTGGACCAGCGCAACAAGCTGCTGGCGTCGATGACCGACGAAGTGGCCGAGCTGGTGCTCAACGACAACTACCGCCAGAACCAGGCGCTGAGCCTGATGGAGCGGATGAGCACCAAGCGCCTGGGGTCCAAGCAGCACTTCATCCGCACGCTGGAACAGCAGGGCCTGCTCGACCGCCAGATCGAGTTCCTGCCGTCCGACGCCGAGCTGTCCGCGCGCAAGCTGCGCGGGCAGGGCCTGACCCGCCCGGAACTGGCGGTGCTGCTGTCCTACTCCAAGATCGTCGCCTTCCAGCAGCTGCTGGAATCGGACATCCCGGAGGACGCGTACCTTTCCAAGGAACTGCTGCGCTATTTCCCGCAGCCGTTGCAGAAGAAGTATGCCGACAGCATGCAGGGCCACCGCCTGAAGCGCGAGATCATCGCCACCGCGGTGACCAACCAGACCATCAACCGCATGGGCGCCACCTTCCTGATGCGCATGCAGGAAGACACCGGCCGCAGCGTGGCCGAGGTCGCCAAGGCCTACACCATCAGCCGCGAGACGCTGGATGCGCGTGCGCTGTGGACGCAGATCGACGCGCTCGACGGCACCCTGCCCGAAGCGGTGCAGGTCGATGCGCTGGAAGTGATCTGGAAGCTGCAGCGTTCGTTCGTGCGCTGGCTGCTCAACCGCCCGGGCGCGATGCCGGGCATCACCGCCGCGGTCGAGCGTTACCAGGGCCCGTTCAACGACATCCGCGTCGCCTCGGGCGTGCTGCCGGATTCGCAGCGCCCGGCCTACGAGGCCAGCGTCAAGCAGTGGAAGGAGAAGGGCCTGCCGGCGGCGCTGGCGCAACAGCTGTCCGAGCTGCAGTTCCTGGAACCGGCGTTCGACATCATCGAACTGGCCCGCACCCGCAAGCTCAAGCCGGTGGACGTGTCCAAGGTCCACTTCCGCCTCGGCGAGGCCCTGCAGATGCCGTGGCTGTTCGAGCAGATCGACGCGCTGGAGGTCAACGGCCGCTGGCATGCGGTGGCCCGCGGCGTGCTGCGCGACGAACTGGCCGCGCACCAGCGCGTCCTCACCGGGCAGGTACTGTCGGTGAAGGGCGGCAACGCCGAAGCCAAGGTGGCCGCATGGCTGGGCCGTGACGACAGCAGCCTGCGCTTCACCCTGGCGATGCTGGCCGAGCTGGCCGAGCAGAAGACGCTGGACTACCCGACCGTCTCGGTTGCGGTGCAGCGTTTGGGGCAGCTTGCGGCGCACGGGGTATAAGCCGCGCGTGGTAGATAAAGCCCCTCTCCCTGCGGGAGAGGGGTTGGGGTGAGGGGCGAACGAAGCAGCGAACTCCCGGCAACCAGTAAAGCCAGTTGCAACAAAAGGGTAGGTGCCGACCGTTGGTCAGTACTTCCCGGACAAAACCATCACGGCCAAGGCCGCTCCCGCAACAAAAGCAGCAACGCTTTGGTGGGAGCAACCTTGGTCGCGATGCTTTCCAAGCCCGGGAAGGCCAAGGCAGCCTTCCCCATTGCGGGTTATCCTCGGCAGCCCGACCGCAACCGACGATGGCCATGTCCCCCCGCATCGCCTTTCTCGCCAGCAACACCGAGGCCGCGCAGCAGGCCCGCGCGCAGATGGCCGCGCGCTATGGCGACCACAAGCCCGACGCCGCCGACGTGCTGTGCCCGCTGGGTGGCGACGGCTTCATGCTGCAGACCCTGCACCGCCACGGCGACAAGGGCAAGCCGGTGTTCGGCATGAAACTGGGCACGGTCGGCTTCCTGATGAACCACTACCGCGACGACGACGACCTGGTCGAGCGCCTGGCGCTGGCCGAGCCGGCGCACCTGCGGCCGCTGGAAATGCTCGCGCTGACCGAGTCGGGCACCAGCACCGGCTCGTTGGCCTACAACGACGTGTCGATGCTGCGGCAGACCCGGCAGGCCGCGCACATCGGCATCGACCTCAACGGCCAGCAGCGCGTGGAAGAGCTGATCTGCGACGGCGTGCTGGTGTCCACCCCGGCCGGCAGCACCGCCTACAACTACTCGGCGCGCGGGCCGATCCTGCCGCTGGGTTCGAACACCATCGCGTTGACGCCGCTGGCACCGTACCGGCCGCGACGCTGGCGCGGGGCCATCCTCAAGGCCGACACCGAGGTGTGCTTCCGCGTGCTCGACCCCTACAAGCGCCCGGTCAGCGTCACCGCCGATTCGCACGAAACCCGCGACGTGGTGGAGGTGACCATCCGCGAATCGCGGCAGCGGCAGGTGACGTTGCTGTTCGATCCGGAACACAACCTGGAAGAGCGCATCCTCAGCGAGCAGTTCGAGTTCTGATGCTGCGTAGGTCGGGGCTACGTCCCCGACGGCCGTGCGCACGAAGCGTCGGGGGCATGGCCCCGACCTACCGGGCCTTCCGGTTAGACTCCCTCCATCAATCCGG
This sequence comes from Stenotrophomonas daejeonensis, assembly GCF_001431505.1. Taxonomy (GTDB): domain Bacteria; phylum Pseudomonadota; class Gammaproteobacteria; order Xanthomonadales; family Xanthomonadaceae; genus Stenotrophomonas; species Stenotrophomonas daejeonensis. The sequence goes on from NZ_LDJP01000044.1 coordinate 13,530, forward strand.
CATTCCGTCAGGTCCGTCCCAATGGGTGACAACACTCCCCGGCTGCTTACCGTCGCGGTGACCTCGCGCGCCTTGTTCGACCTCGAAGAAGGCCATGTGCTGTTCGAGCAGCAAGGCCTGGAGGCCTACGCCGCCTACCAGCGCGAACACGAGGACGACGTGCTCAAGCCCGGCGTGGCGTTTCCGGTGGTGCGCAAGCTGCTGGCGCTGAACCAGGGCACCAGCGCGGAGGACCCGCGGGTGGAGGTGATCCTGCTCTCGCGCAACTCGGCCGACACCGGCCTGCGCATCTTCAATTCCATCCAGCACCACGACCTGGGCATCGTCCGCGCCACCTTCACCGCCGGCGAGCCGACCTGGCCCTACGTCAAGCCGTTCGGCACCGACCTGTTCCTGTCGGCCAACCCCGAATCGGTGCGGCGGGCCCTGGTGCACGGCATCGCCGCGGCAACGATCCTGCCGCGCAGTGGCGCCGAGATGTCCATCGCTCCCACCGATACCGGACACCCGGCGGGGCAATTGCGCATCGCCTTCGATGGCGACGCGGTGATCTTCGGCGACGAGAGCGAGCGCATCTCGCGCGAGCAGGGCGTGGAGGCGTTCGGCCGCCACGAGCGCGAGCGTGCGCACGAGCCGCTCAGCGGCGGGCCGTTCCGCAATTTCCTGTCGGCCTTGCATGCCTTGCAGGCAGCGTTCCCGGCCGGCGAACAGGCGCCTATCCGCACCGCGCTGGTCACCGCGCGCTCGGCACCGGCGCATGAACGGGTGATCCGGACCCTGCGCGAGTGGGGCGTGCGCCTGGACGAGGCGCTGTTCCTCGGCGGCCGCCACAAGGGGCCGTTCCTGGAAGCGTTCGGCGCGGACATCTTCTTCGACGACTCGCAGCACAACATCGACAGCGCCCGCCAGCACCACAGCGTCGCCGCCGGCCACGTGCCGCACGGCATCGCCAACGCCGTGCGCACCGAATGAGCGGCGGCGCCCGCATCCGGCGCAGTTGGTGGCACGTCGAACTGCAGTTCTGTGGCGACACCATCCAGACGCGCATGTCGCGCTGGTTCCCGCAGCGGCTGCACGTGGGCTACACCCGCAGCATGCTGGCCGCGCTATGGCTGCAGCCAGCCCCGCGCCGCATCGGCATCGTCGGCCTCGGCGGCGGCTCGCAGGCCAAGTTCTGCCATCGCCACCTGCCGCAGGCCAGGATCGAGGCGGTAGAAAGCGACCCGGACGTGATCGCACTGCGCGGGGTCTTCCACGTCCCGATGGACGACGAACGCATGCAGGTGGAATGCGCCGATGGCGCTGCCTGGCTGCGCACCCGGCGCGGCTGCTTCGACCTGCTGCTGGTGGATGCCTACGATGTGCATGGCATTCCGCCGGCATTGTCCACGCAGGATTTCTACGACGACTGCCGCGCCGCACTTACTGCCAACGGCGTGATGGCCGGCAATCTCTACAACACCGATACCCGCAGGCACCTGGTGCGGCTGCGCCGCAGCTTCGATGGCCGCGTGCTGAAACTCGACGAGCCGGGCATGAGCAACAAGGTGGTGGTCGCATGGAACGGCTCGCCGCAACCGGAGCCGGTGGCGATGACCCTGTCGCGGCTGCCGTGGGGCGCGCGCGGGCAGTTGCGGGCCGGGTTCAGGCGGTTGGCGAAGGCATGGGAGGGCCAGGCTTCGCGCTGACCGGCGGCAGGAACCGCTTGGGGCCGGCCGGGGTCATGGACCCCGGCGGCGGCATGCCTGGAGCAGGCGCGGCGGCGTCACTAGACGGATGCCGGCGGTTCGCCTGCGTCGGGAGAGGCGGTGTCGCGGCCGGAGCGCTTCTTCGCCAGCTTCGCTTCCTTCTGCTTCTTCTTTGCCAGCTCGCGCTGGCGCTTCTCGAACGAGTAGTTGACCTTGGCCAAGTGGGTTGCTCCGTCTTTCGGGGAAGTGGGTCAGTTCTTGCCGGATTGGCTGGTGCCGGCAGGCGTTTCCGCAGCGGGCTTCAGCACGCCGTCCCTGCCGCGCAGCGGCGTGTTGCCCAGCACTTCGATCTTGCCGCCGGCCTTGTCGAAGGCCGCCATGTCCCGGGCGATGCGCTCGCGGGTCAGGTGTCCCTGCTGGGTGCCGGAAGCGAAGGTCGAGCTTGTCCTTCTCGGGGCGGTGGCGGCGGACTTGCGGATGGATGTCATCTCTTTTCCTCATGTCGGTGCCAGCCGGATGACGGGGTTCCCCGATGCGCGGACGGGCGCGATGCGGCTGCCCTGATGAACGAGCTGCATGGAACCGGCAGTTCATTCCTCGCACCATGCCGTTCCGTCCGCGGTACGGGTCATGGCGGGCAATGCGGCAGGAGGCTGCCGCGGGAACGCGCATCGCCACCACGCAACGGGTGGGGCATCGGCATTCGTGCGAATGCACGCGTCATTACGACTGGGATATGCGGGCAATGGGCGCTCTCGGCGAGCGGTTGCCACATGAAGGGAAGCGGAGCGTGCAACTGCAAAGGCGGCTGCGCGGAACGCGCGGAGCAGGCATCGCCTGCGTGGGACATGCTAGCACTTTGCGGATGTTGGCGGGTTCATGCACGCATCGGTGTGCCGGCGTTGCCTCATCGATGCAACGAAGCGAGGCGTTCCCGCTCGGGTGGCGGCCGGCCGGAGGGCGCAATGCCATGCAGCTTTCCGGCAGCGGCCATCGTGTCGCGTGCCGTTCAGAACTCCAGGTCCAGCGCGGCGCACAGGTAATCGACGAAGGGGCCCAGCGCGGCGAGGTCGGCGGCAATGGTCTGGCGCAGGCGCGGGCTGGTCATGCCGGCGTCGTCCACGTGGCGCAGCAGCACCCAGTTGCGGTGGCGCAGGTCGTCGATGAACTCGAAGTCGGTGGGAAAGCCGCGCGGTGGGCGTACCAGCATTTCGCTGTCCTCGAAACCGTAGCGCCTGCGCAGCGCCGGGGCATGCGCGGTGGCTTTCCAGGTGCCGGGGTTGTCGAAGATGAACTGGCGCACGCGGCGCTGGATGTCCGGCTCCTGGTGCCACAGGCCGGCGCCGATGAAACTCGCGTCCGGTTGCAGGTGGACATAGAACGAAGGCGCGGGCACCTGCTTGCGGCGCTCGTGGTACAGGCGCGCGCCCTGCCACGGCTTGTACGGCGCCTTGTCGTTGGAATAGCGGGTGTCGCGGTAGATGCGGTACAGCGAGCCGCCGACGGTGCGCGGGTCGGCCAGGTAATGCGTGCTGACCTGCGCCAGGTCGGGTTGCAGGTCGGCGATCAGGCGCAGGAACGGTTGCCGCACGTGTTCCTCGTATTCGTGCTTGTGCTCGGCGAACCACGGTTTGTCGTTGTGGCGGTCGAGGTTGCGCAGGAACTTGAAGCTGGCGTCGCTGAAATATCGGCTCATGGCGATGGCTGCAGTTGCTGGCCCCATTGTTCCAGTGCGTCGAGCAGGGCCAAGGGAGCGGGGGTGTCGTGGTGTTCCTCGCGCAGCGTGCGGATCTGCGCGAAATAGTCGGGCAGGCTCTGCTCGCCGAGACCCGGTTGCAGCAGGCGATGGCGGCGGTAGTCGTCCCAGCGGGTGCGTTCGCTGGCATCCAGCGTCTGCGGGTAGTTGCGCGCACGGTAGCGGAACAGCAGCTCCGGCAGGCGCGGGTCGCGGAAGCGATTCTCCAGTTCCGCCAGCGCCTCCGGCGGGCTGGTCCGGACCTTGGCCAGCAGCGGCTTGTCGCCGTCGGCGAGGAAACCGTCGTACAGCGCGCCGTCGGCATCGGCCGGGCCGTCTGCGGGGCGCTCGCGGGCGAAGACCCGGCGGACCTTTTCGGCCAGTTGCGGGCCGGCCGCGCGCAACTGTGCGGCGCGGGCTTCGACCGCGTCCGGGTCGATGCCCAGCCGCTGGAAATCGGCGGCGCGCAGGTGGTTCCACGCGACCAGCGCCGGTACCTTGTTGAGGTGCACTTCCTTCAGCGGCACCCGCTGCTGGCCTTCGGGCAGGTCGGCGGCGCGGGTGTAGAGGCGCTGCGCGATTTCCTCCGGCGACAGCTCCAGCAGCGGCTGCGGGTCGCTGTCCAGGTCGTACACGATCACCCGGTTGTTGATGTGCGGGTGCGTGGCCAGCGGCAGCACCGGTGCCGCGCACAGGCGGGTGGCGGGATAGCGCATGGAGATGTGCAGCGCCGGCTGCATCGCCACGCCGTCGAGCAGCCCGGCGACGAAGCGCTTGTCGCGCAGCTTCAACGCGTAGTCCCACATGCGCGGTTGCGCCTGCTTGAACTTCCGTGCCATGCCGATGGTGGCGTAAACGTCCGACAACGCTTCGTGGGCGTCACCCTCGCGCACGCCATTGGCGTCGGCCAGGTGTTCCAGCTTGAACGAGGTGCCGCCGTCCTCGCGCTGCGGCCAGACGATGCCGTCCGGGCGCAGCGCGTGCACCAACCGCAGCATGTCCAGCAGGTCCCAGCGCGAGTTGCCGCCGCGCCACTCGCGCTCGTAGGGATCGAAGAAATTGCGGAACAGGCCATGGCGGACGAACTCGTCGTCGAAGCGCAGGGTGTTGTAGCCCAGCGTGCAGGTCTGCGGGCGCGCCATCAGCTCGTTGATGCGGGCGAAGGCCTCAGCCTCGCTGATGCCTTCGGCCAGTGCGCGCTGCGGGGTGATGCCGGTGATCAGCGTGGCGATGGGCGAGGGCAGCAGGTCGTCGGCGGGCTTGACGAAGAAGCTGACCGGCTCGTCGATCACCTGCAGCTGCGCGTCGGTGCGCACCGCGGCGAACTGCGCGATGCGGGTGCGGCGCGGGTCCTGGCCGAAGGTTTCCAGATCGTAGAAGAGGAAACTTTCAGTCATCAATGCGCTCCTTCCAGCACCGGCAGTCGTTCGTGGACGATCCTTTCCAGCGCGGTCCAGTCGATGCGTTCCAGCGTGGCGTGGCCGGCGGTGGCTTCGGCGAGGATGCGCTGTTGCAGCCGCGTGCGTTGCAGCGCCACCGCGTAGGGTGTGTGCAGGAAGGTGACCATCGTGTAGTGCGGCACGAAGCGCGTCGGCCAGCGCCGTTGCAGTTCGTGTTCCAGTTCGCGTTGCAGCAGGAACGCGGGATCGGCGACGTGGTCGCGCATCTCCAGGTAGTTGTCCAGCGCCATCTGCTGGATCGCCGCGGCGTTGGGCTTGCGCTCGGCTTCGAACGCGGCGAAGGCGTGCGCGGTGTCGTCGTGCGCTTCCAGCAGGTTCGCCAGCGCCACGCAGTCCTCGAACGCGCAGTTCATGCCCTGGCCGTGGAACGGCACCATCGCGTGGGCGGCGTCGCCCAGCAGCACCGCCTTGCCGCCGAGGTGCCAGCGGTCCAGGTGCAGGGTGCCGAGCAGGCCGGGCGGGTGCCGCTCCCAGTCGCGGCGCAGGTTGGGGATCAGCGGCAGGGCGTCGGCGAACTCGCGGGCGAACAAGGCCTCGGCCTCGGCGCCGCTGCGCACCGTGGCGAAGCCGGGGTCGCCTTCGTTGGGCAGGAACAGGGTGACGGTGAAGGTGCCCTCGTCATTGGGCAGGGCGATGCACATGTAGCGGCCGCGTGGCCAGATGTGCAGCGCGTTGGCCTCGATCATGAAGCCGCCATCGGCCGCGGGCGGGATTTCAAGTTCCTTGTAGGAATGGTCGAGGAATTCGGTACGCTCGCCCAGCGGCGACTTGCGGTTCATCGCCGCGCGCAGCGCCGAGCCGGCGCCGTCGGCGCCAACCAGCGGCGTGTCGAAGTGGATGTCGTGCGGGCTGTCGTCGCGGTCGTCGATGAAGCGCGCATAGCCGGCGTCGAAATCCACCGTGTGCAGGCGGCGGTGGAAATGGAAGCGGGCGCCGGCGTCCTCGGCCAGTTGCAGCAGGGTGATGTTGAGGTCCCTGCGGTGCACCGACCAGATCACTTCGCTATCGTCGCGACCGTAGCGCTGCAACTGTGGCGTGCCGCCGTCGCGCGGGTGCACCATGCGCCCGCGCATCATCACCGTGCGCGCCATCACCGCTTCTTCCACGCCGGCCTGGCGCAGCGCGTTGCGGCCGCGCTCGGCCAGCGCGAGGTTGATCGAGCGGCCGCTCTCGTAGTCGGCGACGCGCGGATCGCCGCGGCGTTCGTAGACGGTGATGCGCCAGCCACGGCGCGACAGCAGGATGGCGAGCAGGGAGCCGGCCAGGCCGGCGCCGATCAGGGTCAGGTGACGCGGGGGGGAAGCGGTCAAGTCGAGGGTTCCGTGGGTTCAGAGGCCTGCCCAGGCTTCCACCTCCGCGACGAAGCGGAGGATGTCGTCGTGGCGGTTGTACATGGGGGTCGGGGAAATGCGGATCACGTCCGGCTCGCGCCAGTCGCCGAGCACGCCCTTCGATTGCAGGTGCTCGAACAGGGCCCGGCCCTGCGCACGGCCACCGGCCACGCGCAGCGACAACTGGCAGCCGCGGCGTTCCGGTTCGGTGGGGGTGACGATCTGCAGCACGTTGGACAGGCGCGCCAGCACCAGCGCTTCCAGGTGCCCGGTGAGCTGCAGCGACTTGGCGCGCAGCGCCGGCATGCCGGCCCGGTCGAACAGTTCCAGCGAGGCGCGCAGCGGCGCCAGCCCCAGCACCGGCGGGTTGCTCAGCTGCCAGCCCTCGGCGCCCAGTTCGGGCACGAACTCCGGCGCCATCTGGAAGCGCGTGGCCTGCTCATGGCCCCACCAGCCGGCAAAGCGCGGCAGCGATGCATCGCGGGCGTGGCGCTCGTGGACGAAGCAGCCGGCCACCGCGCCGGGGCCGCCATTGAGGTATTTGTAGTGGCACCACACCGCGAAGTCGGGCGCGGTGTCGTGCAGGGTCAGCGGCACGTTGCCGACCGAATGGGCGAGGTCGAAGCCGACGTTGGCGCCCTGCGCGCGTGCCAGCCGGGTGATCGCGTCCAGGTCGAATACCTGCCCGCTGCGGTACTGCACGCCCGGCCACAGCACCAGCGCCACGCGTTTGCCGTGCTCGGCGATGGCGCGCTCGATCGCGCCCATCGAGATCGTGCCGTTGGCCTCGTCCGGCTGCACCTCGATCAGGTCGGTGGACGGGTCGAAGCCGTGGAAGCGGATCTGCGACTCGACCGCATGGCGGTCGGTGGGGAAGGCGCCGGCTTCCATCAGGATCGCCGGGCGCGCGGCCGTGGGGCGGTAGAAGCTGACCATCATCAGCTGCAGGTTCACGCTCAGCGTGTTCATCGCCACCACTTCCACCGGCAGCGCGCCGACCACGCGCGCCAGCGCATCGCGCACCAGCCGGTGGTAGTTCATCCAGTGCGTGGGGCCGGTGAAGTGGCCTTCGACCGCGATCCGCGCCCACAGGTCCAGCACCTCCTGCACCATCGCCCGCGCACCGCGCGGCTGCAGGCCGAGCGAGTTGCCGACGAAATAGGCCTGGTCGGCGCCGTCGTGCTGCGGGATCAGGAACTGGTCGCGCAGCTGGCGCAGCGGGTCGGCCGCATCGAGCGCGGCGGCATGGGCCGGGGACAGGAGTTCGTTCATTGCTGCATGGGCATCGAGAATGATGCGGCAGTGTAACGCTGGGAGTGCGAGGTAGCCCCTCTCCCTGCGGGAGAGGGGTTGGGGTGAGGGGCAACGGAGTCACGATGGTTCAAACATCATGAACTGCGTTCGCCCCTCATCCGCCCTTCGGGCACCTTCTCCCGGAGGGAGAAGGATGGGTCATGGCAACGGATGCACCGCGCCACATTCCTCACAGGTGCGATGTTGCAGCGAGGAGTAAAAGCGCTCGAACACCAGCGGCAGATCCGTCTCGATGTTGCCGAGGTGGAAGAACTCCTCGTACAGCTTGTGGTTGCACTGCTCGCAATGCCAGGTCACGCCGTCGAGTTCGTGCGGCAGGCGCTTGCGTTCGACCACCAGGCCGATGCCGCCGGGCGGGCGCCGCGGCGAATGCGGCACCCGCGGCGGCAGCAGGAAGATCTCGCCGGCGCGGATCGGGATGTCGCGCACCGCGCCGTCCTCCTGCACCTTGAGCACCATCTCGCCTTCGAGCTGGTAGAACCACTCCGGGCCTTCGTCGTAATGGAAGTCGGTGCGCGAGTTGGGGCCGCCGACCACCATCACGATGAAGTCGCCGTTGTCGATCATCCGGTTGCCCACCGGCGGCTTGAGCAGGTGGCGGTGTTCCTCGATCCAGCCCTGCAGGTTGATCGGCGAGGCAAGCATGGTCGGCTCCGGGCGGGGAAGGGTCAGTCGCGGCGGCCTTGGCGCGGCACGAAGGACAGCGCCCGTTCGTAGGCCGGCTGCAGTTCCTCCTGGCCGCCGACGTCGATGCCCATCTCGCGCACGCGGCCGTCCTTCAGGCTGTAGACCCAGCCGTGCACCATCAGCTTCTGTCCGCGCGCCCACGCGTCCTGCACGATGGTCGAGCGGCAGGCGTTGACCACCTGCTCGATCACGTTCAGCTCGCACAGGCGGGCATGGCGCAGCGTCGGATCGTCGATCGCGTCGAGGATGGCCGAGTGCTTCTGCGCGACGTCGCCGACGTGGCGCAGCCAGTTGTCGGCCACGCCGATGCGCACGTCGTTGAGGCTGGCATGCACGCCGCCGCAGCCGTAGTGGCCGACGATCAGGATGTGCTTGACCTTGAGCTGGTCCACCGCGTACTGGATGACGCTCAGGCAGTTCAGGTCGGTATGCACCACCACGTTGGCAATGTTGCGGTGGACGAACACTTCGCCGGGCGCCATGCCGATGATCTGGTTGGCCGGCACGCGTGAATCCGAACAACCGATCCACAGGTACTCGGGGTGCTGCTGCCGGGACAATTGGCTGAAGAACTCCGGGTCTTCCTGCTCGATGCGGTCGGCCCAGTCGCTGTTGTTCTGCAGCAGCATGCGGATGTCTTTCATTGTCGCTTGTCCCTGTGGTGGGGTGGGGGAATGGCGCGGCACACCCGGTCGCGTCGTCGTGGGAGAGCGCTCCGGTTTCAGCCGGTGCTCTGGTGCCAGCGCATCCATTGCGCCAGTTCGCGGGAAGCAGGGGCCGGCTGTCGTTCCAGCGCGGCGATCACGGCCTCCCGGTTGGCGTCCGGATGGTTCTGGCTCAGTTTCAGCTTGACCTGGGCCTGTTCGACCCGGAAGCGGAAACCGACGATGCCGCGCAGTTGGCGACGCTGGTCGTCGCGTTCGGGCTCGAAGCGCCAATGCTGGCCGACGCTGGCCTCGAAGCGGTCGCTGAGCGAGGCGACCAGCGTCGCCAGTGCATCCTCGTCGTCGAACGGCTGCAAGTGGCCACGCAGCTCGGCGCTGGCGTAGTTCCAGGTCGGTACGCGTGCGGCCGCTTCCTTGTCCGGATACCAACTTGCGGACACGTAGCCATGCGGGCCATCGACCAGCACTTTCGCGATGCCGGCGTGCCGGGCCTGCGGATTGGCCCGGGCCCAGTGCCCCTGCAGTTCGATGTGCTCGCCATCGCGCCGGTACAGCACCGGCAGGCGGGTCAGCTCCGGCAGGCCATCGGCGCCGGTGGTCAGCAGGGTGACGAACGGGTCGCGTGCCAGCAGGCTGTCCAGCCAGGCCAGGTCATGCTCGACGAAGGCGCGCGGGGTGAACATCGGCTGTCAGGCGCGGGCACCCAGCGACTGCACCATGCGCGCGCGCAGTTCCTCGTCGCTGGCGGCCCGCGGCGGCTGCACCTCGTGCAGCGAGAAGCCGCGCATCAGCGCGTCTTCCTCGTCCAGGCCGTCGAAGGCGACGAACTCGGCGTCGAACAGCTGCGCGCGGGCGGTGTCCTCGCTGTCGTAGCTCAGGGTGTTGCCGTCGCTGTCCAGCACCTCGGCGGTGCCGGCCGGGCGCACGCGCAGGCGGGCCCAGACCAGGGTGGTGCCGATGCTGGCCAGCCACCACTGGTCGGTGGAGGTGTCGGAATCGTTCATTTGATTACCTGCGAGAGGATCCACAGCAGCAGGGCCATGCCCAGCCCGCCGAGCATCACCAGCAGCGCGATGCGCGCGGGGGTGGCGAGGCCGCTCAGCGAGCGGTCGGCGATTGCCTTGAAACCGCCGGCCAGCAGCCAGCGCAGGCAGCCGGGCTTGAGGAAGGCGCCCTCACCGAATTCGCTGGCCAGGACGGGATGGCGGTCGCGGACATGGACCAGCGTCAGCGGCCAGAAGATCAGGAACGCGCTGAAGCCGGCGATGGCGACGCCGACGAAGCACAGGGCAAAGAAAAGGACCATCAGTGCAGCGGTGAGTGAAGGGGAACGAGGAACGAAGAACAGCCGGGGCTGCTCACGGGTGCAGGGTTCGTATTCCTCTCACTCCTCACGTTCAATTCCTCAGAATTCCGCCGAACCCGGCGCGCGCGGGTAGGGGATGGCGTCGCGGATGTTGCTCAGCCCGCACACGTAAACCACCAGCCGCTCGAAGCCGAGGCCGAAGCCGGCATGCGGCACCGAGCCGTAGCGGCGGAAGTCGCGGTACCACTGGTAGTGCTCGGGATCGAGGCCGAACTGCGCCATGCGCGCGTCGAGCACGTCCAGCCGCTCCTCGCGCTGGCTGCCGCCGATGATCTCGCCGATGCCCGGGGCCAGCACGTCCATCGCCGCGACGGTCCTGCCGTCGTCGTTCAGGCGCATGTAGAACGCCTTGATGTGTTCGGGGTAGTTGGTCACCACCACCGGGCGGCCGACGTGTTCCTCGGTGAGCCAGCGCTCGTGCTCGGTCTGCAGGTCCAGGCCCCATTCGACCGGGTAGTCGAACTTCCGGCCGGACTTCTGCAGCAGGGCGATGGCGTCGCTGTATTCGATGCGCTCGAACGGCGCGTTGACGAACGCCTCCAGCCGGGTGATGGCGTCCTTCTGCACGCGCTCGGCGATGAAGGCCATGTCGTCGCCGCGCTCGGCCAGCACCGCGCGGAACAGGTACTTGAGGAATTCCTCGGCCACCCGCGCGTCCTCGGCCAGGTCGGCGAAGGCGATTTCCGGCTCCACCATCCAGAATTCGGCCAGGTGGCGGGTGGTGTGGCTGTTCTCGGCGCGGAAGGTCGGGCCGAAGGTGTAGACCTTGCTCAGCGCCAGCGCATAGGCCTCGACGTTGAGCTGGCCGGACACGGTCAGGAAGGTTTCCTTGCCGAAGAAGTCGCGGCTGAAGTCGATTTCACCATCGCCGGTACGCGGCAGGTTGGCCATGTCCAGCGTGGAAACGCGGAACATCTGGCCGGCGCCCTCGGCGTCGGAGGTGGTGATGATCGGCGTGCTGATCCAGTAGTAGCCGTTCTCGTGGAAATAGCGGTGCACCGCCTTGGCCAGGCAGTCGCGGATGCGGGTGACCGCGCCGAACAGGTTGGTGCGCGGGCGCAGGTGGGCGACCTCGCGCAGGAATTCCGGCGACATCGGCTTGGGCTGGATCGGGTAGGTCAGCGGGTCCTCGACCCAGCCGACGATCTCCAGGCTCTCGCCCTGGATCTCCAGCCCCTGGCCCTTGCCCTGCGACTTGACCAGCCTGCCGCTGGCGATGACCGAGCAGCCCGGGGTCAGGCGCTTGATGTCGTCGAAGTTGGCCAGCGCGTCGGTGGCCACGACCTGGATCGGGGCGAAGCCGGAGCCGTCGCCGACGTTGACGAAGGCCAGCCCGGCCGAGCCGCGCACCGTGCGCACCCACCCGCGGACCGTGACTTCTCCGCCTTCCGGGATCTTCCCGGCCAGGGCATGTGCAACGCTGACCACCGTCATGACTTGAATCCTCTGCTGAACGACTCGATCTGTAGAGGCAGGATTCTAGCGGTTGCGTGGCCGGGCAGGCGAGGTGTTTCCGGTCCGTTGGGCTTGTGGCCGCCGGCTTTTCCTATAATTGCCACCTCATTAGTCTGGAGTCGTTTGCTCATGGCCGTCCGCCTGACCCCCGTCGCCTTCGCCCGCGTGCAGCGTTTCATCGAACAGACGCCGGGCGCGCTGGGCCTGCGCTTCGGCGTGGCCCGCACCGGCTGCTCGGGCTGGGGCCACGTCACCGACCTGGCGCGCGAGCAGCGCGAGGGCGACACCGTGTTCGAGCAGGACGGCGTGCGCATCTACGTCGATGCCGACAGCCTGCCGCTGGTGGACGGCACCGAGATCGACTTCGGCAAGCAGGGGCTGAGCGAGGCGTTCACCTTCAGCAACCCGAACGCCTCGGCCGAGTGCGGGTGCGGCGAAAGCTTCACCACCGACGCCGCCCACCGCTAGGCCGAATCGACATTCAGCCGATATCTTTGGCAGATGTCGAAGATCAAGCAATCGCGGCCCAGCCGCTACGAGTTGACTCATACCCAGTGGGAGCGGATCGAAGACCAGCTCCCCGGCAAGGCCAGTGATCCGGGAACGCAGACCGCGTACAAACGTCATTACTGACACA
>NZ_LDJP01000045.1 GCF_001431505.1 Stenotrophomonas daejeonensis
AGGCATTGCCGGCGGCGATGGCGCGCTGGCGTTCGACCAGTGGCGCGAGGGAGGGCAGTGCGACGGCTGCGCTGATCGACAGTATGCAGGCGCAGACGATCAATTCCGCCAAAGTGATGCCGGCATGCAGGGGAGGTGGGGTGGTTGGCATCCTTGCCATGTTTTCCTTCCTGCTCCATGAAGGGCCACGCAGGCATCTTCGCCTGTGCCGGGGATGGTGAATGTCGGCCCCCGGGGTGCCGCACTGTAGGGAAGCCGCTCAGGCAGTCGTCATCCATGCGGTGGCTATACTTGCCGGTCAATCCTGTCCGCGCCGCCATGTCCGACCGTTTCCAGCTCGTCTCCCCCTATTCGCCCGCGGGCGACCAGCCGGCTGCCATCGAGAAGCTCGTTGCCAACTTCGAGGCGGGCATCGCCAAGCAGACGTTGCTGGGCGTCACCGGCTCGGGCAAGACCTACACCATCGCCAACGTGGTGCAGCAGGTGCAGCGGCCGACGCTGGTGATGGCGCCGAACAAGACGCTGGCGGCGCAGCTGTACGGCGAGTTCAAGTCGTTCTTCCCGCACAATGCGGTGGAGTACTTCGTCAGCTACTACGACTACTACCAGCCCGAGGCCTACGTGCCATCCTCGGACACCTTCATCGAGAAGGACAGCTCGATCAACGAGCACATCGAGCAGATGCGCCTGGCCGCGACCAAGACCCTGCTGTCGCGCCCGGATGCCATCGTGGTGGCCACGGTGTCGGCGATCTATGGCCTCGGCGCGCCGGAAGACTACCTGTCGCTGCGCCTGATCCTGTCCAAGGGCGAGCGCATCGACCAGCGCGACCTGATCAACCACCTCACCCAGCTGCAATACACCCGCAACGAATACGAACTGCAGCGCGGCACCTTCCGCGTGCGTGGCGAGGTGATCGACGTGTTCCCGGCCGAGTTGGACAGCGAGGCGGTGCGCATCGAGCTGTTCGACGGCGAGGTCGAGCAACTGAGCATGTTCGATCCGCTCACCGGCGAAAGCCTGCGCAAGATGCAGCGCTACACCATCTACCCGAAGACCCACTACGCCACCACGCGCGAGCGGGTGCTGGCGGCGATCGAGACGATCAAGGCCGAGCTGAAGGAACGACTGGAAGTGCTGTACGCGCAGAACAAGCTGGTCGAAGCGCAACGGTTGGCGCAGCGTTGCCAATTCGATCTGGAGATGATGGCGGAGGTCGGCTATTGCAGCGGCATCGAGAACTACTCGCGCCACCTCACCGGCAAGGCCGCCGGCGAGCCGCCGCCGACGCTGTTCGACTACCTGCCGCCGGACGCGCTGCTGGTGATCGACGAATCGCACGTGACCATTCCGCAGATCGGCGCGATGTACAAGGGCGACCGTTCGCGCAAGGAGACGCTGGTGGAATTCGGCTTCCGCCTGCCGTCGGCGCTGGACAACCGCCCGCTGCGCTTCGAGGAATGGGAGGCGCGTTCGCCACGCAGCATCTACGTGTCGGCCACGCCGGGGCCGTATGAATTGCGCGAGTCCGGCGACGACATCACCGAGCTGGTGGTGCGCCCGACCGGTTTGACCGATCCGCAGGTGGAAATCCGCCCGGTCGCCACGCAGGTTGACGACCTGATGAGCGAGTGCAACGCGCGTATCGCGATGGGCGACCGCGTGCTGGTCACCACGCTGACCAAGCGCATGGCCGAGAACCTCACCGACTACCTCGGCGAGCACGGCATCCGCGTGCGCTACCTGCATTCGGACGTGGATACCGTGGAGCGCGTGGAGATCATCCGCGACCTGCGCCTGGGCAAGTTCGACGTGCTGGTCGGCATCAACCTGCTGCGCGAGGGCCTGGACATGCCCGAGGTGTCGCTGGTGGCGATCCTCGATGCCGACAAGGAGGGCTTCCTGCGCTCCACCGGCTCGCTGATCCAGACCATCGGCCGCGCCGCGCGCAACCTGCGCGGCAAGGCGATCCTCTATGCCGACCGGATCACCCGCTCGATGCAGGCGGCGATCGACGAAACCGACCGCCGCCGGCAGAAGCAGGTCGAATACAACGAAGCACACGGCATCGTGCCGAAGTCGGTGGCGCGGCCGATCACCGACATCCTCGAGGGTGCACACGAGGAATCGGCGTCCCGGCCGGGCGGGAAGGGCAAGGCCGCCCGGCGTGTCGCCGAGGCCGAGGCCGATTACGCGGTGCTGGACCCGGCGCAGCTGGCGGCACGGATCAAGGCGCTGGAACAGCAGATGTACCAGCACGCCCGCGACCTGGAGTTCGAGGATGCCGCCCGCGTGCGTGACCGGATCCGGCAGCTGAAGGAGGCCAGCCTGGGATGAGGCCGGCGCGCGGGAACCGGCCCGCGAACAAATTCACGGAACCCTATTGTCCTGCCCGAACGGCTGGACTAAGATACGCGCCCTCGCAGCGAGCAATTCGCCGCGGCGCGAAGGGCGGTTAGCTCAGCGGTAGAGCACTACCTTGACATGGTAGGGGTCACAGGTTCGAACCCTGTACCGCCCACCACGAAATCAAAGACTTAGGACTTTGGCTCGTGGCACGTACGGAAAAAATACGGAAAAGCGGCCTGCATAAGCGCCGCTTTTTTTGTGCCTCGATTCTGAGCTGGTGACGTGGCCTTTCATGCTCGGGGTGTGTCACCTTCAGCGTCCGATACGAGCATTGGAGTGCATCCCTTGGCCGATCTTGTAATGACCCAGCGATTCCTGCACAGGTCTGGCCACTAAATCGTACGCCTCGGCGGTATCGTTCAGGTTTTCTTATCCTATCGGCACGTGCTATTCACGCAGGGTTTGTCGGTCGCTGGCGTATGGGCGCGGCGGAGTTGGCGATCCGCACCGTACGTTCGGCTTCGATCCGGTGGTGACCTCCATCGCGCTGTGCACGTAGATGAAGCACGTGGCGTTACCGGTCGAACAAGCGCTTCATAGAGCGTTTGGATGGGAACTAGAGCCCTGTGCGGCAAATGCCACGCATACAAAAGAGCCATACAGGGAATAGTTGCGCTAATCTTTTGTTCCTTAGAAGGAACAATCATGGCTCCCAGCGCAACTTCCCGGATGCGTCGCTTAGCCCGGTTCAAGCTTGATCAAACCGGTGATTGGCTGCGTCAGATACTACCCAGACTTCGACCCGTACCACGTGGCGGTTGGATCGCGGCCACTCGCGACGCCTTAGGAATGTCCCGAACCGAGCTCGCACGACGACTGGGGGTGCAGCCTAGTTCGGTGCTCAAGCTGGAGAACAGCGAGCGGGCCGGAACGGTGCAGGTTGACACATTGCGCCGCGCAGCCGCGGCCATGGATTGTGAAGTTGTCTTGCTGGTGGTGCCGAGACAGTCGCTACAGGCAAGCGTCGATCAACAGCGCCTGAAGCTCTTCAACGCCACATTCAATCGGACTGCGACCCACATGAAGTTGGAAGATCAGGCGGTCTCCGAAGAGCTTCGACGCTATCTCCTGGAACAGGCTGAAACCGAGATCCCGGATACCGCACTGTGGCGGGTACGGGAGGAGGACCTTGGCTGATCTCCAGCGATTCAAGTTCACACTAAAGGACAGGCAAGACTTGGCATTGACTGTGTCCTGGCACTGCATCTGTAGGTAGCTTGGCGAGAACAGCCGCAAGTCCTTGTCCAGACTGTCTGGCTGCGACCGGAAGCTCCGACTTTAGGGGCGCTGAAGTAGCTTCGCGTCGACATCTTTCAAGCGAGAGATCAGACGACGCGAACCAATCACGGGCTAGCTGGCTATGTGCTGGGACTTTGGGTGGAGCAGGGGCGGGTTGCCAGAGGGGTGTCCGTAGCGGGTATGTTGATTTCGTAACGGGTACTGCGGCCGCCATCTGGTAGGCGGCGCAAGTAGCCCCTTTCCACCAAGTCGATGAGGTGGCTGTCGGTGGTGGCTTTGGATACCTTGGCCACTGCTTGGTACTGGCGGGTGTTGATGCCCTGCTCGAAGCCGTGCTCACCACCATCAAGAAGGCGATTGAGCACTTTCATTTGGTCTGCCGACAGCGATTGGGGGCAATGGTTCTGCCAGAAAGATCCCTTGGCCTTCAGTCGGTTGATCCGATGCCAGGCCTGAATCAGGCTGTCATGCAGGGTGCTCAGGAACCATTGCAGCCAGGCGGTGATGTGAAGGCTGCGCTTCTGGGTGCTCTCAAGGATGCGGTAGTAGCCTGCGCGGTCAGCCCATATGCTGGCCGACATGGTGTAGAAACGGATTGTCTGTGGTTGTGCTTGGGCCAAGGCCAGATCGGTCAGGGCTCGAGTGAGGCGGCCGTTGCCGTCGTCGAAGGGATGCAAGGTGGATGCATCTACCCGTTTCGAAACCCGCAGGTTCTTCTCTGGTCCGATGGATTTTTTCGAATTTTACAAACGGTAATGAGTGTTATTTACGATAAAGGATAACTCTTTACAATAAAGGAATTCCTTTACATGTAGAGTTTTGGTGGATCATTTTTCTTGCCTATTCCCTATTTATATCAATGGCATGCAGACTTATCCACATTTTTCCCACGTGGGAAAATCATGAGATCTGGCCGATGTGGACGATGCTAAAGACCGAATTCTTCGTCAGCTACGGTGCTGAGAGGTGAGTTGTACGCGTCCGACTGACCTGCTCCCCTGAGCCGTGACAAGCAGCGATGCAGGTGTTCTCGAGCACCGCGCTTGGAGTGAGGTTAGGACTGTGACGTGATCGGCACTGTGCGCGCCGATCACGATTCAGCACTGGTAGCTGTCACTCGGCGTCCCCCGTCTTCAGTAGAGGGGCTGTTTGGAATCCGGTGTTCATCGTCGCGGCATTGGCCGTGAGTTGTCGTGCATAGGCGGCGGGCGTCAGCCCGCCGTGTAAGGCTGACAGGCCTCCCGAACCCTAGGGGGTGCGACCATTACTCCACACTTCACAAAGCCCACTGGTGGCGGTTGTGAAGTGCATACGGTCCCCGAATCCAAGCCAATTGCTACATGTAGGGGTGTGGAGTAATGGTCGCCCCCCCACGAATTTGGCGTGGAGAAATGATCGCACCCATCCGTCCAAAGAGGACTGCTGACCTCTCCCTTCAGCGGTCTGAGTCGTCAGGAGGGGGAGGCGCTTCTTGTAAGCTACGACTAGATATTGGGTAAAAAATGCAGGATAGGCACTATATCTGGCGCATCCTCGGGGTGGGGCGAGCGACGAGGCGATGAAGGGGGGCATATCCAGAGGTCGCCGAGTAGGGCTGAGAGGCCTCCCGAACCCTAGGGGGTGCGACCATTACTCCACACTTCATAAAGCCCACTGGTGGCAGTTGTGAAGTGCGTACGGCCCACGCATCCAGGCCGATTGCGACATGTAGGGGTGTGGAGTAATGGTCGCACCCCCAAGAGCTTGGTGTGGAGAAATGATCGCACCCCCCACGAATCCAGAGGGAGAAGTGATTGCATCCAATCCTCTCCCATCAGCTGTACCGGAAAATAGCGGCTTCGCGGCCGGGTCTTCGGCTAGGTAGTTGAGAGCTGGATTTCAAGCTCCAGAAGAATCTCGACCTTTTCACGGTTCATGAGTTGACGCCCCCCGAAAGACTTGCATGCCAAGCAATTCGGGCTGCCAAGAATCTCGACCATCAGGCTGCGGTGAGGGGTCAAAAAGCCCCCTTTCTGTAGCCCGGAAAAGAATCTCGACCTTTTGTGCGGCATGAGCTGCGAGTTTCGTCCCGAATGGCTTGGTACATAAAGGAATCGAGGGCGAAAGAATCTCGACCTTTTTGGCCTGATGCAGGGCAAAAATGAGGTTGCTCGGCATGGTCACTAATGAATCTCGACCTTTTTCAACGGGAGCATCGGGCGAAATCACGCCCAAAGGCTTGCCTAGCAACGGTCCTAAAGGATAGAGAATCTCGACCTTTTTGGCGGACACGCCTGCTGGCGGCGAGGGCAGCACACCCTCACCAGCAAGCCAGGGGCCAATTCCCGCCCACTGGCATTGGTGATCTGGGAAGTGGAGCTTTTGAGACCAAGGCTTTGCCGTGTTGTCGTGGATGGCCATCCCATAGCAAAACCCGTGAAGTTCGCTATGGGAAATCACCCCCGTCCACACACTACTGCTGCATGGGAATAGGGTTCCGTCCCCATGCATTAGCAAGCCGCCCTTGTATGTGAACGTCCTCCAAATCCCATGCAATGCATGGGAACGGTGGGTCTTCCCCATATACGCAGTCATCATGATTTTCCCTGGTGACCTGGGAATCGACCTACTTTTGGCGCTTTTCTGCGCCTGGCTATCCCATAGCGAAATCCGCTATGGGAAAGCACCCCCGTCCACACACTACTGCTGCATGGGAATGGGGTTCCGTCCCCATGCAATGGGGGAAGCCTCCCATGTATGTGAACGCCCTCCCAATCCCATGCATTGCATGTGAACGGTGGGCCTTCCCCATACATTGGGGAAACGATCTTTCGCTAACCCTGAAAACCCACTTCTGCCTGCTTTCCCTGTATGGGAAATTTTCCATTCCCATAGCAAGTAGATATATGGGGAACAGGAGAATTATGAGTCACCAGCTTTACGAGCTGGACCTAGGCCAACTGGCCAACACCATTGAAGACCTCACCAAGCAGGTCACTGTCCTTGAGGCACTGATCGAGATCGAAGCCAAGCAGCTGAGTAAATCCTTCAAGGAAGCGAGGAAGAACGCCAAGGACCAACTAGGCGAAGCCACCACCAAGGAAAAGCACAAGGCTCAATTTGCACCACTGCTCTTTCACACCCGGCTCCACAAGGGCAGCTTGGAGATCAACTGGTCACTGCTGAAGGCCAAGACCAAGCCCAACGGAGCGAGTGCTAGCAGGCCGATCTACCACAACGTCGCCAAGGGCAAGGGGTTCGGATACCGTTTGCCGGATCTGATGTCACTCTCCCGTGACTACCAGCAGGTGCTGGTACTCGAAGCCGAACAGAAAGCTGTGGTGCTCCGAGAGCTGTG
The DNA here is from genome assembly GCF_001431505.1 of Stenotrophomonas daejeonensis. Lineage (GTDB taxonomy): Bacteria > Pseudomonadota > Gammaproteobacteria > Xanthomonadales > Xanthomonadaceae > Stenotrophomonas > Stenotrophomonas daejeonensis. The sequence goes on from NZ_LDJP01000045.1 coordinate 6,986, forward strand.
GTCGAAGATCGTCAACTTGCGTGTGTCGATCCGGACGCTGAGTCGTCTCTGCGAAGAGAAGACAAATCCGGTGGAAAAGGTCGAGGAGGCCAAGCGTGAGGGATTGGCCGCTGAGCTGGCGGTGCAGGGGGATGAGCGGGAGAGGCGGCGCCTTGCCGATGCCGAGAAGGCGGCCATGACCTATGAATTCGATAAAACTCATTTGGGGGCCTCTACTGAATGAGGTATTCGTTATGAAAGACCCTGATGACATCGAACACGAGGCACCCGACCCAATGACCATCGCAACTGCACCACTCGACATGCCCCAGTCCGAACAGGACGTGTGGAGTGCCTTGCGCAGCTACTTGAACCTGCAGGTGCCGCTGGCCGCTATTCTCCGCAGCCCATAAGGTTTCCTTAATCAGGGTGATCGCCCACAAGAAGAACAGGGCGGTCGATCCGCGACCGTCCTTCAGTTCCGTAAGCCAGGCAACAAAGTTGCCCCGTCCACTGAAGACCAGAAATCCTACTGCAGATGAACGGGGGTAGCAGGCTACGCCTATGGGAGAGCCGCGAGGTGTAGGGCTGGCGCACTGCTACAACATCTTCCCTCCTTCTCTTGTTAGTAATCCTGCTAACAGCATATGATGTGCTGTCTCAGGTCATGCGCCGCCCGGGTCCGAGACTGCCCTCATGCCGTTGTTCTGCTTCCGCTTCTGCAGCCACCACTTCCGCTCGACGGAGGTGGTGTGATGGCTGCGGTCGTGGCACTGGATGCCTTGGTGCATACCGGTCGGGTTTGGCGCGGCCAGCCGGCGGGTGTTCCGGAGGTTGCGCCTCAGCCCACCGGGTATGACGCGCTGGATGCCGTGCTGCCGGCCCGGGGCTGGCCTGCACACGCCCTGTCGGAGATCCTGCTGCCGGCTGACGGAATGGGGGAGATATCGCTGGTCTGGCCAACCTTGGCCCGGCTCACGCGTGCAGGCTTCAGGGTCGTGCTGATCGCGCCGCCCTATCGACCGCATGCGCCGGCATGGGCCCGGGCCGGCATGGACCTGAGCCAGGTGCAGGTTGTCCATGCATCTCCCCGCGAGGCCTTGTGGGCCACGGAGCAATGCCTGCGCTCGGCCGCTTGTGGCGCGGTCCTGTGCTGGCCGGCCAAGGCCGATGACCGCGCGTTGCGTCGCTTGCAGGTCGCTGCCGAGACGGGCCAATGCCTGGGTTTCGTGTTCCGTGATGCACGCCATGCCGACAACCCGTCACCGGTCGCGTTGCGCCTGCAGGTCAGTCCCGGCCAGATCCGGGTGCTCAAGTGCCGGGGGGGCAATCCTCCCGCCCGGTCGATCTGCTTCTCTGCGATTGCGTGAATTGCCATGCGCTGGGCTTGCCTGCTGCTGCCGCACCTGGCGATGGATGCCGTCCTCCGGCAATTGCCGACGCCGGAGGTGCCGCTGGTGCTGGCCAGTGGCCCGGCGCAGCGCCGGGTGTTGCATGCGGTCGCTCCTGCGGCCCAGCGACTGGGCCTGCGGCGGGGCATGCGCCTGTCGGCGGCTCAGGCCCTTGGTTCGGATTTCATCGTCCAGAATCACGACCCGCGCGTGGACCAACAGGCGTTCCTGTTGCTGGCGACATGGGCATACAGTTTCAGCTCGCAGGTCTGTACCGAGTTCGGGCATGCACTGGTGCTGGAGATCGGCGCCAGTCGGGCTCTGTTCGGGCAGTGGCCTGATCTGGAACGGCGCCTGCGCAGTGAGCTGGATATGCTGGGCTTCCGCCATCGCCTGGTGGCCGCGCCCAATCCCCACGCCGCCTATGTGCTGGCCCGCAACCACGACGGGCTGGGGGTGGATGAAGGGCAACTGGAAGCGGCGCTGGGGCGGGTGCCCATCGAACGTGCCGGCCTGCCTAAGGTCGCAGTCGATACCTTGAGCCGCTCGGGCCTGCGTACCCTTCGGCCGGTATTCGCGCTGGCCCGCGAGAGCCTGGTACGGCGTTTCCCGCCGGAGGTGCTGGCCCATCTGGATGCCATCCGGGGCAGGGACGCCGCGCCGCTGGCGTATTTCCAGCCGCCCGACCGTTTCATGGCCCGCATCGAGTTCGAGTACGAGGTCGAATCCAGCACCGCACTGCTGTTTCCACTGCGCCGGCTGACTGGTGATCTGGCCGCTTTCCTGTCCAGTCGCGACGGCGGGGTGCAGCGCTTCGTGCTGAAGTTCGAGCACGAGCGTCACCCGGCCAGCACCCTGGTGGTGGGCCTGCTGACCGCCGAGCGCGATGCCGCCGTGCTGTTCGAGCTGGCACGCAGTCGTCTGGATCATCTGCGGTTGCCGGCTGGCACGCGCGGCATGTCGTTGCTGGCCGAGGAACTGCCGCCGTTCGTGCCGGTGGCGCGCGACCTGTTCGACACCCGGCCACAGCAGGCGATGGATTGGGAGCAACTGCGCGAACGGTTGCGGGCACGTTTGGGGGACGAGGCCGTCCAGGGCATGAGCGTGCACGCCGATCACCGTCCTGAACGGGCCTCCGGGGTGTCGTCGGCTTCAACGTTGCCACCGCAGTTGCCCCAGCGTCCGGCATGGCTGTTGCCGCACCCGGTTCCGTTGCGGGGTTTCGGGATGGAAGTGCTGTGCGGACCGGAGCGGATCGAATCGGGCTGGTGGGATGGCGAGCCGGTGCGCCGCGACTATTACGTGCTGCAAACGCGCAACGGCCAGCGCGCCTGGGCTTTTACCGCACCGGGCGAGCGTGGCCCGTTCATGCTGCACGGGTGGTTCGCATGAGCGCGCCGGCCTATGCGGAACTGCATTGCCTGTCGGCTTTTTCCTTCCAGCGCGGGGCCTCCACGGCCAAGGAACTGTTCCAGCGGGCCAAGGAACAGGGCTACACCGCCCTGGCCATTACCGACGAGTGTTCGCTGGCCGGCATCGTGCGTGCCCACGAGGCGGCAAGGGAATCGGGTGTGAGGCTGGTTGTCGGTGCGGAGTTGCAGGTCGAAGACGGGCCGAAGCTGGTGCTGTTGTGCGAGAACCTGGCCGGCTACCAGATCCTGTGCCAGTTGATCACGGTGGCCCGGCGACGGGCGAAGAAGGGGCAATACCGATGCCTGCGTGAGGACTTTCCTGACGAGGTGCCCGGACTTTTCTGCCTGCTCTGTCAGGCAACTCCCACGCCCGATAGCGACATCGACTGGTTGAAACAGCGCTTCCCCGGATGCCTCGGACTGGCGCTGGAACTGCACCGCGGGCCGGATGACGTCCAGCACCAGGACAGGCTCCAGCAGCAATCCATCCACCATGGGCTGCCGCTGGTGGCCGCGGGCGATGTGCATATGCATGTGCGCCGCCGTCGCGCCCTGCAGGACACGCTCACCGCCATCGGCCACCGCTGCACCGTGGCCGAAGCGGGCTGGCGGCTGTTCCCCAATGGTGAACGTCACCTGCGTACCCGGCAGGCGCTGGCGGCGATCTATCCGGCTGAGGCTCTCGCGCAGAGCGTGCGCATTGCAGCGCGGTGCCGCTTCAGCCTCGACGAGCTGCGATACACCTATCCCCGCGAACTGGTGCCGGCCGGCTACACGCCGGCACGCTGGTTGCGGCAACTGGTCGAGGAGGGCGCGGCATGGCGTTGGCCGCAAGGGGTGCCGGACAAGGCGCGCAGCCAGATCGAGCACGAGCTGGCGTTGATCGCCGAGCTCGACTACGCGTCCTACTTTCTCACCGTCCACGATCTGGTGCGGTTTGCCCGCAGCCGCGGCATCCTGTGCCAGGGCCGTGGATCGGCGGCCAATTCGACGGTCTGTTTCGCGCTGGGGGTCACCGAGATCGATCCGTCCCGGATGTGCCTGCTGTTCGAGCGCTTCATCTCGCGCGAGCGCAACGAACCGCCGGATATCGACATCGATTTCGAACACGAGCGGCGCGAGGAAGTACTGCAGTATGTGTTCCAGCGCTACGGGCGTGATCGTGCAGCGCTGACGGCGGTGGCCACCAGCTACCGTGGCCGCAGCGCGATCCGTGATGTGGCCCGGGCGCTGGGCCTGCCTTCCGACCAGATCGACGAGCTGGCCCGGACACTGGATCGCTGGAGCGGCGATACGCCCTTGCCGCAGACGCTGCGCGAGCGTGGTTTCGATCCGGACACGCCGGTCATGCGCCAGCTGCTGGCATTGACCGGTGAACTGATCGACTTTCCCCGGCACCTGTCCCAGCACCCGGGAGGCTTCGTGATCTCCGAGCATCCGTTGCATACCCTGGTGCCGGTGGAGAACGCGGCGATGGACGGGCGCACCGTCATCCAGTGGGACAAGGACGACCTCGACGCGCTGGGGCTGATGAAAGTCGACTGCCTGGCGCTGGGGATGCTCACCGCCGTGCGCAAATGCCTGGACATGCTGCGTGACACGGGCCGGCGCGAGCTGACGATGGCTACGATTCCCGCCGATGACCGCGACACCTACGCCATGATCGGCAAGGCCGATACCGTGGGCGTGTTCCAGATCGAATCGCGGGCGCAGATGGCGATGCTGCCGCGTTTGCGGCCACGCAATTTCTACGACCTGGTGATCGAGGTGGCGATCGTGCGCCCCGGACCGATCCAGGGCGACATGGTCCATCCCTACCTGCGGCGTCGCAATGGCGAGGAGCCGGTCGAATACCCCCCGCAACTGGGCCATGTGTTCGAGCGCACGCTGGGCGTGCCGCTGTTCCAGGAGCAGGTGATGCAGCTGGCGGTGGCGGCGGCCGGTTTCACCCCGGGCGAGGCCGATGCGCTGCGTCGCTCGATGGCGGCATGGAAACGCCGCGGCGGGCTGGAGCCGTACCGGGAAAAGCTGACGCAGGGCATGCTCGAACGCGGCTACAGCCTCGACTATGCCGAGCAGCTCTTCCACCAGATCAAGGGCTTTGGCAGTTACGGTTTTCCCGAGAGCCATGCCGCCAGCTTCGCACTGGTCACCTATGCCAGTTGCTGGCTCAAATGCCACGAACCGGCGGCGTTTGCCGCCAGCCTGATCAACAGCCAGCCGATGGGCTTCTATACCCCGGACCAGATCCTGCAGGACGCGCGCCGCCATGGGGTCAAGGTACGGCCGGTGGACGTACGTTACAGCCAGTGGGATTGCACATTGGAGTTTGCCCGCGGTGATGGGTCGGGAAACCCTGAAATCCGCCTCGGACTCCGGATGATCAACGGGTTCCAGTCGGTGGTGGCCGAGCGGCTGGCCGGGCAACGGCAACGTCGGGGCTTCACCGATGTGGCCGACCTCAGCCATCGCGTGGACCTGGATTCGCGCCATCTTGCATTGCTTGCCGACGCGGGCGCATTGAAGGGGCTGGCCGGGCATCGCCATCGCGCACGCTGGCAGGCATCAGGTGTGGAAAAGACGCTGCCGCTGTTCGAGGGCCTGGCGGGAACCTGTGAGCCCGCACCGGCCTTGCCGCTGCCCACGCCATGGCAGGACACGCAGGCGGACTACAGCACCACGGGGACCACCCTGGGCAGGCACCCGATGCGCTTCATTCGCCGGCAACTGGAGGCGCGTGGCTACCTGCGTTCGGTGCAACTGGAAGTGCTGCCGCACGGCAGGCGCGTGCGCCATGCCGGCATCGTGCGCATGCGGCAGTCGCCTCCCACGGCCAGCGGCGTGACCTTCGTGACGTTGGAAGATGAGGACGGCATGATCAACGTCGTCGTCTGGCAGCAGGTGATGCAGCGGCAGCGCCGGACGCTGGTCGAGAGCAGACTGCTCGGCATCGAAGGGCGATGGGAGCGGGTGGAGGGTGTGTCGCACCTGATCGCCGAACGGATGACCAGCCTTGATGGGCTGCTCGGTGGCCTGGAGACAGGCAGCCGTGACTTCAGATAGACATCACTTGGCTGACTACCGGGGTGGATGGACGGTATTTCGAACAGGGCGCGTGACCCGCCGATAGATTGCTGCCATGACCAGGTAGGGTGCGATGCCTGACCCCGCGACCGGACTGGCTTCGGCAAAAACGGCGATTTCTGTCCGATTACACCGGATGCGAGAGGGGTCTAATCCATAGCAGGTCTTCCTTGCGGTCTAACACAGCCAACACCAGCGTCCCTGCAGTTCTCCAACCCATTGGTTTCCCGTAGGAATTCCCTGATTCCAACTCTTGCCCGGACGTGGAATACTCCGTGCAACACCGCAATTAGGCGGTCCAATAAGCGTTAGGCCTTGTTTCCCGCAGTGTCGTAGCCGGGCTCTAGGTGCCTTGCAGCATCTCGCTCATTTGCGGCATTTGCACTTCGCAAGCGCGGGAGCTGCATCGGCAGTCACCCGTGGTACTCCTCGGCTTCGGACAGGCGCGACTTTGGCGCAAGTACGATCATCCTGAGTCGGCTTCCTGAGGGTTAGCGGTGCGAGTTCTCGGCCGCGCGCCCGGGCAATCCGGCTCCGTCCGCAGAAAGCTCAAGCCCGAGCTGCCGGGCCAGACTTGTTGTACTGTTTGGCCAGGGGTTGGGTCGCGGTGCTGGGCATCGGCGGCCTAACAATGCGTTCAAGCCGAAGCCGCTTCGTTACGCGGTCCAGGCGGCAGGTAAAGCTTGCCACCTGGTCCGCTCCACTACGCGCCTCGGCTTAACTTAGGTGTTAGGCCGCAGGTGATGCTTTGACGCACAACGTGCTCTTTGTCTGTGGCAAGAACCGTCTTCGCAGTCCTACTGCAGAGCAGGTATTCGCGGACTGGCCGGGCGTTGAGACGGCTTCGGCGGGGACGGGGCACGACGCGGACTGCCACGTCTCGGCTGAGCTCATCGGCTGGGCAGATACGGTGCTCGTCATGGAGTCGGCGCACCGGGCCAAGATCGCGGCCAAGTTCCAGCCGCAACTGCGCGGCAAGCGCGTAGTGGTCCTCGGCATTCCGGACCAGTACGAGTACATGGCGCCGGAGCTCGTGCGGCTACTCCAGCAAAAGGTTCCGCGCCACTTGCCGGCTCGCGGGGGCGCAGCTTAGTCTGCGGCCTAACAATGCGTTCAAGCCGACACCGCATCGGGGCGCGAACCACATGGCAGGTACAGCTTGCCATGTGCTTCACGCCCCGCTGCGGCGCGGCTTAACTTAGGCGTTAGACATCATGAGGGAAGCGGTGACCATCGAAATTTCGAACCAACTATCAGAGGTGCTAAGCGTCATTGAGCGCCATCTGGAATCAACGTTGCTGGCCGTGCATTTGTACGGCTCCGCAGTGGATGGCGGCCTGAAGCCATACAGCGATATTGATTTGTTGGTTACTGTGGCCGTAAAGCTTGATGAAACGACGCGGCGAGCATTGCTCAATGACCTTATGGAGGCTTCGGCTTTCCCTGGCGAGAGCGAGACGCTCCGCGCTATAGAAGTCACCCTTGTCGTGCATGACGACATCATCCCGTGGCGTTATCCGGCTAAGCGCGAGCTGCAATTTGGAGAATGGCAGCGCAATGACATTCTTGCGGGTATCTTCGAGCCAGCCATGATCGACATTGATCTAGCTATCCTGCTTACAAAAGCAAGAGAACATAGCGTTGCCTTGGTAGGTCCGGCAGCGGAGGAATTCTTTGACCCGGTTCCTGAACAGGATCTATTCGAGGCGCTGAGGGAAACCTTGAAGCTATGGAACTCGCAGCCCGACTGGGCCGGCGATGAGCGAAATGTAGTGCTTACGTTGTCCCGCATTTGGTACAGCGCAATAACCGGCAAAATCGCGCCGAAGGATGTCGCTGCCGACTGGGCAATAAAACGCCTACCTGCCCAGTATCAGCCCGTCTTACTTGAAGCTAAGCAAGCTTATCTGGGACAAAAAGAAGATCACTTGGCCTCACGCGCAGATCACTTGGAAGAATTTATTCGCTTTGTGAAAGGCGAGATCATCAAGTCAGTTGGTAAATGATGTCTAACAATTCGTTCAAGCCGACCGCGCTACGCGCGGCGGCTTAACTCCGGCGTTAGATGCACTAAGCACATAATTGCTCACAGCCAAACTATCAGGTCAAGTCTGCTTTTATTATTTTTAAGCGTGCATAATAAGCCCTACACAAATTGGGAGATATATCATGAAAGGCTGGCTTTTTCTTGTTATCGCAATAGTTGGCGAAGTAATCGCAACATCCGCATTAAAATCTAGCGAGGGCTTTACTAAGCTTGCCCCTTCCGCCGTTGTCATAATCGGTTATGGCATCGCATTTTATTTTCTTTCTCTGGTTCTGAAATCCATCCCTGTCGGTGTTGCTTATGCAGTCTGGTCGGGACTCGGCGTCGTCATAATTACAGCCATTGCCTGGTTGCTTCATGGGCAAAAGCTTGATGCGTGGGGCTTTGTAGGTATGGGGCTCATAATTGCTGCCTTTTTGCTCGCCCGATCCCCATCGTGGAAGTCGCTGCGGAGGCCGACGCCATGGTGACGGTGTTCGGCATTCTGAATCTCACCGAGGACTCCTTCTTCGATGAGAGCCGGCGGCTAGACCCCGCCGGCGCTGTCACCGCGGCGATCGAAATGCTGCGAGTCGGATCAGACGTCGTGGATGTCGGACCGGCCGCCAGCCATCCGGACGCGAGGCCTGTATCGCCGGCCGATGAGATCAGACGTATTGCGCCGCTCTTAGACGCCCTGTCCGATCAGATGCACCGTGTTTCAATCGACAGCTTCCAACCGGAAACCCAGCGCTATGCGCTCAAGCGCGGCGTGGGCTACCTGAACGATATCCAAGGATTTCCTGACCCTGCGCTCTATCCCGATATTGCTGAGGCGGACTGCAGGCTGGTGGTTATGCACTCAGCGCAGCGGGATGGCATCGCCACCCGCACCGGTCACCTTCGACCCGAAGACGCGCTCGACGAGATTGTGCGGTTCTTCGAGGCGCGGGTTTCCGCCTTGCGACGGAGCGGGGTCGCTGCCGACCGGCTCATCCTCGATCCGGGGATGGGATTTTTCTTGAGCCCCGCACCGGAAACATCGCTGCACGTGCTGTCGAACCTTCAAAAGCTGAAGTCGGCGTTGGGGCTTCCGCTATTGGTCTCGGTGTCGCGGAAATCCTTCTTGGGCGCCACCGTTGGCCTTCCTGTAAAGGATCTGGGTCCAGCGAGCCTTGCGGCGGAACTTCACGCGATCGGCAATGGCGCTGACTACGTCCGCACCCACGCGCCTGGAGATCTGCGAAGCGCAATCACCTTCTCGGAAACCCTCGCGAAATTTCGCAGTCGCGACGCCAGAGACCGAGGGTTAGATCATGCCTAGCATTCACCTTCCGGCCGCCCGCTAGCGGACCCTGGTCAGGTTCCGCGAAGGTGGGCGCAGACATGCTGGGCTCGTCAGGATCAAACTGCACTATGAGGCGGCGGTTCATACCGCGCCAGGGGAGCGAATGGACAGCGAGGAGCCTCCGAACGTTCGGGTCGCCTGCTCGGGTGATATCGACGAGGTTAGCCGTCATGCCAAGCAATTCAGCCAGTTGTTGCAATTCGGGATCGCCGGGGTCTGTGGCATTGATCGGCATGGCAGCGCGCACTAGGTCGGCTCGCACGTATTCGACTTCCAACCCGCCTATGCTGTCCTGGCACCATGTCACTTCGTGGCCGAAACCAATCGGGAACGGATCGTATTCGCCTTCAGTTCGGCCTGATTCTTCGTCCACCCATGCGTCCGAGTTGACTTGCAGCCATACTCGCTTCGGTGCCGTTTCTGTTGTGTGTCCGCTCATCGGTTCCTCCAGCCGCGCAATTACGGCTAACAATTCATTCAAGCCGACACCGCTTCGCGGCGCGGCTTAATTCAGCAACTTTCTTGAGAAGCCGTCGCTCAGGCTGCGGCTAGTCTCTCCGCACACAGCTCATCGCGTCGCCTGGCATTGACGATTCCCAGCAGCTTGCGCATGCAGGCAACCAGCGCGACCTTGCCCAGTTTCCCGCGCTCGCGCAGCTGCTGGTAGTGCGCCTTCATCAACGGGTCCCAACGCACCGCTGACAGCGTGGCCATATAGAGCGCCACCCGGACCGGTGACCGACCTCCCCGGATGCGACGGTGGCCAGAGCCTTGGCCGCTATCCCGATTCATGGGAGCCACACCGACCAGCTTGGCAATCTGGCGGCGGTCGAGATGACCCAGCTCGGGTAGCAGCGCCAATACCGTCGCTTGGAACACCGGACCGAGCCCCTTGCTGGAACGCACAGGCGCGCCCAGTGATGGGCGCCACTGCAGGCCGCCGAAGGTTCTACTTTTGAAATGTCTGCTTGACGGGGAAGCTTACGCCTCCATCGCCACCACCGTGCCTTCCGGAACACGGGGTAGCCACTGGATGAAGGCCTCCCGGCGAAGATCCCGCCGTTCTTGAATACGCCCTGCCGCGTCGACCGAACACACCGAAAACACCTGTTTTGCCAGGTCCACACCAATGGTTATAGTGCGCATGGGAAACTCCTCGTCCAGACATACCGATGGTGAGAGCCATCATGGTCCTCCAAGACCGAGCGGTTATCCGCAGGGATGGGGAGTTTCCTTTTTACTCATTCAAGCCGACGCCGCTTCGCGGCGCGGCTTAATTCAAGTGTTAGGCCGCGTCCCGCATCCTTCAGGGGGAGTTGGAAATGCAAGAAAAAAATAACAAAAAGGACAGTTTTGGCGAGCGAGCTTCTGGAGCGATTCTTAAAGGACTGGGATCGCTTTTGGCGCTGATAATCGCGTTCGGAGTTGTTGGAGCCTTGAATCGCGGCAAAAAGCCTGCGAAGGCTGCGACTGCGGTTAGCTTCCCCGATAAGGTCGTAATTGAGGGTCTGCCGCGTTTAGCTAAGCAGATCAATGAGGGTTTGCCCATGATGGTGGATGAACAAACAAGAGCTGATAGCGTGGTAGCTGGACCAAAAAAGAAGCTTACGTACAACATGACGTTTGTCTCGATGAAACCGAGTGACATATCAGCAGACCAACTTAGAGAACTTCTTGAGCCCAAACTGCGCAAAGAAATATGCACCTCCGATAAAGTCTCTGGCCTGAGATCAGATGGCGTGGTCTGGGGTTACAAGTACCACGACAACCAAGGCAATGTAATTGCGGAGATCGTGATTTATCCAGACGACTGCAAGTCTTGACGGCGCGCGATGGCGCGGCCTAACAAGTCATTCAAGCCGACGCCGCTTCGCGGCGCGGCTTAATCAAGCGTTAGCTGCTTCTGGCTACTGAACCAGGGTTGAGCCGCGTCATTGTCATTCCACAGGGGGGGATGTGAAAACTTTAAAAAACATTGCCGTAGCAATCGCTATATTCATCGCGATCAAAGTTATTTTCTCGATTTCCGGACATATGGCCGTAGATTCCGTCAAGAATCCACGCAAAGCTTCAAATAACGCGGCCCCCTTGATTGAGGCGACAAATCAACAGCCAGAGCCTACGGAAGGGTTCGAGCGCCTCACGCTAAGTGGCGGCTTGCAAGTTGATGTTCCACTGCAATGGGAGCCGTTGCCAGAGGAGCTCACAACCGCGATTCGAACAACAGCCAATGCCCTCATGTCAAACGAGGGCGTAGATACTGGATCTGACGGCTCACGGCTCCTTGTTGCTTACACTTCTCGCCCCACGACGACTTACGCGGCCGTTCGGGTTAAAGAGATTGTGCCCGCATCAGTATCGCCTGCCGAGTTGCTCGCGGCTAGTGACGCGGAGGTGGCTGCAGTTGCGCAAGAACTAGTCCAGATCATGTCAGGGCCTATGGCCAAACAGAACCAAGACATGCAGCCCGGCGCTACGACAACTCGTGAGTTGATATCTGGCCATCCAGCACTTGTTTTCCGTTATCGACGTTTGGGTGGAGAGGGCGGTCCGGTTGCAGTGGAGCAAATTAAGATTATGACTCCCAACCGAGAAATCTTAGTCACGCTGTCTTATCGAGAGGCGGAAGGCGTACTATGGAAGCCAGTAGTCGAGAATATTCGTCGATCAATTAAAATCCCTGCGTGAAGAGCGCAGCTAACAATTCATTCAAGCCGACGCCGCTTCGCGGCGCGGCTTAATTCAGCAACTGTATTGAGAAACCGTCGCTCAGGCTGCGGTTAGTCTCTCCTCACGCAGCTCATCGCGTCGCCTGGCATTGACGATTCCCAGCAGCTTGCGCATGTAGGCAACCAGCGCGACCTTGCCCAGTTTCCCGCGCTCGCGCAGCTGCTGGTATTGCGCCTTCATCAACGGGTCCCAACGCACCGCTGACAGCGTGGCCATATAGAGCGCCACCCGGACCGGTGACCGACCTCCCCGGATGCGACGGTGGCGAGAGCCTTGGCCGCTATCCCGATTCATGGGAGCCACACCGACCAGCTTGGCAATCTGGCGGCGGTCGAGATGGCCAAGTTTGTAATGACCCATCGATTCCTGCTCAGGTCATGCGGTTAATGTAGCGGCGTAGGCCGCGTCCGGGGTCATCATCTTCAACGCCTGATGCGGGCGCCGTTGGTTGTAGAAGGCGATCCAGTCACCGATCACACGCAGGGCGTGCACTTGGCTCTCGAAGCGATGCCGGTGCACGCACTGCTCCTTCAGTGTTCGGATCACACGCTCCACCATTCCGTTCTGCTGTGGGCAGTGCGGGGTGATGAACTCCTGCTTTAAACCGTAGCTGATGCGGACTACCGAACCAAGAAAAATGGCACTGCCTCGGGCGAGAAAATCGTGGGTACCTCTGGACGCTGACCACCGTCCCGCGTAGGTGTGGCAGCATGGGGTATTGAAATCTTGCTTCAGGCCTTATCAGATGTCGATTGTCCGGTGCCACCCCGTGCTCTCACTCGCATAGTCGCCCTCAAGCTCAATCAACTTCAAGGGCACTGCTCCCACACCTAATGCTTTCTCAATGGTCAGTTCGCTGCCTTGCTCTGAAAGCAAGTCTCTGAGGCGGGCGAATTCGCCGCACCAGACGCTCTCGATGTCCCGGTCCCGGCCGGGGTCATTGGCCCTGGACAGCGAGACGGCGCGTACCTGCAGGCGTCCGCTTTCCGAGCGGCCGCCAAGCTCGACGCCATAGCCCGGGGTCGCTGCCTTGCGCAGGACGACACTGCCGGCATCGGCCCAGGCCGTCTCCATGCCTTCGCGGACTTCGTAGCCCAGGCTGGCCAGGCCTTCGAGCATGGCCCGTCGCCTGATACCTGCTGCCTGCTTTCCATTTTCATCGGCGATGGCTTCGCTGCATTGCGTTGATAGCGCGATGGTCTGTTGGATATCCGGCGCTTGTTGGGCCAGGCAATCCGCGATCTGGATCAGTAGCGGTGAGTTGGCTTGTCCAGGCATTGCCTCCAGCTCGGATGCTAGGTTTCGCAGTGCGAGACGATGTTCACCCAGATCCTTGTGAAATACGGATGCTGCCGCCAGGTCCAGTACCAGGCTATCGAGCAGCAGTCCGCGTCGTGCTTGTTGCACGTCCTCTTCGATGGCTGCCAAGCGGTGCTGGAAGGGCTCGGCTACCGCGGCACCGTACAGCGTCTGCAGGCGTGCCAGATAGCCGTCGATGCGTTCCAGGCGTGGTTCGCGAACGGTGTGATCCTCCGCGATCCACTTGTTTGGGTGATCAGTCTGCAAGGCGCGGGCGAGATCGCGTTGCGCGTCGGTTACCGTTTCGGTATCGGCTCGATTGGCGCTGCTAAGGCGCCCAAAGCCCTGGGCCAGGATCGCTGCTGGGTCGGCGACCGATCGGCCGGCAACAATCAACTCCAAGGCTTGCACCAACGCCACGTCGGCCTCCGTCGCACCGTCAGGCAGTGCCTTCAGCAAGGTCGCGGCGTTGGCCCTCAGGTTGCGCTGGGTCGTGCGCAGTTCGGCCGCTTTTGTCACCGCCGCTTCCTGACGTTGCATCAGATCGGCTTCAATAAAGTTTATTTCCAGCGGTACCTGCTTCTGCAGCAGCCACAACTCATCCTGTACCAACATCTGCTGCAGCTGCACCCGCCGCTCGCGCGTAGCGTTCAGTATCGCCTCGTCCTCCTGTCCAAGCCGGAGCGATTCTTTGTGCCAGTTGGCGATAGCACGATCCAGTCGGCTCAGGAGCGCTTCGCAGATCGCCAGGACCTCTTCGCGGGTAGTGAGCCGGACGACTTTAGGACCACTCATGGCTGTTCCTTGGTGAGCTCGGCTTCCGGCTTCTGCACAACGGCTTGGCTGCCATCAGTAAGCGCGACGGCTATTGCCTGGCGCAAGCGCAGGCGTTCGTTGTCGCCATCCCCATACCAGCCCAATGACGACACCCGATGGATATGCGGTACCGACCGCTGCAGCACCTTGCGGCGCCAGATCTCGCGCGCCCGGGCACGGCGCAGCAGCGGGTGCCGCGGGCTGTCGCATTCAATGCCGATGGCGTACAGCTGGGTAACCGGATCTTCAATCGCCAGGTCCAGGCCGAAGGTGTCGCCTTCGTCGGCCGCTACCGGCTCCCACCCCAACGAACGGATGTAGGCGGCGACCGCATTGGTGAAGCCGTCGCCTTGGCGGCGGTGCTCCGCGCGAACTTGGCCGCGGTCGGTGAGCAGCCGTCCCAGCAATGCACGGCTGCCACTGAACTCTCCCGCAGACAGGGCGCGCGCGTACTCTAGATAGCCTTGCAGATAGTCGCGGGGGCTGGTCGGCGGACGCTGGGTAGTGAGCATGTCGGAGATGTCGGCAATCGGCATGGAGGTGATCATCACCACTTTTTCGCGGGCTCGGGTGACCGCCACGTTCAACCGCCGCTCGCCACCGGTTTGGCCCAATACGCCGAAATTGCGACGGAAGGTGCCCTGGCCATTGCGCCCGAACGTGGAAGAAAACACGATGATGTCGCGCTCGTCACCCTGTACGTTCTCGACGTTTTTGACGAACACCGCCATATCCTCGCCGCCATCCCGGCGCTCACGTTCCTCGGCGAAGGCCATGCGGAAACCATCGTCCAGCGTTGCGCGCTCTTCCATCCGCTCTTCGATCAGGTCGGCTTGCTTGCGGTTGAAGGTCACCACGCCGACGGATGGGCGCTGTTCCACCGGCGCGCGCCAAAGCTCGGCGAGATAGTCGACCACGCGCTCGGCTTCCTGCGGGTTGGTTTGTTCCTGGTAGAGTCCATCGACACGAATCAGCTCCAATGGACGCGCCTGCAGAATCCTCGCAGCCGGGTGTCGCACCGGCACGCTGAGCCGATTGCCGTAGAACGATGCATTGGAGTAACCGATCAGTTCGCGATAGGCGGAACGGTAGTGGATCTGCAGGGTGGTGGTTGGCAGCACGCTGCGCGCCAGCTGCAACAGGTCCGGGCAGTCCTTGATCTCGCGCCGGTTCCAGGTGTCCTCGAACTGCTCCTGCTCTTCCGGCTCGGCGTCCTCCGTGGGCGTCTCGCCATCGAACAGTTCAGCTTCATCGCTCTCGATGCGACTGGAGAAGAAGGCCGTCGGCGGCATCTGTTTCTCATCGCCGCTGACGATCATCACCCGTCCACGGAACAGCGTGGGCAAGGCGTATTCGACCGGCATCTGCGAGGCTTCGTCGTAGATCACCGTATCAAACAAGCCGGCACGAAGCGGCAGTACGCGGCTGGCGACGTCCGGGTTCATCAGCCATACCGGACGAAGGTGCATCAGGCCCAAGCCCGCGCCCAGTTCGATGAACTCGCGCAGACGGCGGGAACGGCGACCTGTCAGTCGGGTTACGTCTTCCCATTGCTTGCGGGTGCCTAGCAGTTGGCTGTCGATGGCAGTACCGAGCATCTCACGGTTGAGTTGACGCATCTGTGCATCCGCCTGCGCCAGCGCGTCCACCTTGCCCGCTGCTTCGGTCTGGTCCAGCAGCAATGCTGGCTGTGTGCGTTCGATGCGCTGCTTCCATCCCAGTCGCGCTTCGCGATTGATCAGGTGGCGGACGCTGAGGTCCAGCCGCTCATCGGCGATGCCCTTGAGCTCAGTGACGCGTTCACGCAACAGGGCAAAGAAGGCCAGCTGCGCAGGCGACAGCTGCTCGGCGCGCACGCGGAACTGCTGATATGCGGCCAGCGTTGGCAAGGCCTGCGTCAGCTCGTCGAGCGTGGCATGGTTGTCATGGCCTTGCTCGATTGCGCCGCGCAGCTGTGCGACCCAGTCGGCATTGGCCCAGTCGGCCAGTCGCTGCAGACGCTCAAGGCTGCGTTCGCGGGCTGATTGCTGCGCCAGCGCGGCTTCGGTTTCCGTCAGCATGGCCAGCAGCGCTTGGCGGGTCCCCGAGCGCACCGCCGCTTCCAGTGCCGCAGTCCGTGGCGCCGTAGCGATGGATGCGGCGAGCGTTTGCGCGGCGCGGAGTTTGTCGGTGGTATCGGCGACCTGCGCCGAAAGAAGAGGGCCGCTTGCTACATCGGGGAGCGGAAGTTCCAGCAGCAGCTGCGCAGCAGAGAACGCCGCGCGCAACGGCCGCCAGTACTGTTCGAGTTTCGCTGCAGCAAGCAAGCAGCCGAGCTGCGCCGTGCCTGTTTTCGTCTCGCCATGATTGGCGAGGAAGGCCGATACGCGACGGCGCCGTAGGTAGTTCAAAGGGCTGATGCGCGCAAGCCAGGAGGTCGCATTCAACAACGCGCCAGCCTGACTGGCCAGACGATCCAGGGTTGGCGAGGGCAGGGCAGCCAATGCGGGTGAGAGGAGCGGGGAATGGCTTTGCAATGCAGCGTTGCGCAGGTCGCGCTGGATCTGGTCCAGCGAGGCGAGCGTGCGTACGCCGATGCCAGTGTCACCGGTTGCAGATGCACGGAACAGCGGCAGCCAGCTAGCCAGGCGTTGTCGCTGGCCTTCGTCCAGTTCGAGCAGGGTGCGCGCCGGCCCCTGCAGCCACTCGCGATAGGGCGTCGGCTCGGCAACCTCGAAACCCGCCGGATGCGATTGCAGTATCTCGATCCTGGCGGTCTCGGCTTCGACAAATTGCCGGAAGTCGTGCTGGAAGGCCTGCAAGGTGGAGGCATCAGACGTAAAGACCTGCAGACGTGCGAGCGGACTTGCTTCGTAATTGGAGGGAAGCCACAGCCGAGCCAGCGGCGCGCAGGCCTCTTCCAGCTGCGCGAGCTCGGTCATATCGATATCACCCAAGCGCTGGCGTAGTGCCGGAAACGCCAGCGTTGCCCCATCCTGTTCCAGTTCAATCAGCTCGCCCAGTAACTGGCGATAGCTCAGCCCGGTGCGTTCATCAACCTCATGCAGATTGGCGTGGAAGCGGTCCAGCTCGCCCTCCAGCGATTCGATACGGGCGGCAAGCCGCTCGCGTTGCGCCTGCCAGCTGCGTGAGGTCGGACCGTCAGTGGCAAACAGCGTTTCCAGTTGTTCGCGCACACCGCGGATCACCCGTTCGCGATCGCGATTGACGTCATCAAGCATCACCACGCGATTGCCGAGCCCCTCGGCCACCAGCCGTTTGTGCACGACTTCCAGTGCAGCGTGCTTCTGGCAGACGATCAGCAGACTTTTCTGTCGACCGATGGCATCGGCCACTATGTTGACGATGGTCTGGCTCTTGCCGGTACCGGGCGGGCCTTCGACCAACAGGCCCGGTGTCTGCCGTGCCTGCAAGACGGCGTCCTCCTGCGAGGGATCACTGGAGGCGGTGAAGAAACGATCCAGTTCGGCCGGTGCCGCGTCCGGGGCTTCCGCCGAGGCGGTGCCCAGGCGCAGCGCGGTTTCCAGACCGGTGCCGCTGGGCGACAAGGCTTTGAGCTGACGCAGATCCTCACCCAGTGCCTGGCCCATGAAGGTGACGTGGAACAGCACCGCCGCACAGGCCAGCTCGACCTCATGCACAGGGATTTCGGTGGAGGCCGGGGGAAGCGCCTCAAGCACCCGCGCACGCGGGCTGGCCAGCACACCGAACGCATCCATCACGTCGGCGGCCTTCAGCGAAGAACGACCCAATACTTCATCCGCCGTCCTGCGCCAGGCTTTGCAGGCTTCAGCTCCCACCAGGGCTTCCAGGGCCGGATTCAGCCGGACTTCCTCGCGCTCACTATCGAAGGCCAGCGCAATCCGCCCACGGTTGCCCAGTTCCATCTGCAGCTTCACTGGCCACAGCAGCAGGGGCGCAATGCGGGTGCGGGTGTTCTGTGAGTCGCGGATCAGCAGGAAGGGAAAGCCAAGGTGCAGGCCGTCGATGCCGGTGTCACGCTTGTACAGCGAGCTCTGCCGTTGAAGGCTGTTCAAACGGGCCAGCAACGGCTGGCTGGCCGCCAGCGCTACCGGGTCCAAGTCCACGGCGCGGGCTTGCCGTTGCAGCAGCGCATCAAGCAGTGCAGCGGCAGGACGACGGGTGGTATCGAGCTCGTGCAGATCGATGCGCGCGGTGGTCTTGCCGATGATCATGCGTACCAATGGGCCGCGCATCACGCTGGTCGTCACCTTCTTCTCGAAGAAGTCGAGGATCTGGGTGATGTATTGCTGCTTCTGTGGTTCCAGCCAGTTCTCTGCCGGCACCGCCAGCAACACCAGGGCGTTGGCCAGCGGCATGCGCCGCTCCAGCCGGAACTGATCAGCCCAGGCATCGGGTTGGCGAAGACCGCAGCGGGCGAAGCCGACGATGCGCTCATCCACGCGCAGGAACAGCTCCCGCCGTTCAAGCGCCAACAGCGTGCGTGCAACTGCAGGATCGAACTGCAGCACACCGGCCTCGAACGCCAGCAGCTTGGCCTGGTCAATGATGGCGTCCACTGAACGGAACTGATGGATGCCCGCGCCAAGCAGGACGATCAGGTCTTCCTCGCCGATCAGCCGGCGTTCGCTCAGCGAGCGGATGCCTGCGTGCTCGCTATCGGGCAACAGCTGTTGGCGCTCCTGCCACTGCGCTGCCAAGCGGACCCGCGAGGTTGACAGCAGATAGATGCGCAGCTGTGCCTCGTCCAGCTCGATACCTTGATGGCGGGCGCGCTGGCGCACCTGATCGGCGCGTATCTTCAATCGCCATAGCCAGCTTTCACTGCCCAGGGCTTCCAGCAGATCCGGTACCGGACCGGTAATCAGCCGGTAGCCTTCCAGCGGATGTTCGAGCAGCCAGCCGGGGGTAACGATCTGTCCCCGATGGATCAGCGGCATGTCCGGGTTGAGGATCTTCAGCGCAAGCAGAAGACGGAAGTCGTCTTCAAGTTCGACATGCTGTGCGGCATTGCGCAGGCCCGCGATTGACTTGGGCGGAAGACCGACCTGCTCGGCCCAGGTCACGATCACACCGCGCAACAGATGGTCCAGTGCCTGCGCCCAGTGCTGCTCTTCTGCGGCGCTCAGTGCGAAGAGCGCCGGTTTGTGAAAACGTCGTTCGCCCAGCGTGATCGTCGCGCCGCTGGCGGCGTCCTGTTCGGCCTGCGCGCCAGCAGGCGCGGTGACCGGCTCGCCATCCAGCCAGGCACGTACTTCGGGCCACTGCCAGCGCTGGTTGCGATCACGTGCCAGCAGCCCGCGCAGCAGCAGGTTCAACTGCGGGTCCAGCGCATCCGGTAGCAGCGCACCGTTTGCCAGTACGTGGATGAGGTAAGCATTCGGGTTGACCCCGTCAAAGCAGGCGCCTTGGGTCAGCTGTTCCAGCAGGATCATGCCCAGGCTCCACCAATCGGAGGCCGCAGCGACACCGCCGGCGATGGCCTCCGGCGCCATGTAGCGGCTGATCTCCAGCGGCGACACGATATCGAGGTCGAACTCGGACAGACGCGCCGAGCCGAAGCCGCTGATCACCAGGTCCAGCGGCTCACGGCTGCGCACCAGCAGTGTGGACGGGCGCAGGTCGCGGTGGCGCAACCCGACTTCGCTGAACGCGTGCAGCGCCTGGCCCAATTCGCGCACCACATGCCGCACGGCATCGAGGTCGTGGATGACGATGCCCAACGAGGCGAGGGTGCCGCCGGTGAGTTCTTCGGCGACTTCGTAGGCGCGATCGTTCCAACGACCAGTCGCGATGATGTCCGGCACATGCTCGCGGGGCAGCCGGCGCAGCACGCAATAGACCGCCGGGTCCGGCTCGGCACCGGCGCGATACAAGGTAAGGACCGCTTGCCTGCCGTCGTCGTGCTCGGCGAGGTAGCGTTCGCGCACACCGTCGGTGCGGCTGATCTCGCGAAGCAGACGCCAGCCGTCAATGCGTGTCTCGGCAGCATCATCAGCTACCGTGCTGCCTGCGTCTTCACTTTGAGGTGTCGGCGGCTGCGATGCGGCGGGCTCACCGCCACACTCCAGGCACATCAGATCGCCGGCCTGCAGCGGGTGGCCGTTAACGCAGTGTAATGCCGGCGCATCGGCTTCGGCACTGGCCGGAGTGAGGGGAGCGTCGTGGGTAATGACAGGTTGCGGTCGCCAGCCAGCGGCACGGATGGGCTCGCTGGAGAGATCCCAGCTGCAGGCTTGTCCCCCAACTACCCCTTCGCAGAAGAGCTCAAGGAGGTCACGTTCGGTGTGGCAATTGGGGCAGAAGCGCATCATTTGCGGAGGATCTCGTAAGGGCCGCGCAATGCGGTATCAGCGCTGACCTGCAGCTGGTGGCCCTGCTCGCGCAGCAATGCGCGCAGGCGCAGTAGATCGTCGCGGCGTGGGATGCCGGCCATCCACACGCTGCCGTCTTCGTCGAGCATCAGGTCCAGCGCTTTGTCTTCAGGGCGCAGTGGTCGCTCGAAGCCTGAGAAGCGCGCGCGGCCAACCGTTGTAAGCAGATGCAGACGCTGGTTGTCGCTGCCGCGTAGGGCGACGGATTGCGGCAGCGCCTGCTCGTAGGGATCGGAGATCAATGCATCGATCAGCCCTTCGGCAACGGCAAGAACCGGTGCAAGGTACTCCAGCGGATAACCGCTATAGACCAGGATGTCGTGCTGCCCGAGCTGACGCAGCGCCCGCAGCAATTCGAGCAGTGCCTCGGGCTGGTCGAACGGTTCACCGCCTGAAATGGTGATGCCATCTGCTTCCGTCAACCAAGGCTGGATCTGCGTGAGCAAGCTCGCGATGGTCGCGAGGTGGCGACCTGCTCCCCAGGTATCGGCGGAGATACAGCCTGGGCAGCGGATGCTGCAACCCTGGAACCAGATGCCAAGGCGCCGCCCTGGCCCCAAGGTGGTCACCGGGAAGTGCACGCGTGACAAGTCAAGCACTGTGCTCAACGCGGCACCAGTTGCAGTCCCGCGCTCGATAGATCTTCCACTTCAAAGCGCTGGCCCGGCTGCGCGTCCTGGTCGAACAACGCACGCGCCAGCGGATTGATGAAGTGGGCTTCGAGCTGATTGCGGATACCGCGGCCACCATTGGACAGATCGCTCAGGCACAAGCTGCGCAGCGCAGCACGCGCGGGTTCGGCCAGTTCCACCTGCAGCGACTGCTCGCCCAGGTCGGCAAGCGTGGCATCCACCATTTGCGCGAAAATCTGTGCGGCCACATCCTCGCGGATGAAGTCGAAGACAATGATGTTCTCGCCGATGCGGTTGAGGATCTCCGGCCGATTCAGCACCAGCTTGAAATGGCGTTCGATCTCGCTCTCCACCTTGCGCTGCACAGTATCGAACGCATCAGTGGGCATGACGTTGGCAACGCGCTCGCCGTTTTCGTCCTGGCGATAGATGCCCAGGTTCGATGTGAATACGATCAGCGCCTCGGAGAAGTAGACTCGGTCACCGCGGCCCGAGGTCAGGACGCCGTCGTCCAGGATCTGGAGGAACTTGTCGAGGATCCGCGGGTGGGCTTTCTCGATTTCGTCGAATAGCACCACGCTGAAGGGCTTTTCGCGGATGGCATTGGTGAGTTCGCCGCCAACGTCGTAGCCAACGTAGCCTGGAGGGGCACCGATCAATCGCTGATCGGAATGTTCGGCACTGAATTCGGACATGTCGAAACGGATATAGGCGTTGTCATCGCCAAACAGCAGGCTGGTGACGGTTTTCGCTAACTCGGTCTTGCCGACACCGGTCGGGCCGGCAAGGAAGGCCACGCCGCGCGGGCGGTTGCCCTTGCGGCTGGCACCGACGCCGGTCATGGCGCGTTTGACGATGTCCAGCATGTGCGTAACCGCATGGGTCTGGCCCTTGACCCTGCGGCTGATGAAGTCGTCAGCCTCGCGGATCCGGCGACGGTCAATCTTCAGCCAGGGATCCTCGGTCACGCCGACCTTGTAACGACGCACTGCATCGGAAATGCGCGCCATGGGCACCCCTTCGACACGCGCCAACTGGGCGATCGCGTTGAGGTCCAGCAACAGCAACCCCTCGGTGCTTTCGATGAAGGCATCGGCGGCCATCTGCAGCGCTTCCGCGCTGGCCTCACGGCCACCGTCCAGGCCGCGCAGCAGGCTTGAGGCAATCGCCCGACGCGCGGGCAGGTCGGGTTTGGATACCGGGATATGCCGCAGCCGGGGGTTGTCGACCAGCAGCCAGTCCGGCAGGTCACCTTCCTTGTGGACGACCCAAATCACAGTATTGAAGAAGGGTTTGCGGGCCTCGCCGGCGGGCCGCGCCCGGGCGCTGTGGGAAAGCACCAACGCGCGAGTGAAAAGCTGGTGTTCGGCTGGGGCCAAGCTATCGTTGCGCACGACCAACCGGGAGGCGAAATCGACGATCAGCGCGATGGGCTCGCCGTTGCGGTCAACAATTCGTGGCAGAGTCGTGCTCAGCAGGTCGGGGCCGGCGGCCGCTACACCTTCTACCGGGGTCATCCCCAGTTCGCGGAGCAAGGCGTCCCCTGCGTCAGGGGCACCGGCGTCATCGCTACCGGGGCGGCCAAGCACCCTGAACCCCGTCAATGGGTCCCATCCGACAACCTGGCTGAAGCCGGCTTCCAGCATCGCGTCGCGCAGGTTCACACTGAAGGTCTGCGGCGTCAGTACGCCCGGCGAAACCTCGCTGACCTGCAGATCGCCGACGTTTCCGGAGAGAACGAACTGGCTCTTCAGTGGCAGGAACCGGACAAGATCCCGAAGCCAGCGCGGCTTTTGAAAGGCAGCTGAAGATGACATGTACGAAACCCTTCCCTAGGCGATTTGTCCATAGGATAGCTGTATCGGGAATTGGCTCCCAAACATCTGCCGTTGGCTGGGAGTCCGGCGCGTCAGGTCAGATACGAGGCAGGGACTTTCAATCGCCACACATAAATCTGACTAGCCTGATCACACAAGAAGCCATTTCTGGCTCGGTGCAGCTGCGTTCGCGCCGTTGTGCTTCTTCAATGGCAACGCATGGGCGCTGCTAGCGTTCCCGGTGTGGTGCCTGATCATCTGGATCTGCGTGTGCCCAGGACGCGGTGGGCGTTCTATAGCTATTACGTTGCCCATATCGGGCTGATGGCAATATTTACGTGATACGTCACTAAATGAGCCAGGGCGATTCAAGGCACTCAGGTCAAGTGCTTCAACGAAAGCATCGACCACCCGCACCGGATTGTCTTCGTGGACGTAATCTTCGAGCCGATCAGGCAACAAAAGCTCCTGTGACCGATCAACGCCATCGACGAATCGCTTCATGGTCAGCACCAACCGAGTGGTGCTGAGATATTGCCAGTGGCGCAGGGTTTTTCACACAGCTTCGGACGGTAGCGGGTATCGGCGGGGTAGGGGATTAGGGAGATTTATCGGGGGTAGGGTAGGCCCCGATTGCGACCGGTAATCCCCCCGCAGGTTAGCTGACGCCAGAAGTGGAATTTTCTCGTACGCTTTCCCGAGGAGGTTCCATGAAGAAGTCCCGCTTCACCGATAGCCAGATCATCGCCGTGCTCAAGCAGGCCGAGGCCGGCACGCCCGTTCCGGAGTTGCGCCGCGAGCACGGCATCAGCTGCGCCACCTTCTACAAGTGGCGCAGCAAGTTCGGCGGCATGGACGCATCGCTGATGTCCCAGCTCAAGGAGCTGCAGGACGAGAACCGGCGCCTGAAGAAGATGTATGCCGAGGCCCAGCTCAGCGCCGACCTGCTGAAGGAGGCGATGTCAAAAAAATGGTGAGGCCATCTCAACGCCGGGAGATGGCCCGATGGGCGGTGGACAGTGGGCTATCGAGCATCCGGCACGCCTGCCAGACTTTCGCGGTGAGACAGACCTGCTACCGCTACCAGGCCAAGGCGAGCGAGGAGAATGCTCGGATCGCCGACTGGCTGGTGCGATTGACGACTGCCTATCGCGACTGGGGTTTCGGCCTGTGCTTCCTGCATCTGCGCAACGTCAAAGGCTTTGGCTGGAACCACAAGCGGGTCTATCGCATCTACCGGGAGCTGGAGTTGAACCTGCGGATCAAGCCGAAGAAGCGCCTGGTACGCGAACGCCCGGAGCCACTGGCGGTGCCGGAGGCGATCAACCAGGTCTGGTCAATGGACTTCATGCACGACCAGCTCAGCGACGGATGCAGCTTCCGCCTGTTCAACGTGCTGGACGATTTCAATCACCAAGGGCTGGGCGTCGAGGTGGATCTGTCACTGCCGTCGGCCCGAGTCATCCGTGCACTGGAGCAGATCATCGAATGGCGGGGCAGGCCGCGGGTGATCCGTTGCGACAACGGCCCTGAATACATCAGTGGCGTGCTGCTGGCATGGGCCGAGCAACAAGGTATCCGCATCGAGCACATCCAGCCCGGCAAACCACAGCAGAACGCCTATGTCGAACGCTACAACCGAACCGTACGTGTTACGCCTGGCTGGCCCGAACCCTGTTCGACTCGATCGAGCAGGTACAGGACAAGGCCACCCGTTGGCTATGGACTTACAACCACGAGCGCCCGAACATGGCGCTCGGCGGCATCACGCCCATGCAGAAACTGGCACTTGCCGCTTAGCTCCACTTTTGGAGACCGCTAAAAGCGGGGGGATTACCGGGGGATTACCGACCCAAAGCGGAAATCGCCCACTCGTCTCGGACAAACAGGCGCGGGGGAACTTTGTTGCGCGCTATTACGCCTTTGGCGCGACGACTGGTGCAGTGAACAGCTGGCTTACAGGCCAGCAATTGCTAACCCCTGCGACATCGATCGATGTCACTTTTGCTGGATCGAGGGTGAGTTCGGCTGATCCTGCGCAAGCACGCCGCGCGCCTAGTCGTGCAGCCAGTCGACCTTTTGGTCGATGTCAGCGGAAGGATGTGGACCAGCGTAGAGCAGGAAGAGCCGGAACTGCTCATTTCGATCAAGATGTTGAAAGTAGATTCGAGCGGCGGCGGTTTCGCTAGTGCCGTCACCTTCTTTGAGATGCAGGTTGGAGTCAAACCGCTCCAACTGCTTGACGCCTTTCATCAAGCGGATGCAGGTGCTGATGCCGCCAGAGTGGGCCACCCCGATACGCTTGTCGCGGCAGTAGTCTTCCAGCGTCATTCCGAGACGCCCCTTCTTTCTGCAGAACTTGTCTAACATCTCTGCCGAGCGCTTCAAGAACGGATGCCGCGAGGTATGCACCTCATCGCAGCGATCCAGTGCAGCGCCAACGATAATGTAATCGGCCAGCTTTTCGGCCGAGCGTCGAAAACGCTCAGCTGGAGAAGCGGTGACCTGCCAGCCCAGCTCTTGGAACAGGGCCAAGCGTACGTCGTTGGTAAAATCGTCCTCGGCGCGTTGCCCCACCAGCCGTGGCGGCCAGTCGCCTTGCCCCAACTGCGGGCGGATCACCTGGGCGCCGTTTGCAGCTAGCAGTTCCAGCACATCGTTCATGCCTTCCGGCCAACCCACGTAAGGCAGCGCGACCACGGTCAGCGAGGTCCAGTCGTGTACATCGGCGAAGCGTTCCAGATCGCCAATGGCCTGCTCAGAGGGCGGATTGAAGATGTATCGATAGTTCGATTTGACTACTAGGCACAGCCCAGCCTCTTCCTGCCGGCGTCCGGCTTCGGCGAGGAAGGGCTTTTGCAATGTGTTGGGCAGTCCAATGACAAACGTTGCCATCCTTGGCTCACTCCCTTACCGGCGTGCACTCACCATGATTATGGACGCCATCAGCGGAATCAGCGTGTCGGCGATCTCCTGATCGGTCAGCGACTCGATGAGTTTGAGGGCGCGCTGCTTGGGGCTTAGCGCCGCTGCATCGGTGAGCGACGCAGTAGAGACGGGCGGATGCGCGTGGCGCGTCTCGAACGATGGAAGCAGCATCGATACGTCCACTCCAGCGCGTTGCGCCCATTGGCTCATCACCTCGAACATCTTGCCGGTGCGGAACTGGGTCCATTGCTTGCCGGCCGCGCCCAACGCTTTGGTGAATTCCACATTCACCGCGGTGCGATAGGGCTGCGCGATCATCGGATAGTCGGCTGCCACAAGGGTAGACGCCTGGGCGAGGAACTCCTGCATCCAAGCGGTCTGTTGGGTGCCAGGCACCGGCTCAATCTTCACCCAATCTGCTACCGGAGTCAGGCCAACGGCCGCACCCAGGTCGGTCTGTTGGAAATGCTTGACCGCGCCAGTCTTGCGATTGAAATAGCGCAGGCGCTGCGGATCGGGATTGGAGAAGGCAATCCACACGTCTTCGCGCGCCGCTGACATTGCCCGGTGCTCGCCACGTACCGCCACGGGCTGTGCCGCGGCTGCCGCAAGCGAGAGCACTTCCATATCGCCGCCGGGGCGCACACGCATTTCGAGCACGTCGGGAAATTGCTCGAGAAAGGCGCGGAAGCGCGGGAAACCCAGCTCGACGTAACTGAAGGTACCCAGGCCGCGTTGCTCGCCCAGGTCCACCAAGCGCTGCCGCAGTCGGGCGGCGGGCTCCACTGACTGCTGCTTCAGCAGCTCCTGCAGCAGAGGTTTCCAGGCAGAGACATCTTTCACGCCAAATTCCTTGTCGGTCGTCGTAACGAAAAAGCCGTTACTAATAGTAACGGCTTTTTCGGGTAATCAAATTGTCTTGCTAATGCTAAGTTCCAACCCGTTATGACGTCGTCCGGACGAGAGAACTTAGCAGCACTCTTCCGGCCCATGGGCGCCATAAAAGTTCCATCCATGCAGCATCGATCGATTCGGTGCACTGATGGGCAACCCCGGCCAGTGATGCATTCACGTAGCCGAGCCGTGACAGTATCAGGCGCTGCGCTTGGTCGTGTCAAATCTGCGAGTCCCGGCGGTAGGTCGGCGTTTCAACTCGTGAGTTCACTCCTGAATAGATTCATGAATGGCGTACGCCTCCCACGCTTTGAGCGCTCCTGCTCCCGTGGCGTCACAGGGTCATGAACCACGTGCTAGCGGGGGGTGAACTACCATGAAGCTGACGTCTATTGCATACATGCATTGTTTTATGCATTAATATCGATCGTAGATGCATAAATGTGGAAATACAGGCATTCATGGAGCACTTCACCATTGTTCTGGCCCTACTACGCGCGGCACTGAAAGTGCCGAGTCCGGCTGTGACCGGTCACGCCGAGCGATTGCTGGCCGCCTTGCGAAAAGGCGGCGAGACGATCCAGGCCGAGCAGTTGGAAAAACTACTGGAGGGAGGGAGCGTGGCGGGTCGGATGCAGCCAAGTAGAGTCGTGCTGTCGCGCGCAGCGTTGCCTGGCGAACCGCTGACCCCTAGCGTGCGGCCGCCGGTCGACAAGGAGACCGGTGGCGCGCTGGCGGACATAACGTTGCCTGACGCGCTCACGCCCATGGAGGCGCCCGTATTGAACAACGCATTGCGCGGATCGGTAGATGCCCTAGTGGAGGAGTGGCGCCATCTGGATCGGCTGCGCGCCATGGGGATACGCCCGCCGCTGAACTGCCTACTCTTCGGCGCTCCCGGAACCGGCAAAACCAAGCTAGCGCAAATCGTGAGCAGAGAGATTGGGCTGCCCTTGGTGACGGCCCGGCTCGATGGCCTGATCTCCTCCTATCTCGGCACCACAGCGCGCAACATCTCCTCGCTGTTCGCTTTTGCCAACCGCTACCAGTGCGTCCTGTTACTGGACGAGTTCGACGCCATCGCCAAGGTCCGCGATGACCCCCATGAAGTGGGCGAAATCAAGCGCGTCGTCAACACGCTGCTGCAGTGTCTGGATCAACGTAGTGACTTGGGCATCACGATAGCCATCACCAATCACGAGCAACTTCTCGATAGCGCTATCTGGCGTCGCTTCGACATCCGCATCGCCGTGCCGCGCCCGGACCTCGAATCGCGCCTGGAGATCGTCAACCGCTACGTTACCCCCTTGGAAATCGCACTGCCTGAGCGCCGCTTTCTGGCTTGGC
The DNA here is from genome assembly GCF_001431505.1 of Stenotrophomonas daejeonensis. Lineage (GTDB taxonomy): Bacteria > Pseudomonadota > Gammaproteobacteria > Xanthomonadales > Xanthomonadaceae > Stenotrophomonas > Stenotrophomonas daejeonensis. Next base: position 35,045 of record NZ_LDJP01000045.1, read on the forward strand.
TGACCGAAGGGCTGACCGGTAGCGAGATTGAAACCCTGGCAAATGCCATCAAGCGCGCCGCTGCGCTGAACTCATCGGCCGACTTCTCGGCCTTGAACGCACTCAAAGTCCACGCCCAACTCAGTTCTAACCATCGTCATCACCCGCGATGGGAGCAGTTGTTGGGCCCGGCCGAGGCGTTGGCGGCCACCTTGAGTCGTGATCGAGAACTGGCCTTCAGCCAGGAAGACCTAGCCAGATTCTTCGGTAAAGACCAATCCACCATCAGCCGCTGGAAACGAAGGTACCGCGAGGGATCCTAATGCCAAACAATCCGGTCCAAGTCGTACTCAATGCCAAGGACTACCAGTACGTGCCCGAGCGCAACGGCGGTAGTCAGGTCAAGGACTTCTTCCAAGGACGGGATCAAGCGTTCTTGGCGCATAAGCAGCGTCTGCTGACCGAGCTGGACCAGGTCGGCCGTACGTTGGCCAAAGGCAATCGACCGTTGGTCACCTACATGCACGTGGCCCTTAATGAAGACGCGTGGGCCAAGACCAAGCGTCCGACCATGCGGCTACTCCCCCCGGCCAAGGTACCGATCGTGGGCGGACGCAACTTAGGTGACATGATCGTTGAACTTACACCGGAGAACTTTGCCGACATTCGCGGCGGCATCAGTGCGGCAGAGATCGAAGTGCCCCTAGCGCTGGACAAGCGCACGCAAGAGCTCAAACCCAAGCCTTCGCGGGCGCGAGGCGAGGTGGGCGCCATCCTGTCTTTCCGCGCGCACCACGCCGCAGACCGTCGTTCGTTCTCGGCGCAGGAGGCTATTGAATGGTTGGCCGACCCTCGTACCGGGGGCATGTACTTAGTGGAAACCTTCGTCGACCCCCGCGTCGCGCAGGACGCGACGAGCCGTGAGCGCCGGCGCCGGGCAATTGCAGCATTCAACGACCTTCGCACGGGATTGGAGCAGCTGGCGCTGCCGTTGGATATCGAAGATACCGCCATGCGCTGGAAGAGCGTCAGGCTCCTGCTGGTGCGCCTCAACAGCCGGACACTGGCCACCCACGAGGCGTTGCTGCGGTTTTTGGATGAGCATCCCATCGTGCGCCGTATCGGCCTGCCGCCGATCCTGGAGATCGAGCAGACCGCACCCGGTGCGAAGGGGCCGCCGGCCGCGATCTCGGCGCCCCAGATCGACGCCGGCTATCCGATCCTAGGCATCGTGGACACCGGGGTGACGCCGGTGCCGGTACTTGAGCCCTGGTGCGTCGGGCGCACTGATGTGGTAACCAGCACGCAGCAGGATCGCGCGCATGGCACCTTCATCGCCGGGTTGTCGGCGGCGGCCCACGAATTCAATCAACACCCGCTCTTCGACGAGATCCCATGCAAGTTCTACGATATGGGCTTGCATCCCACCCAGCCGGACGTCTATGACGATGTCTACCCACGCGGGTTCATCGACTTCCTCGAACAACTGGATGCGGAAATCCCCACGGCGGTGAAAGCCGGCACCCGCGTCTTCAACATGAGCCTGTCGATCGAGCGGGCCGTGTCCGATGCCGGTTATGGCGACTACGCCACCTTGCTCGATGAGATCTCCGATCGCCATGACGTGGTCTTCGTCCTACCGGCAGGCAACCTGCGCGCCCCATTGTGGCGGCCGGTGTGGCCGGACGCGCCTGCCGACGTGGCGGCCATGCTGGCGGGGTATCGGCATGCGGGCCAAGATCGTCTGTTCCAGCCGGCCGAAAGCATTCGCTCAGTCTCCGTTGGAGCCGTGGACCCGCCCGATGCTAAAGGCAACCTGCGTCCGTCGGTGTATACGCGTCGCGGTCCCAGCACGGCGCTGGGCTTGAAACCGGATCTGGCGCACGTGGGTGGGGAGGGCAGCCACACCTCGAATCTATTCTCCCTCGATCCCACCGGCGCCACCACCAGCGGCCTGGGTACCAGCTATGCCGCACCGCTGGCGGCGCGCACGCTGGCCAGCTTGAACCATCTGATTGAAGGTGACGTCCAGCGGGAGACATTGATCGGCATGCTCGTGCACCACGCCGCAGTCCCGGCCGCGTTGACCGACAAACAGGTCAGCAAGTTCGCGGCCGACTTCGTTGGCCACGGCATTCCCGTCAATGCGCTGAACATGCTGGCCACAGACGATAGCGCGATCACACTGGCTTTTGTCGGCACCTTGTCCTCGCAGCAGGAGTTGGAGTTTCCTTTCGCATGGCCGGCCAGCTTGGTCGATGAGAAAGGCAGATGCCGCGGTCGCGCCCGCATGACCTTGGTCTACCGCGCCCCGACGCACTATCAGTTCGGCGCAGAGTACGTGCGGGTGAATCTCGAAGGTCACCTACGCCAAGAGGTGATCAACGCCGCTACGCGCAAGATCAGCTGGAAGGGCCGCCTGAAGTCAGAGGGCAAGATCTACGAAAAACACCTGATTGAGCATGGTCACAAATGGTGGCCGATTAAGCGGGCCGAGCAGAACTTTGTACGCGGCGTTGGCAACTCCTCGCAGTGGCGCCTGGTGGTCGATTCCTTGTGCCGGACGGATGTGGCTTTTCCGGAGGATGGGGTTCCGTTCGCGGTCATTTTGACGCTGGATGATCCCGAGGGTCAGGCACCGGTATTCAACGACCTGCGCCAAGCGCTGCGCGCCAGTGGCGTGCAGATTGATGACATCCGCACGGCGGCGCGCATCAAACCGCGTGGCAGGACCTAAGTCGACATGCTCACGTTTCCGCTCCAGGCACATCGCCTTTTTGGGAGGTAAGGGTCCATAGCTGACGCCAGAGCAGGAAATCCTCTGGCATCCGCAGCTCCACTGCGCCCCCCTACAGTGGGGACAAACCGCGCCACATGGGTGGTGTCGAAGACCGCGGAAGCAAGCGGATGGTCGGCATACGGGTTGTGGGCCAAGTATGGGCCGTCAAACAGGTGCTCCTGATAGCTGCCCTGCCGGCTCACGCGGTAGCGGGGCCCGATGTTGTCGAGATTGAGGTTCATCGTTTGATAGATCGTGGCCCGCTCCGGCGCCAGGGCAAATGCACGCATCTTTCCCCAGGTTGTCAGCGGGCTGTACACCACCGCCGAGACGTGACGATATGCCGCTGAGGCGAACAAGCCGACAGGCACCTAGATATTGGCGGCCCTACTGACTGAGAATAGCGCACGACCGTATCGGCGCGCTTGCGGAACGTCGCCTCTTCGTCATCGTAGATTCCATGCGGAGCGATCTTCGAGCATGGTCATAGGAGTAAAGAAGCTGTGCAATAGCCAACTCCTTCATGGAGTTGGGCGCACGGCTGTTAAAGTCCATCTGCGCGGCGCCGATCGCGGAGTTCGCCTACTTGAGCAAGCGGGCTGCAGGATTGTCTTCGGCTGCGCCAGCTTGAAAATACCCGATCACACTCGCGACCGAACGATGCTCAGTCATCGCCATGACTGCAGGCAGCGGCACGCCTTGCTTACCCGCTTCGGTGACAAACCCTGATCGAAGACTGTGCGCTCCAAAGTCCCCCTGCAGCCCCGCCAACTTAGCCCGCCGCTTGACGATCGTGGCGACCGAGCCGGGGAGCAGGGCAGGGCCGACTCGCCCCTTCCAGACCCGCCGGAAGATCCCTCCCTCATCGATCTGCGCGGTTTCGAGCCAAGCAGCCAAGGCCTCAGCACTACGGCCCAGGATCGGCTTGTCCGGGGTCGAGTCCGCCGTTACGCCCGCTTGCTGGGTCTTCGAGTACTCCAGCCGATAGATGTAGCCGTCTTCGCCGACTTTGCGCAGGTCGCGCATATCCGCGGCCGCGATCTCACTGCCTCGGCGGCCGCCACTGGCAAAGCCGAAGCAGAACAGGGCACGGTCGCGCAGACCTTCGAGGCTGTCATAGCAGGTCGCCAGTATCGCCTCGAGCTCGGCTCGGGTAATCGCGGTCTTCTTGGTAGGCCGCTCGCCGCGCTTGACCGCCGCGCGCCGAGCCCGGCTCAGCAGGGTGCGGACGCTGGGTAGCTTGCACGGGTTGGCCAGGCGCTTGAGCTTGTGCGCGGTGGACAGCTTCAGCGGCCCGACCTTGGCCTTGAGGCCGGCGGCGACCAGCGCTTGGTCGATCGCCGGCGGCAGCTCGCTGACTAGGCCGGCCTTGTTCTTGCGCTGGATGTGGTCGATCAAGAACTGGATCACCACGGCCTCGCTCGTTGGCAAGGCCAGCTCGACGCCGTAGCGGGCCTGATGCCAGCCGGCCCAGTAGCGCAGGGCGGTGGCATAGCTGCGGGTGGTGTTGGCGGCGGCCGCTTCGGCCAGCAGTTCGCGCACGGCGTCTGCGGCCTGCTGGGCCAGCGACGTCCCCCCTGTCTTCAGTCGCATTGCCGCCAGTAACTGACTCCAGCCTACGAGTGACGTCGTCGGGCACGGCCATCTACTTCACCTCGCAGGAGCTGACCAGAACATCGCCGAGGTAGTCCTTTCTTCAACCCTCGTTAGGGCACGTCAGAGTCGGGGTGATGGTCTGATGCTATTGAATGACATTGAAATTCGGCGTTCTTTCCCGGGCTTGGCTGCAGACTGAACTGGGTAAATTGAATCCTAAGCATGTACCCATGTGTTCGTTAAATAAGAAGATGGAAAAGCAAAGAGAAAATACTTCCCCGAATGGCCGCGACATTGATGCGGGTATTGAGGATCGTCTGATTCGTCGTCGCGAAGTCCTGAGGAGAACGGGGCTCAGTTCTACTGCGCTTGATCGGCTTGAGCGATCAGGGAGGTTCCCGATAAAGGTGACGATTGGACCTAGGGCAGTAGCTTGGTCTGGGTCAGAAGTTAACGCGTGGATTGATGCGAGAAAAGCAGATAGAAAAATACATGATTCCCATTTGTATCAGCTGAATGGCGACTTCTCCAGCGGTATACGCCCATGACAGTTGCGGATGTGTCAGTCATGAGAAGTGGCGATACTGATCAGATGGCGAGGGTTTCTAGCGCCTTGGCGGCTAGATGCTGCTGGAGGTGGCCGTAGTGCTTTTCGATCATTCGTACGGAGGTGCCCGCCAGCTGTGCGACGGTGAATAGATCGAGCCCGGAAGACACCAGATCAGTGATGACCGAGTGCCGGAGGGTATACGCGGAGGTTTCTTTCGGGAGGTTCGCCGCCTCGGCTGCTTGCTTGAATGGTTTCTTCCACTTGTCCTTGTTCCAGCGTGAACCGTCGCCGCGCATGAACAGTGGGGCATTCGGCAGCTTGTTCCGGCACAGGCTGTCCAGCATGGTCTTCATGCCCTGTGACAGGGGCAGCTTGCGACCAGCGCCGGACTTGTCGGCAGCGATGGAGAGGACGCCAAGGCGGCTGTCGTAATGCGACACGTCGGCGTCAGCGAGGGCGCCAGGTCGTACCGGGAGCAGGCAAAGGGCGCGGGCGAGGATGGCAGCGTCTCCCGTGAGGGCATCCAGTAGCCGCCTCCGCTGCTCCTTGTTCAGATAGAGTTCGCGGCGCTGGTTCGCCTCGGCCGGTTCCAATGCCTTCTTCCATGCGTTGGCGGTCAGAACGTCGCCGCTATCAAGGGCCATGTTCAAGGCTGCGCGAAAGGGCACCATGTCCCGGTTGACGGTCGCAGCGCTGCGCGGGCGGGTGACCTTCGGCCCCTTCTTGTTCTTGGAGACCTCGGCAGGGGTCGCTTCCAGTCGCTTGCGCCATGCGCGGACATGTCGGTCGGTGAGCTTCTGCAGCTGAACGTGTGCGATGGGGTCGTCATAGACGTAACGCGGGAACCGCTTGGCTGCGTCGGGTTTGCCTTCGGCATACCTTTCGCAGGCATCCCGGACTGTCAGGACTTCCTTGGAGCCGCCGCGAGCGAGGTGGTCGAGCCATTCGCGTGCTGCCTTGACGGCCGCTCCGTAGCGTTCATTCGGTGGCAGGTTGGCGTAGTCGCCCAATGAGCGGGACACGTACTTGATCGCTACCGGGTCGTAATGGCGAGCGATCCATGTACCTGCTGGCACTCGATACCCGATGAACTGTCCGGTCCCTAGCTTCTGCCAATGTGGCTCTCGGTTGGCTTTCAGTTTCTCTCGGGTTTTCACTAGGGACAGGTCTGGCACAGCGTCTATCGAATGCGATGAGGGCGGCGCAGTTTACTCGCATCTAGGGTCGTACGGAAAATGTACGGAAAAGCTAGTGGTGAACATGGTGGCTTGTGGCACGGTAAATCAATGACTTAAGTGGTTGTGGTGGCTTCTGGACCCCCGTTTTCCTACCTTGACATGGTAGGGGTCACAGGTTCGAACCCTGTACCGCCCACCACTCCGGACGGAGTGGCCCCGAAACCCGGCTTCCAGGCCGGGTTTTTCGTTTTGGCATTGGCGACACCGCCGCCGGGCAGGGATGGTTGCGTCGGCGCGCAGCCGGTATCCGCAGGGGCGCAATGGCCGGAATTGGTTTACCATCGCCCCCGATATCCCGGCAGACAAGGTGGCCCGCGGAAACGCCGGCCCAGCGTGCGACATGAGCACTACCACCGCCCATCGCTGACCGCTCCCGCAGGCCCCCGAAAAGGCGCCCTTGCGGCGCCTTTTGATTTTCACATGCGCAGGAACGGGGCAGCCCACGACGGAGCCGGTCGCCAATGACCCGCCGTGGCCACGCCACTCCTGCCAGCAACGCAGATACCGACATGATCAACATCACCCTCCCCGACGGCAGCGTCCGTCAGTTCGAACATCCGGTCAGCGTCATGGACGTGGCCCAGTCCATCGGCGCCGGGCTGGCCAAGGCCACCATCGCCGGTACGGTCGATGGCGTGCCGGTCGATGCCAGCGACGTGATCGACCACGATGCCAGCCTGCGCATCATCACCGCCAGGGACGAGGAGGGCGTGGAGATCATCCGCCATTCCTGCGCGCACCTGGTCGGCCATGCGGTCAAGCAGCTGTACCCGGACGTGAAGATGGTGATCGGCCCGGTCATCGCCGAAGGCTTCTATTACGACATCTGGTCCGAGCGCCCGTTCACGCCGGAGGACATGGCGGCGATCGAGAAGCGCATGGGCGAACTGATCGCGCAGGACTACGACGTCATCAAGAAGATGACGCCGCGCGCGGAGGTCGTCGAGATATTCAAGGCCCGCGGCGAGGACTACAAGCTGCGGCTGATCGAGGACATGCCGGCGGACGTCACCGCGATGGGCATGTACTACCACCAGGAATACGTGGACATGTGCCGCGGCCCGCACGTGCCGAACACGCGCTTCCTCAAGGCGTTCAAGCTGACCCGCATTTCCGGCGCCTACTGGCGCGGCGATGCGAAGAACGAGCAGCTGCAGCGCATCTACGGCACCGCATGGGCCGACAAGAAGCAGCTCGACGCCTACATCAAGCGCATCGAGGAAGCCGAGATGCGCGACCATCGCCGCATCGGCAAGCAGCAGGACCTGTTCCACCTGCAGGAGGAGGCGCCGGGCCTGGTGTTCTGGCACCCGAAGGGCTGGGCGCTGTGGCAGGTGGTCGAGCAGCACATGCGCCGCGTGTACCGCGATACCGGCTACGGCGAGGTGCGCTGCCCGCAGATTCTTGACGTCGAGCTGTGGAAGAAGTCCGGCCACTGGGACAACTACAAGGACAACATGTTCTTCACCGAGTCCGAGAAGCGGACCTATGCGGTGAAGCCGATGAATTGCCCGGGCCACATCCAGGTCTTCAACCAGGGGCTGCACAGCTACCGCGACCTGCCGATCCGCTACGGCGAGTTCGGCTCCTGCCACCGTGACGAGCCGTCCGGCGCGCTGCACGGCATCCTGCGCGTGCGTGGTTTTACGCAGGACGACGGGCATGTGTTCTGCACGCCGGAGCAGGTGGAATCCGAGGTGCGTGCCTTCCACGAGCAGGCGCTCAAGGTCTATGCGGATTTCGGCTTCGAGGACATCCAGATCAAGATTGCGTTGCGCCCGGAGTCCCGCCTTGGCGACGACGCCACGTGGGACAAGGCCGAGGACGCGCTGCGTTCGGCCCTGCGCGCTTCCGGCGTGGAGTGGCAGGAGCTGCCGGGCGAGGGCGCGTTCTACGGCCCGAAGATCGAATACCACCTCAAGGACGCCATCGGCCGCACGTGGCAGTTGGGCACCATGCAGGTGGATTTCATGATGCCGGGCCGGCTGGGCGCGGAATACGTGGATGAAAACAGCCAGCGCAAGCACCCGGTGATGCTGCACCGGGCCATCGTCGGCTCGATGGAGCGCTTCATCGGCATCCTGATCGAGCACCACGCAGGCGCCTTCCCGGCGTGGCTGGCACCGACCCAGGTGGTGGTGGCCAACATCACCGACGCCCAGGCCGATTACGTCCGGCAGGTCCGTGAAACCCTTGCGGAACAAGGCTTCCGGGTCGTGGCCGATTTGCGGAACGAGAAGATCGGCTATAAGATTCGCGAGCATGCGCTGCAGCGGGTGCCCTACCTGCTGGTCGTCGGTGACCGCGAGAAGGAAAACGGCGCGGTCGCGGTACGCACCCGTTCGGGCGAGGATCTGGGCAGCATGGCGCTGCCGGTTTTCGTCGAACGCCTGCGGGCCGAGCACCGGCAGTAAGCACCAAGCCCCGGCCCCGCGGATGATCCGCCGGGGCCGGTTCGATTCCATCCGGAGATTGCAATATCAGTACCCCTGACAACAAGCAGAATCGCCGCAACCACGAAATCCGCGTGCCGCGCGTGCGCGTGATCGGCAGCGACGGCGAAATGATCGGCGTGATGTCGCGCGACGAAGCGCTGTCGATGGCCGAGGACGAGGACCTGGACCTGGTCGAGATCCAGCCGCAGGCCGACCCGCCTGTCTGCAAGATCATGGACTTCGGCAAGTTCAAGTTCGAGATGCAGAAGAAGGCCAACGAGGCCAAGAAGAAGACCCGCCAGGTCGAGATCAAGGAAGTGAAGTTCCGTCCGGTCACGGACGAGGGCGACTACCAGATCAAGCTGCGCAAGATGCGCGGTTTCCTTGAGGATGGCGACAAGATCAAGGTCAACATCCGCTTCCGTGGCCGCGAAATGAGCCATCAGGAGCTGGGCCGCGAGATGGCCAGCCGGATCGAGGCGGACCTGGGCGAGGACATCGTGATCGAGTCGCGCCCGCGCCTGGAAGGCCGGCAGATGGTCATGATGATCGCGCCGAAGAAGAAGTAAGCCCGCGGCCGCATGGCCGTGGCTTCACCAGGCGGGGAGGGGCGAAGGCCTCCTCCCCGTTTGTTTGCGCCCTTGCCCGGGTAGCCCGCCGGCCTGCATTTGCAAGTGCCCGGCCCGGCAGGCATAATGGGCGGCCCGGTTCTGCCGGGTTTGCTGTTTGCGACACCCAGGACCTGCCTGCCTCCATCGGGAGCGTGGGCTTCAAACCGGCAAGGGCAAGGATGGAAAGCGTGGTTCGTGTGCTTGGCGACGCAGTCGCGAAGCCCGTGAAACACCGCCCGGCCAGTGACAAAAGACCCAATCAAGGACATAGCAATGCCCAAGATCAAGACCAACCGGGCGGCGGCCAAGCGTTTCCGCAAGACCGCCTCCGGCAAGTACAAGGCCGGCCACGCCAACCGTAGCCACATCCTCACCAAGAAGGCGACCAAGCGGAAGCGCAACCTGCGTCAGACGAACCACGTCCGCGCAGAAGACGCAGGCCGTCTGGACCGCATGCTTCCCTACCTCTGAGGACTGACACATGGCACGAGTAAAGCGTGGTGTGCAGGCGCGCCGCCGCCACAAGAAAATCCTGACCCTGGCGAAGGGCTACTACAACGCCCGCCGCAAGGTATTCCGCGTCGCCAAGCAGGCGGTCATCAAGGCGCAGCAGTACGCCTACATCGGCCGCAAGCAGAAGAAGCGCAACTTCCGTTCGCTGTGGATCACCCGCATCAACGCGGCTGCCCGCATCAACGGCTTGAGCTACAGCCGTTTCATGAACGGCCTGCTCAAGGCCGGCATCACCCTGGACCGCAAGGTGCTGGCGGACATCGCCGTGCACGACGCGGCCGGTTTTGCCGCGCTGGCCGAGAAGGCCAAGGGCGCGCTGGCGGCATAAGTCCTTCCGCTGCCGGCGCGGTTCACCCGCGGTGGTGGTGAATGAGACAATGCATGGGGAAGGGCGCAAGTCCTTCCCCATTTCTTTTTCCGATTTGGCGTCAAAGCCTTGCTATTCCCTTCTCCCATCGGGAGAAGGTGCCCGGAGGGCGGATGAGGGGCGAGCGCAGTCCATGATGTTTGAACCATCGTGACTCCATTGCCCCTCACCCCAACCCCTCTCCCGGCGGGAGAGGGGCTTGAAGTGCCGGCGCAGGCAGGACGAGGCAAACCGATCCGAGGTCCGTCGATCCATGAGTGACATCCAATCCCTGACCGCACAGGCGCTGGCCGACGTGGCCGCGGCGCAGAACCCGGAAACGCTGGAAAACCTGCGCGTGGCCCTGCTCGGCAAGAGCGGCAGCATCACCGCCCAGCTCAAGCAGTTGGGCGCATTGCCGGCCGAGGAGCGCAAGGCGGCGGGCGAGGCGATCAACCGTGCCCGTGATGCCGTCTCCACCGCGCTGGGCGAGCGCAAGGCGCTGCTGGAAAGCGCGGCGCTGGATGCGCGGCTGGCGTCCGAGCGCATCGACGTCACCCTGCCGGGCCGCGATGGTGGCCGTGGCGGCCTGCATCCGGTCACGCGCACGCTGGAACGCATCACCGAGATCTTCGGCCGGCTCGGCTACGAGTTATCCGAAGGCCCGGAGATCGAGGACGACTGGCACAATTTCGAGGCGCTGAACTTCCCACCGCACCACCCGGCGCGCGCCATGCACGACACCTTCTACTTCGGCGACGGCCGCCTGCTGCGCACCCACACCTCGGGCGTGCAGGTGCGTTACATGGACGACCACGCACCGCCGCTGCGCATGATCGCCGCCGGCAAGGTCTACCGCAGCGACAGCGACCAGACCCATTCGCCGATGTTCCACCAGGTCGAGGGCCTGCTGGTGGACGAGCATTCCACCTTCGCCGACCTCAAGGGCACGCTGAGCGAGTTCGTGCGCGCGTTCTTCGAGCGCGATTTCGAGATGCGTTTCCGTCCCAGCTACTTCCCGTTCGTCGAACCGGGTGCGGAAGTGGATATCGCCTGGCAGCAGCCCGACGGCAGCACCCGCTGGCTGGAAGTGCTGGGCTGCGGCATGGTCCATCCGAACGTGCTGCGCAACTGCGGCATCGACCCGGAGCGCCATACCGGCTTCGCCTTCGGCCTGGGCGTGGAACGCTTCGCGATGCTGCGCTATGGCGTGAACGACCTGCGCGCGTTCTTCGACAACGACGTGCGCTTCCTGCGCCAGTTCGCCTGACGCGCGGCGCGGGCGACAGCGGGTTCCACAGGCATACACACGGCGGGCGCCGGCCCGCACAACGGATCGAACGACGATGAAATTCTCCGAAAGCTGGCTGCGCAGCCATGTCCCCACCGAGGCCTCGCGCGACGAACTGAGCGCGGTGCTGACCGCCATTGGCCTGGAAGTCGAGGACGTCACCGCGCTGGGCGATGGCCTGCAGCACGTGGTGGTGGCGCGCATCGTCGAAGCGGTGCGCCACCCGGAGGCCGACCGCCTGCAGGTGTGCAAGGTCGATGCCGGACAGGGCGAGCCGTTGCAGATCGTCTGCGGCGCGCCGAACGCGCGCGCCGGGCTGGTTGCGCCGCTGGCGATGGTCGGCGCGCAGATCGGCGAGTTGAAGATCAAGCCGGCCAAGCTGCGCGGCGTCGAGTCCAACGGCATGTTGTGTTCGGCCAAGGAACTTGGTTTGGACAGCGACGCTTCCGGCCTGCTGGAACTGCCGGATGATGCCCCGGTCGGCACGCCGCTGGTCGAGTACCTTGGCCTGCCCGACGCCAGCATCGAGATCAAGCTCACGCCGAACCGTGCCGACTGCTTCAGCGTGCGCGGCATCGCCTACGACGTGGCCGCGGCCACCCGCAGCGAGGTAAAGCCGTTCGCCGCGGAGTCGGTGGCCGCGGTGGGTAGCCGCGAGTTGTCCATCAGCTTGAATGCCGGTGCCGAAGCGCCGCGCTACCTCGGCCGCGTGATCGAGGGCGTCAACGCCGCCGCGCCGACGCCGCTGTGGATGGCCGAGCGCCTGCGCCGCAGCGGCGTGCGCCCGGTGTCGCTGCTGGTGGACATCACCCAGTACGTGATGCTGGAGCTGGGCCAGCCGATGCACGCCTACGACCTGGACACGCTCAAGGGCGAGATCGGCGTGCGCCGCTCGCGCAATGGCGAAACCCTCAAGCTGCTCGACGGCCGTGATGCCGCGCTGGACGACAGCTTCGTGCTGGTCACCGACGCCGACCGCCCGGTCGGCCTGGCCGGCCTGATGGGCGGTTTCGACACCCGCGTCACCGATGCCACCGGCAACGTGTTCCTCGAAGCGGCGCACTTCGCGCCGGCCGCGATCATGGGCCGTGGCCGCAAGCTGGGCCTGCATACCGATGCCGGCCACCGCTTCGAGCGCGGCGTCGATCCGCAGTTGCCGCGCACCGCGATCGAATACGCCACCGCGCTGGTGCTGGAACTGGCCGGCGGCACGCCGTCGCCGGTCACCGAAGCGGTACGCGAGGCCGACCTGCCGAAGGCGGCGACGATTGCCTTGCGCCGTGCGCGGATCGCCCGCGTACTCGGCATCCATATCGACGATGCCGAGGTCGAGCGCATCCTGCGCGCGCTGGGCATGGCGGTCGCGGCGACGGGCGAGGGCTGGAGCGTCACCGCGCCGAGCCGCCGCTTCGACATCGCCATCGAAGAGGACCTGATCGAGGAACTGGCGCGTATCCACGGCTACGAGAGGATCCCGACCACGCTGCCGGGAGGCGCCGCGCGCATCGCGATGCCCAGCGAAACCCGCCTCGACGACCTGAGCGTGCGCCGCCAACTGGTGGCGCGCGACCTGCTGGAAACCATCAACTACGCCTTCGTCGACGCCGGTCTGCTGGACCCGTGGGAGCTGAAGGACGGCCGCGTCGCGCTGGCCAACCCGCTGTCGGCGGAACTGGCGGTGATGCGGCCGATGCTGTTGCCGGGGCTGGTGGCCACGCTGGGCCGCAACGTCGCGCGCCAGGCCGGGCGCGTGCGCCTGTTCGAGCTGGGCCGCGTGTTCGCGCAGCAGGGCGAAGCCGGGCAAGCGCCATGCGAAACCGTGCGCGTGGCCGCCGCCGTGTGCGGCGACGCCGCCGTGCTGCAATGGGGCGACACGGCGCGCAAGGTCGATTTCCACGATTTGAAGGGTGATCTGGAGTCGCTGGCCGCGGCCTCCGGCGCGCGGTTGGAATTCCGTGCCGCACAGCATCCGTTCGCGCACCCGGCACGTTCGGCCGACGTCTGCCGCGATGGCCGGCGCATCGGCTGGATCGGCCAGCTGCACCCGCGCCTGGCCGCAATGATCGACATCGACGTGGAGGTGCTGGCGTTCGAGCTGGACCTGGAGCCGCTGGCCGCACGCAGCCTGCCGCGTGCCGGCGAGCTGTCGCGCTTCCCGGCGGTGCGCCGCGACCTGGCCGTGGTGGTGGCCGAGACGGTGGAATGGGGCGCCTTGTCGGCCACCATCCGCCAAGCGGCTGGCGGCCTGCTGCGCGAGGTGGTGCTGTTCGACCGCTACGTCGGCCAGGGCGTCGAACCGGGTTTCAAGAGTCTGGCTATGGGCTTGATTTTGCAGGACACCTCGCGCACTCTGACGGACCGCGATGTGGAAGCCGTGGTCGCCTCGGTGGTGGCTGCAGTCGAGCGCGAGCACGGCGCCAGGATCCGGGGTTGAGGCGGAAGCGACAGGGAACAGGCAGGCATGGCATTGACCAAGGCGGAGATGGCGGACCGGTTGTTCGACGAGGTCGGCCTGAACAAGCGTGAGGCCAAGGAGTTCGTCGATGCGTTCTTCGACGTGCTGCGCGATGCCCTGGAGCAGGGACGCCAGGTGAAGCTGTCCGGTTTCGGCAATTTCGACCTGCGGCGCAAGAACCAGCGCCCGGGTCGCAACCCCAAGACCGGCGAGGAAATTCCGATTTCCGCCCGCACGGTGGTCACCTTCCGTCCGGGCCAGAAGCTCAAGGAGCGGGTGGAGGCATATGCTGGATCCGGGCAGTAACCGCGAACTTCCGCCGATTCCGGCCAAGCGCTATTTCACCATCGGTGAGGTCAGCGAGCTGTGCGACGTCAAACCGCACGTGCTGCGCTACTGGGAGACCGAGTTCCCGAGCTTGGAGCCGGCCAAGCGCCGCGGCAACCGCCGCTACTACCAGCGCCACGACGTGCTGATGGTGCGGCAGATCCGCAGCCTGCTGTACGAACAGGGCTACACCATCGGCGGCGCGCGCCTGCAGCTGGAAGGCGAGGGTGCGCGGCAGGAGTCGGCGCTGAGCAACCAGATCATCCGGCAGGTGCGGATGGAACTGGAAGAAGTGCTGCAGCTGCTGCGGCGCTGAACACTTCCGCGCACAAAGCCGCTATAATCGCCAGCCCGCCGGCGTGCCGGCGGGTTGCAGCAGAGATCGGGGCGTAGCGCAGCCTGGTAGCGCATCTGCCTGGGGGGCAGAGGGTCGTCGGTTCGAATCCGGCCGTCCCGACCACTTGCTGGGAAACAACAGAAAGCCTGCGCTTCACAGTGCGGGCTTTTTTGTTGCCGCCATCCGTGGCGGCAACCCTTCGGGCCATCGACAAGCGATGTCAAAAACTGCTCCCGGCGGTTTTTTTTGTGCCTGCAGCCTGACGGCCAATCTTCAAGCGGAGCAGGCGTCCATGCCGCGCGAGCCAACGATTCGCTAACGCGGATGCCCGGGGAAATGGCTAATGTCGCGCCTTCGCGGAGTCACGGGGAAGGCGCATGCGCAGCAAGGAATGGAGTCGGCTGGCAGCCTGTCTGTTGCTGGTGGTGAGCATGTCCGCATGGGCAAGGGAAGAGCCGCCGGCGGTTGTGGTGGCGGCTGATGCGGCGCCCATCCGCGATCTGGAAACGCTGGTGGTGCACGGTGCGCAGCCGGGTCCCGGGCTGTGGAAGATCAGCAAGGACGGGCACGTGATGTGGGTGCTCGGTACGGTCCGACCGTTGCCCGACGGGATCGAATGGCAATCGGGCGAGGTGGAAGCGGCCATCGCACGCTCGCGGCAGGTGCTGTCGCCGCCTTCGTTCGCGTTGCATGCCGATGTCGGTTTCTTCGGGATGCTGGGGCTGGCGCCGGCAATGTGGAAGGCGACGCGCAACGAGGGCGGGGCCAGTCTTGAGGACGTGCTGCCTGCCGGGTTGTACGCACGCTGGCAGGTACAGAAACGCCGTTACCTTGGCCGGGACGGCGGCATCGAGCGCAAGCGGCCGATGATCGCGGCGGAGAAGCTGCGTGCGGCGGCGATCAAGTCCATTGGCCTCGGGCAGAAGCCTGTGCTGTGGTCGGTGCTGGAACGGGCGTTCAAGGCGGCCGGTATCGAACCCACCGCGACCCGATTGAAGTTCACCATCGACGACCCGAAGGCCGCGATTCGTGAGTTCCGTGCCGGCGGCATGGACGACACCGCCTGTTTCGAGCGGACGCTGGCGTCGGTGGAGCATGACCTGCCGAGGCTGGTGGAGCGTGCCAATGCCTGGGCGGTGGGCGATGTCGAGGCCCTGCGCCGGCTGCCGCTGGAGGATGTCGATGGCGCCTGCATGCAGGCGTTTGCCGAGTCCGGCTATGCGCGCGACCACGGTTACGGCAACCTGCGGGAAAAGGTGCGGCAGCACTGGCTGGAGGTCGCCGAGCAGGCGCTGCATGACAACGACGAAACGTTTGCGGTGCTGCCGGTCGATGACCTGCTGGCGGAGGATGGTTATCTGGCGCGGTTGCAGGCGCGTGGCTGCGAGGTGGACGCTCCCTGATGGGGGCTGCCTCAGGCCGATGCCAGTCCCGCCGCCGCCAACGTCAGGAACAGCAGCGACAACGCGGCGAACAGCAGCGGTTTGGTGCGCATGCCGGTGCGCGGCAGCTGGTTGATGCGTGCGCTGCTGGTGCGCAGGATCAGCCCTTCGGGAAAGGCGTTGCGCTGCATGCTGGCGTCGCAGGCGTCGATGCAGGCATTGCATTCGATGCAGGAGGTGGTGGGGCCGTTGCGGATGTCCAGGCCGATGGGGCAGGCGTGCACGCAATCGCCGCAATCGGTGCAGTCGCCCAGGTGCGTGTCCTTGAAGGTGGCGCGGGCACCGGCGCTGGTCGGGTGCGAGGCGCGGAACACGTAGTCGCGCGCGGTCATCGGGTCGAGCAGGCCGCGTGCGCGCTGCATCACGCTGCCGTTGCCGGGCGCGCGCGGGCCGCGCGGCTCGCCACGCCGTGCATCGTAGTGCAGGGTGGGGGTGAAGGCATCGGTGAGCAGCGGCTGCACGCGGCTGTACGGGCAGAGGTAGGTGCAGACCTGTTCGTGCAGGTAGAGCACGTTGGCCCAGGTGGCCAGTGCGTAGAAGCCGATCCAGAACGTTTCCCAGCCGCTGAGCGTGAACGGGTACAGCCCGCCGACCAGCTCGCGGATCGGCACGAAGTAGCCGACGAAGGTGATGCCGGTCCACGCCGCCACCAGCGCCCATGCCGCGTGCCGCATGGTTGCGGCCAGCCAGCGCGGGGCATCCTTGAAGGCGAACAACCGTTGCAGCCCGCGGTGCAGCCGCGTGAGCACCGTTTGCGGGCATGCGTAACCGCACCACAGCCGGCCGCCGACGCTGGTGACCAGGCACAGCACCGCCGCTGCCGCCAGTGCCAGCCACAGCAGCGGCAACATGCCTTCCGGGCGCAGTTGCAGGCCGAAGAAGTGAAGCTGCCTTGCGTCGATATTGAACAGCAGCAACGGCATGCCGTTCCACCGCAGCCACGGCAGGCCGTGGAACAGGCCCAGCATCAGCAGCATCGCGGACAGGCGCAGGGTCTGCCGGTGCCGCGCCGTGTCGTTGTGCATGGATGGCGCGATGGTGACGGAATCGATGACCGGCCGTGGCGTCGTCATTCCAGCGGTGGCTCGCCGTCGAGGTGGTCGGGCGGGTTCAGCAGCAGCGCGGTGGTGCCGCAGCCAAGGAAAGCGCCCAGCCATGCCAGCAGGAAGCCGACGCTGTAGCCGAATTCGCGGCTGATGGCGTGGCCGGGAAAGCTGATGCGCTGCAGTTCCAGCGGGTCGACGAAGGCGAAGAACAGCACCGATCCGACGGCCGCGAGGAAGAAGCTCGGCCACAGCACCGCGCCGAGCCGTTGCACCGGGAGCAGGCGTGGGCGAACGGGGTTGTCGGGGTCGTTCATGCGAGCGTCCGGAACGGGCACGGGGCGTACAATGGCGGGGCTGCCGCTGCGGCAACGCCGGCGGTGCGGGAGTGCCGCGCCGCCAGACTAGGTGGCCCCGCGATGGCGGGCCTTGATCTGGATCAAGTACCCGCAGCCGGCACGCGCAGCCCGTGCAACGAGGAACCGCGAATGAATGAAGAACGCCTGCCGCAGCCGGCACTCGACCTGTGCAGCGAGGAGGAGGTCGACCGCCTCGTGCGGCGCTTCTACGGCCGCGTGCGCGAGGACGACATGCTCGGGCCGGTGTTCGAGGCCCATGTCCACGACTGGGAGGAGCACATGCTGCACCTGGTCGATTTCTGGTCGGCCCTGCTGCGCGGCACGCGGCGTTTCCGTGGCGCGCCGGTGCAGAAGCACATGGTGATCGACGAGCTGCGCGAGGAATTGTTCGAGCGCTGGCTGCTCCTGTTCCGGCAGACTACCGCCGGGCTGGGCAACCCGCCGATGCAGCGGCTGGCCGATGATGCCGCCGAACGCATCGCGGAGAATTTCTGGCGGCGGTTCCAGATGTCACGCTGGCCGAGCCTGCAGATGCTGGGGTGAGCGTGGCGGCGATGGCCGGGGAAGTGGGGGCGCGCATGCCGCCACGGGAGAGGCGCGATTCACAAGCGCGCGCCGATCAGGCACGCTATCGCGATGCCCGGATGGCGAAACTGGTAGACGCATCGGACTTAAAATCCGCCGGCCGCGAGGCCATGCCGGTTCGATTCCGGCTCCGGGCACCAGTTCGCAACCACGAAGGGATGGCATGAGCGCCGACATCACCGCAGCCACCGTGCCGCGCATCGCCATCATCGGCCTGGGCTACGTGGGCCTGCCGCTGGCGGTGGAATTCGGCAAGGCGCTGGACGTACTGGGCTACGACATCGACGTGGCGCGTGTGGCCGAGCTGCACAACGGCCACGACCGCACGCTGGAGCTGGCCGATGCCGAACTGGCTGCCGCCACCGGGTTGCGCTACAGCGCCGATCCCGCCGAGCTGGCGCAGTGCAACGTCTTCATCGTCACCGTGCCCACGCCCATCGACGCCTGGGAGCAGCCCGATCTTGAACCGTTGCGCGGTGCCAGCCGGCTGATCGCCGGCGCGCTCAAGCGCGGCGACCTGGTGGTCTACGAGTCCACGGTCTACCCCGGCACTACCGAGGAAGTCTGCGTGCCGCTGCTGGAGCAGGGCTCCGGGCTGCGCTTCAACATCGATTTCTACTGCGGCTACAGCCCCGAGCGGATCAATCCGGGCGACCGCCAGCGGCGGCTGCCGGACATCCGCAAGATCACCTCCGGCTCCACGCCGGAGGCGGCCGAGACGGTGGACGCGCTGTACCGGCGCATCATCGCCGCCGGTACCTGGCGCGCACCGTCGCTGCGCGTGGCCGAGGCGGCCAAGGTGGTCGAGAACATCCAGCGCGACGTCAACATCGCGCTGGTCAACGAGCTGGCATTGATCTTCGACAAACTCGGCATCGACACGCTGGATGTTCTGGAAGCGGCCGGTACCAAGTGGAACTTCCTGCCGTTCCGGCCGGGCATGGTCGGTGGCCATTGCATCGGCGTGGATCCGTACTACCTGCTGCACAAGTCCGAGAGCGTCGGTTACCACCCGGACCTGATCCACACCGCGCGGCAGGTCAACAACCGCGTGGTCGCGCACGTGGTCGAACGCGTGCGCGTATTGCTGGAAGGCAGGAACAAGTCTTTGCGCGGCGCGAAGGTGCTGGTGCTGGGCGTCACCTTCAAGGAGGACTGCCCGGACATGCGCAACAGCCGCGCGCTGGACCTGGTGCGGCTGCTGGCCGGGCAGGGCGCGGCGGTGGATGCGTTCGACCCGTGGGCCGATGCGGCCGAGGCCGCGCACGAATCCGGCGTGGCGCTGTGCGACGCGCCCGCGCAGAACCACTACGACGCGGTGGTGCTGGCCGTGGCGCATCGCCAGTTCCGCGCGTTCGACGAGGCCCGGATCCGCGCGCTGGGCGTGCCGGACATGGTGGTCTACGACGTGAAGTCGGCATGGCCGCGCCACGTCGTGGACGACCGCCTGTAATTTCCGCAATCGCAAGAGGACGGCAATGCATCGCTATCTGGTTTACGTGTTGGCCCTGGTCCTGTTGCCGGTCTCGCTGGCGTTGGCCCTGCACTGGCCTGCCTGGTACTGGGGCGTGGGCCTGTTCGGCGCGATGTCGCTGCTGGGCACGTGGGACATGCTGCAGCGGCGCAGCACGCTGCGGCGCAATTACCCGGTGCTGGCGCACTTCCGCTACGGGCTGGAATCCATCGGCCCGGAGATCCGCCAGTACTTCGTGCAGAGCGACCTGGACGACGTGCCGTTCTCGCGCCAGCAGCGGCAGCTGGTCTACCAGCGTGCGCGCAACGTGATGGACGTGGTGCCGTTCGGCACGCTGCGCAGCGCCTATGCGGTGGACTACGAATGGATCAACCATTCGCTGGCGCCCGCCCACGCCGCCGACCATGATTTCCGGGTGGTGATCGGCGCCGGCTGCGCCAGGCCGTACTCGGCCAGCGTGTTCAACATCTCGGCGATGAGCTTCGGCTCGCTGTCGGCCAACGCCATCCGCGCGCTGAACAAGGGCGCGAAGCTGGGCGGCTTCTACCACGACACCGGCGAGGGTTCGATCTCGCCCTACCACCGCGAGCATGGCGGCGACCTGGTGTGGGAAATCGGCTCGGGGTATTTCGGTTGCCGCGACGAGCAGGGCGGTTTCAGCGAGGAGCGCTTCGTCGCCAACGCCAACCACGACCAGGTGAGGATGATCGAGATCAAGCTGTCGCAGGGCGCCAAGCCGGGCCACGGCGGGGTGCTGCCGGCGGCCAAGGTCAGTGCGGAAATCTCGGTTACCCGCGGCGTACCGATGGGCGTGGACTGCGTGTCGCCGGCGCAACACTCGGCGTTCTCCACGCCGGTGGGGCTGCTGCAGTTCGTGGCGCGGCTGCGCGAGCTGTCCGGCGGCAAGCCGACCGGCTTCAAGCTCGCCATCGGCCACCCATGGGAATGGTTCGGCATCGCCAAGGCGATGCACGAGACCGGGCTGTTGCCCGACTTCATCGTGGTCGATGGCGCCGAGGGCGGCACCGGTGCCTCGCCGGCCGAGTTCATCGACCACGTTGGCGTGCCGATGAACGAAGCCCTGATCCTGGTGCACAACACGCTGGTGGGGTTGAACCTGCGCGAGCGCATCCGCATCGGTGCCGCCGGCAAGGTGACCAGCGCCTTCGACATCGCCCGCACCATCGCGCTGGGCGCGGACTGGTGCAATGCCGGGCGCGGCTTCATGTTCGCGCTGGGCTGCATCCAGTCGCTGAGCTGCCACAACGACAAATGCCCCACCGGCATCGCCACCCAGGACCCGAGCCGCTGGAAGCACCTGGAACCGGAAGACAAGGCGCACCGCGTGGCCAGCTTCCACGACAACACCCTGCGCGCGCTGCGCGACCTGCTGGGGGCGGCCGGTCTGCAGCATCCTTCCGAACTCGGGCCCGAGCACATCCTGCGTCGCGTCTCGCCCACCGAGATCCGCTCGATGGCGACGCTGTACCGCTACCTGGCCCCCGGCGAGCTGCTGGACCGGGTGCCCGAGCATGCGGTGTTCCGCGAATACTGGGCCGATGCGCGCAGCGACTCGTTCGGCCCGCCGCCGCGGATCGCGGCATTGCGGGGAACCAAGCTGTGCTGAGGCCCGAGCAGGAGTCGTAGGTACGGGGCTCGCCCCGTATGGAGGCTTTTCCGGTGAAGCTTCGTGCGGGGCGAGCCCCGCACCTACGGAAGCAGTGCGGAGGCTTCACCGGGAACGCTTCATGCGGGGCAGGCCCCCCGCATCCATGGGGATGCGCTCACCGCAGCCAATCGACCGCGCCTTCGGCGGCACGCAGGGCGCTGGCGTAGCAGGCGGTCAGCAGGTAGCCGCCGGTCGGGGCTTCCCAGTCCAGCATTTCGCCGGCGCAGAACACGCCGGGCAGGGCACGCAGCATCAGCCGCGCGTCCATCGCCTCCAGCCGCACGCCGCCGGCGGTGCTGATGGCCTCGCTCATCGGGCGCGGGCGCAGCAGGCGCAGCGGCAGGCGTTTGAGCGTGCGCGCCACCGCATCCAGGTCGTTGCCGGCGTCCTTGCCGAGTATTTCGAATACCAGCGCAGCCTTGGCCGCATCCACACCGGCGGCGCGGCGCAGGTGTTCGCCGAAGCTGCGGCCTTTGCGCGGGCGTGCGAGGTCGGCGTGCAGGCGTTGCAGCTCGCGGCCGGGGACGAGGTCCAGTTCCAGCATCGCGTGGCCATCACGGTTGATCGCCTCGCGCAGATCGGCGGCGATGGCATAAATCACGCTGCCTTCGATGCCGTATCCGCTGGCCACGCATTCGCCTTGCAATGCATGCGC
Organism: Stenotrophomonas daejeonensis; assembly: GCF_001431505.1. Taxonomy (GTDB): domain Bacteria; phylum Pseudomonadota; class Gammaproteobacteria; order Xanthomonadales; family Xanthomonadaceae; genus Stenotrophomonas; species Stenotrophomonas daejeonensis. The sequence goes on from NZ_LDJP01000045.1 coordinate 56,729, forward strand.
GGTGCCATGTGCGTCGCGCCAATGCGCGATGATCGGTTTGAGCGGGCTGCCGGCGTGGCGCTGCTGGAAGTGCGTGCTCCAGTCGATGTCGAAACCGCAGTTGGCCGCTTGCAACGGTGCGATTTCGACGCCGCGTGTACGCAGCGCCTCCACCCAACCGCCATCGGAGCCGAGCTGCGGCCAGCTGCCGCCGCCCAGTGCCAGCACGGTGGCGTCGGCCCGCACGGTGGTTTCGCCGGCGGCGGTCCGCATGCGCAGGCTGCCGTCGTCGTTCCAGCCCAGCCAATGGTGCTGGACGTGGAAGCGCACGCCCTGTTCCTTCAGGCGCCGCACCCAGCCGCGCAGCAGTGGCGCGGCCTTGCGGTCCAGCGGAAACACGCGCCCGGAGCTGCCCACGTAGGTCTCCACGCCCAGCCCCTGCGCCCAGCGGCGCAGTGCGTCGGCGTCGAACCCGTCCAGCCAGCTGGCGACCGCCGCCTCACGCTCGCGGTAGCGGGCGTCGAACCCGGGACGCGGTTCGGAATGGGTGAGGTTCAGCCCGCCCTTGCCGGCGATCAGGAACTTGCGTCCCGGCGAGCCCTTGGCTTCGTACAGATCGACCGGCAGCCCGGCGCCACGCAGGCGCTCGGCGGCGAACAGCCCGGCCGGGCCGCCGCCGATCACCGCGACGCGCTTTCCCGTGGGACGGGTTTCAGCGGGGCTGGACATCGAGCAGTTCGACGTCGAACACCAGCGAGGAGCCCGCCGGGATCGGGCCGGTGCGGCGGTTGCCGTAGCCGTACTCGGCCGGGATCAGCAGCGTGCGCTTGCCGCCGACCTTCATGCCGGCCACGCCCTCGTCCCAGCCGCGGATGACCTGCTTCTCGCCGAGGTTGAAGGTGAACGGCTGGGCGCGGTCCAGCGAGCTGTCGAACTTCTCGCCGTGCCTGTCGGCAGTGCGTTCGTCGTAGAGCCAGCCGGTGTAGTGCACGGTGACCTTGCTGCCGGGCACGGCCTCGGCGCCGTTGCCCGGCACGGTGTCGATGCGCTCGAAAGCCGCGATGCTGCCTCCCGGCGGCGGGCCGGGCGGGGTGCAGCCGGCAAGGGGCAGGGACAGCAGCAAGCTGGCGAAAAGACGACGCATGGCGGTATTCACGGATACGAAACACGCAAGGGTAGCGCATCGCCTGCGGGTATCATGGCGGCATGGCCAAACTGCTGCTCAACCTGCGCAACGTCGAGGAAGACGAAAGCCGCGAAGTCGGCGAATTGCTCGACCGCAACGGCATCGCCTGGTACCGCACCGAACCCAGCCCGTGGGGCATTTCCTTCGGTGGCATCTGGCTGCGCGAGCGTGGCGACCACCCGCGCGCGAAGGCGCTGATGGACGCTTACCAGAGCGAGCGCTCGCAGCGCGTGCGCGCCGAGCGCGAAGCCGGGCTGCGCGACGGCACCGCCGAAACCTTCGCCACGCTGTTCCGCCGGCGGCCGCTGTACGTGCTCGCCATGCTGCTGGGCATGCTCGCGGCGGCGGCGCTGGTGCTGCTGCCGTTCGTGCTGCTGCGTGGCTGAGTGCAGGTAAAATGGCGGCATGATCGTCAATACCGCTGCCTACCACTTCGTTTCCATCGCCGATGCCGAAGCGCTGGCCGCCCGGCTGCTGGAGCGGGCGCAGGCGCTGGAGCTGCGCGGCACCCTCCTGGTCGCGGGCGAGGGCATCAACCTGTTCCTGGCCGGCAGTGCCGAAAGCATCGATGCCTTCTATGGCGAATTGAAAGATGATGCGCGCTTTTCCGACATGCGCGTCAAATACAGCCATAGCCATATGCAGCCGTTCGCGCGGCTCAAGGCCAAGGTCAAGCAGGAGATCATCAGCTTCCGCCGCGACGACGGCCAGCCGCTGGACTACCCGCGCGCCCCGGCCGTGGCTCCGGCCACGCTGCAACGCTGGCTGCGGCAGGGCCATGATGACGACGGCAAGCGCGTGGTGATGCTCGACACCCGCAACGAGCAGGAATTCGCGCACGGCACCTTCGCCGGCGCCTTGACCCTGCCGATCGCCCGCTTCACCGACCTGCCGGCGGCGCTGGAACCGCACCGCGCCGGGCTGGCCGATGCCACCGTGGTCAGCTTCTGCACCGGCGGCATCCGCTGCGAGAAGGCCGCGTTGTGGATGCGCAACGACGGCATGGACAACGTGCTGCAGCTGGATGGCGGCATCCTCGGTTATTTCGAGGACGTCGGCGGCGAAGGCTACGAGGGCCGTTGCTTCGTGTTCGACGAGCGCGTGGCGCTGGACCCGCAGTTGCAGCCGCTGGTGGACGCAGCAACTCCGTAGATGCGGGGCTTGCCCCGCATGTGGCTTTCCCGGTAATGCCCCTGTGTCGGGCAAGCCCGACACCTACGAGAGCGGTACTCCTGTGGGTGAGGGTGGAATCACCGCGGAAAACAGTGTCCGGGTGATGGCCGTTCCGGATGGATGGGAAACGCCCCGGCGGACCCCCATGTCGTTTCCGACGTCCGCCGGAAACCACCGCATGATCCCCCTTTCCATCCTCGACCTGGCCCCGGTCTGCGAAGGTGCCACGCCCCGCGAGGCCTTCGCCAACATGCTCGATCTGGCCCGCCATGCCGAGCGCTGGGGCTACCGCCGCTACTGGCTGGCCGAGCACCACAACATGCCGGGCATCGCCAGCGCGGCGACCTCGGTGCTGATCGGCCACGTCGCCGGTGGCACCTCCACCATCCGCGTCGGTGCCGGCGGCATCATGCTGCCCAACCATTCGCCGCTGCAGGTGGCCGAGCAGTTCGGCACGCTGGCCTCGCTGTACCCGGGGCGCATCGACCTCGGCCTGGGCCGGGCGCCGGGCACCGACCAGCCCACCGCGCGGGCCCTGCGCCGCTATTTCGACAGCGCCGACCAGTTCCCGCAGGATGTGGCCGAACTGCTGCGCTACTTCGAGCCGGCGCAGCCAGGGCAGGGTGTGCAGGCGGTGCCGGGGGCGGGTGTCGAGGTGCCGGTGTGGCTGCTCGGCTCCAGCCTGTTCAGCGCGCGCCTGTCGGCGGCGATGGGCCTGCCGTTCGCGTTCGCCTCGCATTTCGCCCCGGATGCGATGGACGAGGCGGTGGCGCTCTATCGCCGCGATTTCCGTGCTTCGGCACGGCTGGCCGAGCCCTGGGTGATCCTCGCGCTGAACGTGGTGGCCAGCGAATCGGAGGCGCAGTCGCGGCGGCTGTTCACCACCCAGCAGCAGAGCTTCGTGAACCTGCGGCGCGGCCGGCCGGGGCGCATCCCGGCGCCGGTGGACGACATCGAGGCGTTCTGGGAGCCGCATGAAAAGGCCGGTGTGGAGCGGGCGCTGGCCTGCACCGTGCTGGGCGATGCGGCGCAGGTCGGCGAGGGGCTGGCGGCATTTGCCGCGCGCCACCGCCCGGACGAGATGATGATCACCGCCAACGTCTTCGACCACGCCGCGCGGCTGCGTTCCTTCGAGTTGGCGATGCGGGCGTGGCAGTCGCGGCACTGACGACGGCTGGCTGAACCGCGGCGCGGCCGCGCTGGCGGCTGCCGCGGAAAACCCGGATAATCTCGCAAAGCCGGTGGGGTGACCCCGCCGGCTTTTTCCGTGTCCGGGCCCTGCCTGCGCCGGCCGCCCCCCGATGGGGCCGCCAACCGCGCCGGCTCCGCCCCGGCCACGGTCTACCCATCCGCGGCCCCGATGGCCGCAGCTAAACAGGAGTCACCCGTCATGGGTCAATCAGTTGTTGTTCTCGGCGCCCAGTGGGGCGATGAAGGCAAGGGCAAGATCGTCGATCTGCTGACCGAGGAAATCGGTGCGGTCGTGCGTTTCCAGGGCGGCCACAACGCCGGCCACACCCTGGTCATCAACGGCAAGAAGACCGTGCTGCACCTGATCCCGTCCGGCATCCTGCGCGACGGCGCGCTGTGCCTGATCGGCAATGGCGTGGTGATTTCCCCGGCCGCGCTGCGCAAGGAGATCGAGGAACTGGAAACGGCCGGCGTGGAAGTGCGCTCGCGGCTGAAGATCTCCCCGGCCGCGCCGCTGATCATGCCGTACCACATCGCCCTGGACCAGGCGCGCGAGAAGGCCGCCGGCGGCAAGGCCATCGGCACCACCGGACGCGGCATCGGCCCGGCCTACGAGGACAAGGTGGCGCGCCGCGGCATCCGCATCGCCGACCTGCACTACCCGGAACAACTGGCCGAGAAGCTGCGCGCTGCACTGGACTACCACAACTTCGTGCTGACCAAGTATCTGGGCGTGGAGCCGGTGGATTTCGACGCCGTCTACGCCGAGGCGCTGGCGTTCGGCGAATACGTCGAGCCGATGAAGTCGGACGTGGCCGGCATCTGCCACGAGCTGCGCAAGCAGGGCAAGCGCGTGCTGTTCGAGGGCGCGCAGGGCGCGCTGCTGGACATCGACCACGGCACCTACCCGTACGTCACCAGCTCCAACACCACCATCGGCGGCGCATTGGCCGGCACCGGCGTCGGCGCCGATTCGATCGACTACGTGCTGGGCATCGCCAAGGCCTACGCCACCCGCGTCGGCGGCGGCCCGTTCCCGACCGAACTGGACGACGAGATCGGCCAGGGCATCCGCGACCGCGGCGCCGAATACGGCGCCTCGACCGGCCGCCCGCGCCGCTGCGGCTGGATGGACATCGTCGCGCTCAAGAGCGCGGTGGCCATCAACGGCATCTCCGGCCTGTGCATCACCAAGCTCGACGTGCTCGATGGCATGGAGAAGCTCAAGGTCTGCATCGCCTACGAATACCGCGGCAAGCGCACCGAGTACGCGCCGCTGGACGCGCAGGGCTGGGAGGAATGCACCCCGGTGTACCTGGAGTTCCCCGGCTGGAGCGAGAACACCCACGGCATCACCGAGTGGGAACAGCTGCCGCCGGCCGCCCGCGCCTACCTGCGCGCGCTGGAGGAACTGGCCGGCTGCCCGGTCAGCATCGTCTCCACCGGCCCGGACCGCGACCACACCATGATCCTGCAGGACCCGTGGGGCTGAGCCTCGCCGGCGAAGTGGCATGAGGAAAGGCCCTGCACTTGCGGGGCCTTTTCGTATCCGGGCTTCTCGAGGCAGCCATGGTTTGGCCGTGCATGGAGGGCTGCAGCCAGCCCCGGTGATCCGACGGCAGTCATTGCCTCGGGGTGGTTGAGAGGTGGCCGGCCCCGGCCTTCAGTGTTTCCCGCTGCCGGGCGACTTGCGGCCGCTGCCGGATTTCTTGCCGCCGCCATCCTGCTTGTTGACCGTGGCCCAGGCGATCCGCTCGGCGGCTTCATGGCTGCGGCCGTGCTCCAGTTCGCTTTTCTCGATGTGCCGGGCCTGCCGCTTCTGCTTGTCGGTATAGCTGGACTTGTCGCCTTGGGTCATGTCGCTTCTCCCGTGATTGGATTGCCGGCAGGTATAGGCCGGACAGGTAGAGCGGGGCGTGAAGCAAGCGTTGGCAATCCGCTATTCGTTGCCTTTGGCAGGTCCGGGAGAGTGGGGCGGCTGGCTAGAATGCGGCCGTTGCGATGCTGCCGGATTCCTGCCGATGCGAATCGACCCTGCCGAAATCGAAGCCCTGTTCGATGCCATTCCCAGCGTGCTGTTCTTTGCCAAGGACAGCGCGGGGCGTTACACCCACGTCAACAAGACGATGATGCAGCGGCTTGGCGTGCGGTCGCGCGGGGAGGTGATCGGCAGGCGTGCCGATGAGCTGTACCCGGCCGGAATGAGCGAGGCGTACGTCGCGCAGGACCAGCGCGTGCTGGCTGGCGAGGTGGTCGAGAACGTCATGGAACTGCAGCTGTTTGCCAACCGCCGGCCGGGTTGGTGCCTGACCTGCAAGCGCCCGATCGTCGAGAACGGCAAGGTGGTGGGCCTGATCGGCATTTCCCGCGACCTGGGGCAACGCGGTGGGCTGGAGTCGCAGTACGAGCCGCTGCGGTTGGCCTTGGACTACCTCAGCACGCACTACGCCGAGAGCGTGCGCATGCAGACCCTGCTGGACATCACCGGGTTCTCGCTGTCCAAGCTGGAGCGGAGCTTCCGCAAGGTGTTCCAGATGACCCCGCAGCAGGTGCTCACCCGGCTGCGCATCCAGATCGCGCTGCACCTGCTGCATGGCGAGGACAGCGTGGCCAGCATCGGCCAGGCCTGCGGGTTCAGCGACCAGAGCGCGTTCACCCGCAAGTTCAAGGCCGAGGTGGGCATGGCGCCGCGCCAGTACCGGGCGTTGATCGCGGCCAGGGAACGGCCGGGTGACCTGCCCATGGATTGACGGAAGCATGACTTCCGGCGCTGTCCGGCGCATGCCGCGGGCGGCGACGATGCGTCATTGGCTGATTCCGTCGATGGCATACAAGGGAGAGTGAGCATGCGTCGTATCCTGGCAACCGCAATCGCGCTGGCGTTGGCCGGCACCTGTGTTTCGGCATCCGCACAAGGCGAGGCGCCTGCGACGCCCGTGGCCGGGCAATCATCGGCAACGACCCAACTGCCGCGTACCGCACGGCCGAGCCATTACCACGTCGAGGTCACGCCGCATGCCGGGGAGATGGCGTTCGACGGCAAGGTGCGGATCGACCTGGAGGTGCTGGAAAGCACGTCGAGCATCGTGTTGCAGGCGGCGAACCTGCGCTTTGCCAACAGTACGCTCGCCGCGGCCGGCGGCAAGCCGATGCCGGCAACCGCAAGTGTCGATGGCGAGAACCAGACCGCCACCTTCAGCTTCGGCAAGCCGTTGTCCCCGGGGCATTACACGCTTGCCACCGATTACAGCGGCGTCATCAACACCCAGGCCAATGGCCTGTTCGCGCTCGACTACCCGACCGAGTCGGGTAACCGGCGCGCGCTGTTCACCCAGTTCGAGAACTCAGATGCGCGGCGTTTCATCCCCTCGTGGGACGAGCCGGGCTACAAGGCGACCTTCGACCTGGTCATCAACGTGCCGGAAGCCGAGATGGCGGTCAGCAACATGCCGGTGGCAAGCACCAGGGAGCTGGGCAATGGCCTGAAGCAGGTGGTGTTCCAGACCACGCCGAAGATGTCCACCTACCTGCTGTTCGTCGCGGCCGGCGATTTCGAGCGGGCCGCCATCAAGGACGACGGCGGTACCGAGATCGGCGTGATCGCGCAGAAGGGCAAGGTCGAGCAGGCGCGCTTCGCGCTGGAGGGCAGCCGTGAGGTCCTGCGCGAGTACAACGATTATTTCGGCGTGCCCTACCCGCTGCCGAAACTCGACAACCTGGCCGCGCCCGGCAGCAGCCAGTTCTTCAGCGCGATGGAGAACTGGGGGGCGATCTTCACCTTCGAGCACACGCTGTTGATCGACCCGGCGGTATCCGGCGTGTCGGACCAGCAACGCGTGTTTTCGGTCGCCGCGCACGAGATCGCGCACCAGTGGTTCGGCAACCTGGTGACGATGGCGTGGTGGGACGACCTGTGGCTCAACGAAGGTTTCGCCACCTGGATGGAGGGCCGCACCACCCGCAAGCTGCATCCGGAATGGGACATCAACAATGTCGATGCGGCCATGACCAGCCGTGGCGCGATGGGCCGTGATGCCTACGCCACCACCCACCCGATCGTGCAGCACGTGGCCACCGTGGAGCAGGCCAGCCAGGCCTTCGACGGCATCACCTACGGCAAGGGCGCGGCGGTGATCGCGATGTTCGAGGATTACGTGGGTGCCGATGCCTGGCGCGAGGGTGTGCGCAGCTACATCCGTGCGCACGCCTATGGCAACGCGGTGACCGACGACCTGTGGCGCGAGATGGACAAGGCCGCGCCGGACAAGCAGTTCGTCGAGGTCGCGCACGACTTCACCCTGCAACCGGGCGTGCCGCTGATCCGCGTCGCCAGTACCTGCGTGGATGGCAACACGCAGGTGAAGCTGGAGCAGGGCGAATACACCATCGACCGCAAGGACAAGGTGCCGCTGCGCTGGCGCGTGCCGGTGACCGTGCGCGGTGCCGACGGTACCGTCGTGCGTACCCTCGTCGACGGCAATGGTTCGCTGGAGCTGCCGGGCTGCGCTGGGCCGGTGCTGGTCAATGCCGGGCAGAAGGGCTACTACCGCACGCTGTATGCACCGGAGCAGTTCAAGGCACTGAGCGGTGATTTTGCGCGCCTGCCGGTGGTGGACCAGCTTGGCGTGATGATGGACGCCAGCGCGCTGGCGGCGGTCGGCCTGCAGCCCGAGTCGGACATGCTGGACCTGACCGCGCAGGTGGCGGCCGATGCGCCATCGGACCTGTGGGAAATGGTGGCAGGCACGCTGGGTGGCATCGACAGCATGTTCAAGGGCGATGCGCCGCGCCAGGCGGCTTTCCGCAAGTACGCACGTTCGCGTCTGGTACCGGTGCTGCAGTCGCTGGGCTGGGATGGGCGCGAGGATGACTCGGCGCAGACCCGGGAGTTGCGCAGTGGTCTGATCCGCGTGCTCAGCACGATGGGTGACGAGCAGGTGGTCGCCGAGGCGAAGCGTCGTTTCGATGCCTTCCTCACCAGCCCGGAATCACTGTCGGCCGACCTGCGTCGCACGGTGCTGGGCGTGGTCGCGCGCAACGCCGATGCCGCCACCTGGGACAAGCTGCACGAGCTGGCGAAGAAGGAAACCTCGGCAATGGTGCGTGCCCAGTACTATGGCTTGCTGGCGCTGCCGCAGGACAAGGCGCTGGCGCAGCGGGCACTGGACATGGCGCTGACCGACGAGCCGGGTGCGACCAACAGTGCAGGGATGATCGCTGCGGTGTCGCGCGAGCATGCGGACATGGCGTTCGACTTCGCCGTGGCCCACCGCGAGAAGGTGGATACGCTGGTGGACAGCACTTCGCGTGCGCGCTACTACCCCGGCTTGGGCATGAGCTCGGACGACCTGAAGATGGTCGACAAGATCCGGGACTACGCCGACAAGTACATCGCACCGACCTCGCGCCGCGATGCTGAGACGATGATCGCCGGCATCCAGACCAAGCTGAAGCTGCGCGCCGAGCGCAAGCCGCAGATCGATGCCTGGTTGCGGCAGCACGGGTATTGAGGCAGGCAGCGGGCCCGCCGCCACCGCTGTTTCCGATGGCGGCGGGCCCGGGCGAACCGTTTTCCTAGGGTTTGGTCACGAAGCGATCTTCTTCGTGGCAGGACGGCCGCTCCGAGGGGCATGGCCACAACCCGGCCGGCACGGTGGCGCGGGTCTCGAAATGGTCGCCGTTCCATAACAGGAAACCGGCGTGGGCCAGGTAGCCGGCGTCGTAGGTGTGCGCATCTTCGGGCAGGGGATTTTCCGGGTCGGATTCGACGATCCAGCGCGCCACCGGCACCCGATCCAGCCAAGAGTCGTCCAGAAACGGCCCGCCCGCGCCCAGTTGCCTGTAGCGTTCCATCGTCTCTTCCCCCAGCACCTGCTCCGGAGGCGTCAGTTGCGCGGTCACGTCCTCGATGGCTTGGCCGGCGACCTTGCGGTAGGCACGCAGGCCGCTGCCTATCCGTGCATTGGGGTACCCGAGGCAGATGTCCTGGACGCTGCCTTCGGGCAACTGGATCGGGCTGTCCTTCACCAGTTTGCAGCTGAACCGGACCTGTATCAAATAGCCGGTAATGGCCGGGTTTTCCGATTCGAAGGTGCGAATCCACAGGGCAGAGTCTCCGGAGGAAACCATGCTGATGCGGCGATCGGGACGCTCGGCGATGCGGGGAATCAGCATCATGCCGCCGATGGCTTGCCGCACCGTGTATTGCCATATATCCGGAGTGGTGCGGAAATCGGCGGGTGGCAGGGACAGGACAAGGTCCTCGATGTCTTTTGGCAACCCCCTGAGGACGATGCGTGTCTCGGGCATGGACAAACCCAGCGTGGTCACCCCGGGCAGGGGAGGCGTGCCGGCGGCAATGGGGACGGGCAGGGGACGGGGGGCGGCCGTGGTTTCG
>NZ_LDJP01000046.1 GCF_001431505.1 Stenotrophomonas daejeonensis
TCACCTTGTGTCTCGTAGGCAGCGGTGGAGTTGTAAAAGAGACTGTTGTCGGGAAGGCCCCGCGCCGGGCAGGCCCGGCACCTACGGATATCCACGAACGAGCAACGGCCCACGCGCGCCACGTAGATGCGGGGCTTGCCCCGCATGAAGCTCTCCCGGTACAACCCCGTGCCGGGCAAGCCCGGCACCTACGGATATCCACGACGGGCAACGGCCCACGCGCGCCACGTAGATGCGGGGCTTGCCCCGCATGAAGCTCTCCCGGTACAGCCCCGTGCCGGGCAAGCCCGGCACCTACGGATATCCACGAACGAGCAACGGCCCAAGCGCGCCACGTAGATGCGGGGCCATGCCCCGCATGAAGCTCTCCCGGTACAGCTCCGTGCCGGGCAAGCCCGGCACCTACACGTCTTCGGCTTCTTCGGTGCCCTGGCGCAGCGTGCTGATCCGGGCGCTGGCCGGGCCGACGAATGCGACCAGCTCGCGGCCGCGCAGCACCATGCGCCCGCTGTGGCGCTCGATGCCGTCATGGGAATAGTCGAACCGGAACGTGCGCTCGAAGCCCAGCCAGCCGTTGGGCAGGCGGCACAGGCGCAGCCCGGTGGCATGCACGCTCTGGTCCAGCCACTGCACGTCGGCGGCCTGGCAGGCATTGCGGCCAAGTTCGGTGGCGCGTTCGGCCGCTGCCCGGGAGAAATCCCAGAAGGCGTAGGCGAGGGCGCCGAAGATCATCAGGAGCAGCAGGGTGGGCATGGCGCTACTTTAGGCGGCGGCGCGGCGAAGCGGAACCATGCGGGGATGCAGCCCGGTCCGGTACAGACGCGGCCTGGGGCATGCGGGTGTCCGCCGGATGTCCCGGGATGCTACGGAGTTTCTGCCGGCTCGGGGACGGACAGCTTCAGCAGCGCCGCCCAGTCCTGCCGGTTGAAGTCGCAGGCTTCCTCGCGGCCGGGGGAACACCCCGGTTGCGGCTCCGGCCCGCTTGCCGGGAGCGGGGGCAGGTCGAGCCTGCCGGTGCGTTCCAGCGGCAGCTTGCGCATGATGACCGTGTTGGCGACGTTGCCGCCGATCAGGTACAGGGTGCGGTCGCCCCCGGGATTGGCGGCGACGACCACTTCGCAATGCGACTTCCAGCGGTCGGTACGGCCGGCCGCCAGTGCCTGCACCAGTCCCGCATGGCTCAGGACGCCGTCGCGGTCGCGCAGGAAGCACAACAGGTCGCCCGGCGCGGGCTTGTCCGTTGCCGGGTCGCCGAAGCGGTACGGAACGGCGCCGGCACCACCGCCGTAGGCGGCGCGGATGTAGTCGATGTGGCGCGGCGAGCGCAGGAAGCCGGGCACGCCGGCGCGGGTCATCACCCAGGCGACGAAGGCGGCCGACCACGGGTTGTCGAGCAGGAAGGCGCGGCAGTCGTTGTCGGTGGCGCGCTCGCCGGGCGGGGCAAGGCAGCTCTGTGCGCCGGGATGGGCCGCCATTGCCGACAGCGTGCCGCTCTCGCGCCAGTAGCCGGCCACACGCTGCCAGGCGACGAGCCCGTCGTCGGCAAGGCTCTCGTTCTCCGCTTCGGTGGTGCCGAGGTGGGCGATGCGGCCATCGCGGTCGATGAAGGCGCGCTGCCACAGCCGGTGTTCGTTGCAGGCGGTGCGGACGATGGTCTGGGCGGTCGCGCCGGTGCCGTGGCGTGGCGGGAGGTCGCAGACCTCCAGCGCATGTGCGGCGGTGGCGGCGAGCAGCAGGAGGCAGCAGGACAGGAAGCGAAAGGGCACGTCGGGTTCCAGTCGGGGGCGGGAGCATCTTGCCGGGCGGGAGGTGACAGGCGCGTGGGCGGGCATGTCCGAGATGTTCGCGCCTGCCCGACGTCGTGCGCGGGGCAGCCTCAGCCCGGTGGCGGCCCGAGCTTCAGCGACAGGTCGATGGCCTGCACGTGCTTGGTCAGCCCGCCGATGGAAATGCAGTCCACGCCGTCCTCGGCGATCGCGCGCAGGCCGTCCAGCCCGACGCTGCCGGAGACCTCCAGCGGGATGCGCTTTTCGGGAGCGAGGTCGGCAACGATGCGCACCGCGTCGCGGCGCATCGCCGGGGTGAAATCGTCGATCAGGATGCGCTCGCAGCCAACGGCCAGGGCTTGCTGCAACTGTTCGAGGTCTTCCACTTCCACCACCAGCGGCAGGGTGGGCTGCTGCGCACGTGCGGCCTGCACCGCGGCGGCCAGCGAGCCGGCGGCGCGGATGTGGTTTTCCTTCAGCATCACCGTGTCGAACAGGCCCATGCGGTGGTTGTCGCCGCCGCCACAGCGCACCGCGTACTTCTGCGCCACGCGCAGGCCGGGCAGGGTCTTGCGGGTGTCGAGGATGCATGCCCCGGTACCGGCCACGGCCGCGACGTATCGCGCGGTGGTGGTGGCGGTCGCCGACAGCGTCTGCAGGAAATTCAGCGAGGTGCGCTCGGCGCTGACCAGCGCGCGGCTGCGGCCCTGCAACGTGGCCAGCACGGTGCCGGCCACGACGTGGTCGCCTTCGCGCACCCGCCAGTCGATCCGCACCTGCGGGTCGAGCGCGCGGTGGGTGGTGTCGAACCATGGGCGGCCGGCGATCACCGCGTCCTGCTTGCACAGCAGGTAGGCGCAGTCGGCGGCGTCGGGCAGCAGCGCGGCGGTGACGTCGCCGCTACCGATGTCCTCGGCCAGGGCGCGGGCGACGTCGGCGTCGACCTGTTCCTGCGGCGGTGCGGCCGGCGGTCGCGGCGGCATCACTTGCCCGCGAAGCCGTCGATCTGCGCGGTGGCGATGGCTTCTTCGGCCAGCAGCACCGGGATGCCGTCCTCGACGCGGAACACCTGCTTGCGGTCGCGGGTGACCAGCGCCTCGCGCAGCGGCTGCGCCTGCGCGCTGCCGTCCGCGCGAACGACGCCGCCGGCGGCGATGGCCGCGTTCAACGTTTCCAGTCCGGCGCCGTCCAGCAGGGCCAGCGGCTGGCGGGTGTCGGGCGAAACGAGCAGGTCGAGCAGTTTGCGGTCCATCGGGTCGTGGTCTTGCGTGGAAGGCGGCTAGAATACGTCTTTGCAGCAGGTGACGGCCAATGACCCCCAATTCCCCCATGCCGCTCGTCGGCATCGTCATGGGTTCCCGCTCCGACTGGGAGACCATGCAGCATGCGGCGCAGAAGCTCGACGCGCTGGGCGTTCCCTACGAAGTGAAGGTGGTGTCGGCGCATCGCACGCCGGACGTGCTGTTCGCCTATGCCGATGAAGCCGGCCCGCGCGGGCTGCGCGCGATCATCGCCGGCGCCGGCGGCGCCGCGCATCTGCCGGGCATGCTCGCGGCCAAGACCGCGGTGCCGGTATTGGGCGTGCCGGTGCAGTCCAAGGCGCTGAACGGCATGGATTCGTTGTTGTCGATCGTGCAGATGCCGGCCGGCGTCCCGGTGGCCACCTTCGCCATCGGCAATGCCGGCGCCGCGAATGCGGCGTTGTTCGCCGCGGCGGTGCTGGCACCGGAACAACCGGCGATCGCCGGGGCGCTGGCGGCCTTCCGCGCGCGCCAGACCGCCGACGTGATGGCCGCGGACGACCCGCGCCAATGACCACGGTAGGCATCCTGGGGGGCGGGCAACTGGCCCGCATGATGGTGCTGGCCGGCGCGCCGCTGGGCCTGCGTTTCGTGGTGTTCGACCCGGCCGCCGACGCCTGCGCCGGGCAACTGGCGCCTTTGCAGGTGGGTGCGTTCGACGACCTGGACGCGCTGGCCGAATTTGCCGGCAAGGTGGACGTGGTCACCTTCGATTTCGAGAACGTGCCGGCGGCCAGCGCGCGCTGGCTGGCCGAGCGCAAGCCGGTGTTCCCGAACCCGGCGGCGCTGGCCGTGGCGCAGGACCGGCTCAGCGAGAAGACCCTGTTCCGCGAGCTGGGCATCCCGCTGCCGCCGTTCGCCGATATCCGCAGCCGCGACGAACTGGCGGCGAAGGTGGCCGGGTTCGGCACCCCGTGCATCCTCAAGACCCGCCGCCTGGGCTACGACGGCAAGGGCCAGTTCCGCATCCGCGGCGCGGCCGACGTCGATGCCGCATGGCAGGCGCTGGGGGCGCAGGTTGAAACGACCGGCCTGATCCTCGAAGGCTTCGTCGCCTTCGACCGCGAAGTCAGCGTGGTGGCCGTGCGTGGCCGCGATGGCGAGTTCCGCGCCTGGCCGTTGACCGGCAACTGGCATGTGGACGGCGTGTTGTCGGCCAGCCTGGCCCCGGCCGTGGCGACGGCCGCGCAGCACGACACCGCCATCGCTTACGCCCGCCGCGTGGCCGAGCACCTGGACTACGTGGGCGTGTTCGCGCTGGAACTGTTCTGTCGCGGCGACGAACTGCTGGCCAACGAGATGGCGCCGCGCGTGCACAACTCCGGCCACTGGACCAGCGACGGCGCCGAAACCTCGCAGTTCGAGAACCACCTGCGCGCGGTGCTGGGCCTGCCGCTGGGCGATACCCGCGTGCTCGGCAGGGCCTGCATGCTGAACTGGATCGGCGCGATGCCCGATGCCGATGCGGTGCTGGCCGAGCCGGCCGGCCACTGGCATGACTACGGCAAGCAGCCGCGCGAAGGCCGCAAGGTCGGCCATGCCAACCTGCGCGCCGACGATGCGGGGGCGTTGGCCGATGCGCTGGAGCGTATCGGCAATGCATTGGGGCGGCAGGCGCAGGTCGAACCGGTGGTCCGCGCGCTGCGCGGTTGAGCCAACCACGGCAGCCGGCCGTAGGAGCGACGTGAGTCGCGACAGGGCGTTGCCGGAAAGCCCCACGACCGTAGGTGCCGGGCTTGCCCGGCACATGGCTTCACCGGGAAAGCCCCATGCGGGGCAAGCCCCGCATCTACATAAGCCGCCTCACCGTGGCTGCACGTAGGTGCCGGGCTTGCCCGGCACGGGGCCTCACCGACAAGGCCCCGGCGGGGCAAGCCCCGTCGCTGCAACGGCACGGGCTTCACCGGTAACGCTTCATGCGGGGCAGGCCCCGCATCCACGCGTGCAGTTACCGCAACTGCGCGCCGACGAAATCCCAGTTCACCAGCTTCCAGAACGCCTGCAGGTAACGCGCGCGGTCGTTCTGGG
>NZ_LDJP01000047.1 GCF_001431505.1 Stenotrophomonas daejeonensis
TGGCGCGCAAGCCGTGCCTTCTCGCCCCGCAGGGAGAGGGGCTTTGGTACCTCGCAATCGGAGGCGTCTTCTTCGACGCCACACGACGCCCCTCCATTCCCCGTTCCCTGTTCCCCGTTCCCGGCCGCTCCATGCCTGACCGCGGCCGTTCCACCGCCGATGCCGACAGCGCGGGCGACGTAAACGTCAGCGTCGCCGACGTATTGGCCGCACAGGCACGCCTGCGCCGCTTCCTCCCACCGACGCCGCTGCACTACGCCGAGCGCTTCGGCACCTGGCTCAAGCTCGAAAACCTGCAACGTACCGGCTCCTACAAGGTGCGCGGCGCATTGAACGCGATGCTGGCGGCGCTGGAGCGCGGCGACGAGCGCCCGGTGATCTGCGCCTCGGCCGGCAACCACGCGCAGGGCGTGGCGTGGGCCGCGTACCGGCTGGGCGTGCAGGCCATCACGGTGATGCCGCATGGCGCGCCGGCCACCAAGATCGCCGGCGTGCAGCACTGGGGCGCCACCGTGCGCCAGCACGGCAACAGCTACGACGAGGCCTACGCTTTCGCCCGCGAACTGGCCGGGCAGAACGGCTACCGCTTCCTGTCCGCGTTCGACGACCCCGACGTGATCGCCGGGCAGGGCACGCTGGGCATCGAGATCGCCCCGCACGCGCCGGACGTGGTGATCGTGCCGATCGGCGGCGGCGGCCTGGCGTCCGGCGTGGCGTTGGCGCTGAAATCGCAGGGCGTTCGCATCATCGGCGCGCAGGTCGAGGGCGTGGATTCGATGGCGCGCGCGATCAAGGGCGACGTGCGCGAGATCGCGCCGGTGGCGACCCTGGCCGACGGCGTCAAGGTCAAGATCCCCGGCTTCATCACCCGCCGCCTGTGCGCCAGCCTGCTCGACGACGTGGTCATCGTGCGCGAGGCCGAGCTGCGCGAGACGCTGGTGCGGCTGGCGCTGGAGGAACACGTCATCGCCGAGGGCGCCGGCGCGCTGGCATTGGCCGCCGGCCGCCGCGTGGCCGGCAAGCGCAAGTGCGCGGTGGTGTCCGGCGGCAACATCGACGCCGCCGTGCTCGCCACCCTGCTCTCCGAAGTCCGCCCCAGCCCCCCACGCAAACCACGACGGCGCAACCCCGAACGACTCCGCAGCCGCGTCGCCGGCAGCGCGGCGCGCGCGCCCCGAACCGAACCTTCCAACATCATCGCTACCGCCGTCGAGGAGACCCTCTGGTGAATACTCCAACCATCAACACCCCGCGAATTACCATCTTCGACACCACCCTGCGCGACGGCGAGCAATCCCCCGGCTGCAGCATGACCCCGCCGCAGAAGCTGGTGATGGCACGCGCGCTGGCCGAGCTGGGCGTGGATGTCATCGAAACCGGCTTCCCGGCCAGCTCGCAGTCCGACCGCGAGGCGATGGCGCTGATCGGCCGCGAGCTGCGCGAGCCGGTGCTGGCGGTGCTGTCGCGCTGCCTGCCGGGCGACATCGAGACCTCGGTCAAGGCGCTGGAAGCGGCGGCAAAACCGCGCCTGCACGTGTTCCTGTCCACCAGCCCGCTGCACCGCGAGCACAAGCTGCGCATGAACAAGGAGCAGGTGCTGGAGTCGGTGCACAAGCATGTGAGCATGGCGCGCGGCTACATCGACGACGTCGAGTTCTCCGCCGAGGACGCCACCCGCACCGAGCTGGATTTCCTCACCGAAGTGGCGCAGGTCGCCATCGCCGCCGGCGCGCGCACCATCAACCTGCCGGACACCGTCGGCTTCACCACCCCGGAGGAGATCCGCGCGATGTTCCAGCACGTGATCGCCAACGCCGCCGGCGCCGACAAGGTGGTTTTCAGCACCCACTGCCACAACGACCTGGGCCTGGCGGTGGCCAACTCGCTGGCCGCCATCGAGGGCGGCGCGCGGCAGGTGGAAGGCTCGATAAATGGCATCGGCGAGCGCGCCGGCAACTGTGCGCTGGAGGAGATCGCGATGGTGCTGAAGGTGCGCAACGCCTTCTACAACTTCGATACCGGTTTCGACACCCGCCGCATCGTGCCGACCTCGCAGCTGCTGCAGCGGCTGGTGGGCATGCCGGTGCAGCGCAACAAGGCCATCGTCGGCGCCAATGCCTTCGCCCACGAGTCCGGCATCCACCAGCACGGCATGCTGCGCAACCGCAACACCTACGAAATCATGCACCCGCAGGACGTGGGCTGGGCCGACACGCAGATGGTGCTGGGCCGCCACAGCGGCCGCGCCGCGGTCGAGGCACGCCTGCGCGCGCTGGGCTACTGGCTGGAGGAGGAAGAGCTGAAGCTGGTGTTCGAGCAGTTCAAGAACGTGTGCGAACAGCAGCGGGTGGTCACCGACGCCGACCTGCAGGCGCTGATGCAGGGCACCTCCGGCAACGATGGCTACCGGCTGGCGTCGATGACCATCAGCGACGTCGGCAGCCGTGCCAACGCGCTGGTCGAGCTGTCCGACCCGGAAGGCAACCGCGTGGCCGAGACCGCGCAGGGCGACGGCCCGGTCGACGCGCTGTTCGCCGCGCTGTCGGCCGCCACCGGCATCCAGCTGACCCTGGACAGCTACCACGTGCACAGCGTCGGCATCGGCGCCGACGCGCGCGGCGAGGCCAACCTCAGCGTGCGCCACGAGGGCGAGATACTGGAAGGCACCGGCACCAGCCGCGACATCATCGAGGCCAGCGCGCTGGCCTGGCTGGACGTCACCAACCGCCTGCTGCGCCAGCGCGAAGGCGTGGACAACGAGGAAGCCGTCAGCGCCTGAGCGCGGCGGCCGGCACAGGCAACGGAACCGAACACGATGAGCCCCGCACCCAAGACCCTGTACGACAAACTGTGGGACGCCCACGTCGTCGTCCCCGAAAGCGACAGCGCGCCGGCCGTGCTGTACATCGACCTGCACCTGATCCACGAGGTCACCTCGCCGCAGGCCTTCACCGAACTGCGCGGACGCGGCCTGAAGCCGCGCCGCCCGGACCGCACCAAGGCGACGATGGACCACTCCACGCCGACCCTGCCGGCCGGCGCCGACGGCAAGCTGCCGTATGCGAGCAAGGCGTCGGAAGCGCAGGTCGAGATGCTGGCGAAGAACTGCGCCGAATACGGCATCGAGCTGTTCGACATGGCCTCGAGCAGCCGCGGCATCGTCCACGTCATCGCCCCGGAGCAGGGCTTCACCCAGCCGGGCATGACGATTGTTTGTGGCGACAGCCACACCTCCACCCACGGCGCGTTCGGTGCGCTGGCGTTCGGCATCGGCACCAGCGAGGTCGGCCACGTGCTGGCTACGCAATGCCTGCTGCAACGCAAGGCCAAGACCATGTCGATCACCGTCGATGGCGCATTGGCGCCGGGCGTCGGCGCCAAGGACGTGGTGCTGCACATCATCGGCGTGATCGGCGTCAACGGCGGCACCGGCCACGTCATCGAGTTCCGCGGCTCGGCGATCCGTGCGATGGACATGGAGCAGCGCATGACCCTGTGCAACATGTCGATCGAGGCCGGCGCCCGCGCCGGCATGGTCGCGCCAGACCAGATCACCTTCGACTGGGTGGCAAAGACCCCGCGCGGCCCCAAGGGCACCGACTTCGACAAGACCGTCGGTTACTGGAAGACCTTGAACAGTGACGAAGGCGCGCGCTTCGACGTGGAGGTGCGCATCGACGCCGCCGACATCCGCCCGACCCTGACCTGGGGCACGCACCCGGGCACCGCGATTGCGGTGGATGCGCCGATCCCCGCCGCCAACGACGCCGCCGCGCAGAAGGGGCTGGACTACATGAAGCTCGAGGCCGGCCACGCGTTGGCCGGCACGCCGGTCGACGTGGTGTTCGTCGGTTCCTGCACCAACGGCCGCCTCAGCGACATGCGCGACGTGGCGACGGTGCTGCGCGGCCGCCGCGTCGCCGCGGGCGTGCGCATGCTGGTGGTACCGGGCTCGGAGATCGTCAAGCGCGAGGCCGAGGCCGAGGGCATCCACGAGATCGTGCGCGCCGCCGGCGCCGAGTGGCGCGAACCGGGTTGCTCGATGTGCATCGCGATGAACGGCGACCTGGTCGCACCGGGACAGCTGGCGGTGAGCACCAGCAACCGCAATTTCGAGGGCCGCCAGGGTCCCGGCTCGCGCACCCTGCTGGCCTCGCCGCTGAGCGCCGCATGGGCCGCGGTGAACGGCCATGTCGCCGACGTGCGCGAACTGTTCAACAAGGAGGTGGCGTGATGGCCGGTTTCCGTACCCTGAGCTCGCGCAGCGTGGTGCTGCGCCAGACCAACATCGATACCGACCAGATCATCCCGGCGCGCTTCCTGTCCACCACCGAGCGCGCAGGGCTGGGCCGCAACGCCTTCAACGACTGGCGCTGGCAGGCCGATGGCTCGCCGAACCCGGAGTTCGCCTTCAACCAGCCGCACAACGCCGGCCGCAGCATCCTGCTGGCCGGACGCAACTTCGGCTGCGGCTCCTCGCGCGAGCATGCGCCGTGGGCGCTGACCGACCTGGGCCTGCGCGCCATCGTCAGCAGCGAGATCGCCGACATCTTCCGTGGCAACTCGCTGAAGAACGGGCTGCTGCCGATCGTGCTGGACGAGGCCGACGTGCAGGAACTGATGCAGAACCCGGACGACGAGCTGACCATCGACGTCGCCGCACGCGAACTGCGCACGCCTGCCGGCAAGGTGTATTCCTTCCCGCTGGATGGCTTCTCGCAGACCTGCCTGCTGGAAGGCGTGGACCAGCTCGGCTGGTTGCTGGGGCGCGTGCCGGAGATCGAGCGCTACGAGGCTTCACACGCGGCGTGACCTGCCTTTCCCTTCTCCCCTCGGGAGACAGCTTGGCAGGATTGCCAAGCTGCACGGCGAAGCCGCCCGAAGGGTGAGGCACAGGGATGTGCCGAATGCAGGTGCCCGAAGGGCGGATGAGGGGCAAACGTAGTCCATGATGGCTAGTCATCCGGACTCCATTGCCCCTCACCCCAACCCCTCTCCCGAAGGGAGAGGGGCTTCAAATAGCAAAAACAAAACCACTGGAAGACCCCATGCAAGCCAACATCGTCGTACTGCCGGGTGACGGCATCGGCCCGGAAATCACCGCCGTCGCCGTCGAGGTACTCAAGGCCGTTGCTACCCGCTTCGGCCACGACTTCAGCTTCAGCGAGCACGACATCGGCGGCATCGCCATCGACAACCACGGCGAGCCGCTGCCGGCCACCACGCTGGACGCCTGCGCCAAGGCCGACGCCGTGCTGCTCGGCGCGGTCGGTGGCCCCAAGTGGTCCGATCCCAACGCCAAGGTGCGCCCGGAACAGGGCCTGCTCGCGATCCGCAAGGCGCTGGGCCTGTTCGCCAACCTGCGCCCGGTGCGCCCCCACCCGGCCGCGCTGCATGCCTCGCCGATCAAGCCGGAACTGCTCAGGGACGTGGATTTCATCGTCGTGCGCGAACTGACCGGCGGCATCTACTTCGGCGACAAGACCCGCGACGCGCAAAGCGCCAGCGACCTGTGCCGCTACACCTCCGCGGAGATCGAGCGCGTGCTGCGCAGCGCCTTCAGGCTCGCGCAGCAGCGCCGCGGCAAGCTGACCTCGGTGGACAAGGCCAACGTACTGGAAACCTCGCGGCTGTGGCGCGACATCGCCGCGCGCATCGGCCGCGAGGAATTCCCCGACGTCGAACTGGAACACCAACTGGTCGACTCGATGGCGATGCACCTGATTGCCAAGCCACATGCCTACGACGTGATCGTCACCGAGAACATGTTCGGCGACATCCTCACCGACGAGGCCTCGATGCTGGCTGGCTCGCTGGGCCTGCTGCCGTCCGCCTCGTTGGGTGAGGAAGGCAAGGTCGGTATCTATGAGCCGATCCACGGCTCGGCCCCGGACATCGCCGGCAAGGGCATCGCCAATCCCTACGCCACCCTCCTCAGCGCGGCGATGCTGCTGCGCCACTCGCTGGGGCTGGAAGCCGAAGCTGCCACCATCGAGCAAGCCGTCGCCCGCGCCCTCGACGACGGCCTGTTCACCGCCGACCTCGCCGCGCAGGGGCAGGCACTTTCCACGCGACAAGCGGCACAGGCGGTTCTTGATCGCCTGCGATGACTTCCATGACGCGGCCAATGGCCGCGTTCTTGTTTCGATTGTCCCTTCCTTGTCCCACTTTCCCCTCCAGAGGTGACACCCTTGAACCACCGCAGCCCCGATGACTTCCTGGCCTATGTCGCCAGCCGCGATGCGCACCAGCCCGAGTTCCTGCAGGCGGTCAAGGAAGTCACCCACAGTCTCTGGCCGTTCCTGCAACGGCACCCGCATTACACCCGGCATGGCCTGCTCGAACGCCTCGTCGAACCGGAACGGGTCATCCAGTTCCGCGTGGCCTGGGCCGATGACAGCGGCCGCGCCCACGTCAACCGCGCCTGGCGCGTGCAGCACAGCTCGGCGATCGGCCCGTTCAAGGGCGGCATGCGCTTCCACCCCTCGGTGAACCTGTCGATCCTGAAGTTCCTGGCCTTCGAGCAGACCTTCAAGAACGCCCTGACCACGTTGCCGATGGGCGGTGGCAAGGGCGGCTCGGACTTCGACCCCAAGGGCAAGAGCGACGGCGAAGTGATGCGCTTCTGCCAGGCGCTGATGCTGGAGCTGTACCGCCACCTCGGCCCGGACACCGACGTGCCGGCCGGCGACATCGGCGTGGGCGCGCGCGAGGTCGGCTTCATGGCCGGCATGATGAAGAAGCTCAGCAACGACGCGGCCTGCGTGTTCACCGGCAAGGGCATCGCCTACGGCGGCAGCCTGATGCGCCCGGAAGCGACCGGTTACGGCACCGTCTATTTCGTCGAACAGATGCTGCACCACGCCCGCCGCGAAACCCACGGCGCGAAGGTGCTGATCTCCGGCTCCGGCAATGTCGCCCAGTTCGCCGCGCTCAAGGCCGCCGAACTCGGCGCGCAGGTGCTGACCTTCTCCGACTCCGGCGGCACCCTGTTCGCCCCCGACGGCTTCGACGAGCAGGCCATGCAGGAAGTGATGGCGCTGAAGAACGAGCGCCGCGGCCGCCTCGCCGAACTGGCCGACGACAAGCGCTTCGACTACCTCGAAGGCCGCCGCCCGTGGCACATCCCGGCCGACATCGCCCTGCCCTGCGCCACCCAGAACGAACTGGACGGCGAGGACGCCCGCACCCTGGTCCACAACGGCGTGCTGTGCGTGGCCGAGGGCGCCAACATGCCCTCCACGCTGGAAGCGGTGGACGTGTTCCTGCAGGCCGGCACCCTGTACGCCCCCGGCAAGGCCAGCAACGCCGGCGGCGTGGCCACCTCCGGGCTGGAAATGAGCCAGAACGCATTGCGCCTGTCCTGGCGCCACGCCGACGTCGACGAACGACTGCACGTGATCATGAAGGAGATCCACGCCAATTGCGTGCAGCACGGCGTGCGCGCCGATGGCAGCGTCAACTATGTCGATGGCGCGAATATCGCCGGATTCGTCAAGGTGGCCGACGCGATGCTGGCTCAGGGGCTGTACTGAGGATGTCCCGTCCCTTCTTCCGCGCGGAGGAAGGGACATCGCCGGTATCCACCCCAATCGGCCCGACACCTTGGCCTGACACCACCCTTCCAGGCGCATGAACGTCTGCGACGTGCCGGATGACTTGGGGGCAACCAGTTGAGCGCGGACATGCGGCGCTTGCCCGCAGGCGCCGCGCCACGCATGCCCCCTGCCGGATCCGTGCCCAGCGGATGACCTCGCCGCCACCCGATGCTGGTGCTGCGCCCCGGAAAAATGATCTTCATGTCATGTCGATTCCATGCCTCCTCGTTCGTCTGGTTGATGGAGCAGGCCAATTCGGATGTTGCGGCCTGCACTCCAACCCGACCCAACCGGAGGATATCCATGACAATCACCATTACCGCCTTCGAAAAATCCCCCGATGGCGGCAAGGGGCTGGCGCGGGACATGCGCGTTCGCTGGGCGTTGGAAGAGGTGAACCAGCCGTACCAGGTTCGCCCCGTTTCGTTCCAGGCGATGAAGAAACCCGCGCATCTCGGCATTCAGCCCTTTGGCCAGATTCCGACCTACGAAGAGGGTGATCTCGTATTGTTCGAGAGTGGCGCGATCGTCCTTCATATCGCCGGGTGCCACCCGGGTCTGTTGCCGACGGATGCCAATGCCCGGGCACGCGCCATTGCATGGATGTTTGCCGCGCTCGGCACGATAGAGCCTCCCATATTTGAACTTGCAACAGCCAAGTTCCTCGAGGTGGAAAAGCCCTGGAGCAAGGAGCGCCTGCCCTTGATCCAGGATCGCATCCGCAATCGACTGAAGCAGCTATCCGCTTGGTTGGGTGGTACCGATTGGCTTGATGGTCCGTTCAGTGCAGGCGATCTGATGATGGTCCACGTGCTGCAGAGATTGAAACCCTCCGGCCTTCTCGATGAATTCCGGAATCTGGCCGATTACGTCGCCCGCGGGGAGGCACGGCCCGCATACAAGCGGGCTTTCGCCGCCCAATTGGCCGCCAACAGCCCTGCCCGGAATGCCCGGGCCTGACGGCATGCCGCAGCCGATCGCCATCCCGTCGGCACCCGGCCCCAGGCGGCAAGCCGCACCACTCGCGCATCGAGGATCATCCGATGAAACATCCATCCCTGGCCCCCGATCAGATCACCTTGCTGGGTACCGCGGATGACGTAGCCCTTGCAACCAGCGAGGTCATCCGGAGATTTCATGACGCATTCGACCATCACGATCCCGGGGCCATGAAGGACCTGGTGTCAGACGATTGCGTGATCGAGAATACGAACCCCGCCCTGGACGGAGCCCGTCTCGTCGGAAAGGCGGCATGCCTGGCGAACTGGCAGGATCTTGCAAAGTCGACGGCTACACGGTTCATCCGTGAGGAGGTGCTTGTCGTCGGTGAGCGCGCCATCATCCGGTGGCGCCATTGCTGGGGCGAAGACGACGGCCAGTCCATCCGCGGCATCAACCTGATGCGGGTCCGCGATGGACTCATCGTCGAAGCAACGGGTTACGTGAAAGGATGGAAAAGACCACGATGCATATATCGCTATCCGAATGGCAAACACGCCTCCCCCTGCCGGCCACCGATCTCTGGCCGCAGGGTGTCTGGGACATCGAGGCGATGGCACACGGCAGCATGTCGGTCATCCTGTTCACCCCGCGCGGGAAGGATTACCAGACCACGCATGCACAGGACGAGATCTACATCGTCATGACGGGAAGCGGAATTCTCGTGATCGAGGAACAGCCGTATCCTTTCACCGCCGGTGACGTGCTGTTCGTTGCGGCCGGTGCCATGCATCGTTTCGCGGAATTCACGGATGACCTGGTCACCTGGGCGATCTTCTGGGGCCCCAAGGGTGGCGAGGTTGCATGAGCAGGGGCGCCACGCATACTGCCGAACCCGGACATCGGATGCAGCGGAGAAATCATGGGCAGTTCAAACATTCAGGACCTTGTTGACCGGTATCTGGTCGCTTACAACGCCTTCGACATCGATGGCATGGTTTCGCTTCTTTCCCCGGATGTGCGTTTCGAAAACCACTCCGGTGGCCAGCTCACGGCGGCGACGAACGGCATCGAGGAGTTCAGGCAACTCGCGGAGCAGTCCAGGTCCCTGTTCTCCGAACGCGAGCAGCGCATCACGAACCTGGAGCTCGGCCATGAATCGGCAGTGGCCGCCATCGCCTATCGCGGAAAACTGGCGAAGGACATTCCCGATGGCCCGCCCGCCGGCACCCTCCTCGATCTCCAGGGCATATCCGAATTCTCGTTCGGCAATGGACGGATCACGAAGATCGTCGATCGCAGCTGATTGCGTGCCCGATGACTCTTCCTGGCGCAGGAGGGAAGCAGGCCCGTGGCCTCGATACAGATTGAAGGTGGCTGCTTCTGCGGAGCCATCCGCTACCGGATCGGCAGCAAACCCGACGGGAGCATGATCTGCCATTGCCGGACATGCCGCAGGCTGTTTTCCGCGCCCGTGGTCGCATGGCTGTCCGTTGACTCGGGCAGCTTCGAATTCATCCACGGCACGCCCGCCACGTTTTCGACCAGCGCACCGGTGACGCGCTGGTTCTGCGCGGCGTGCGGGACCCATGTGGCCTATGTGCACGCGGACGAACCTACCTTCATCGAGGTAGCCACGTGCAGCCTGGACGATCCATCGGAATTTCCTCCGACGCATCATTCGTGGCTGGGCCATGACCTTGCATGGGTGGCGTTCGGGGATGGCCTTCCCGTATTCCCGGAGTCACGCCACGGAGCCTCTTCCTGACGATCCATTCGGGCTGACGTGGCTTCGACATCCATCCGATGTCGCCATCATTCGATGAAACCCGACCCTGAGACCACTGGACGCCATGCCCTATCAACGATCACCGCTATTCCACAAGCACTACGAGCATTACAACCTGCCCCCGTACGGCAACTTCGTGGAGCAGAATGCAGTCACGATCGCCCAGGTGGAGCAATACGACAGGCTCATCGCCGAGCGGAGCGGGGAAACGGTTCTGGATCACTACATCCGCGACAACAAGGAACTGCTAGTAAACGCCCTCGATTTCGTCTCCACCGGCCACCAGGGTTCATGGGTGTTCCCGCAGCAGCAGATCAAGACGGCGCTCCGCGGGGAGGGAACCGGCCTGATTCCCGACTACCTGCTTTGCGGCAAAAGTTCCGACGGCCTCGCCTGGTGGGTGGTCGAGTTCAAGGGGGCCGATGAGCAACTGTTCACCACGGGCAAGGATGGCCGCGTTTCATTCAGCGCCACCGCGAACAAAAGCATCCTGCAATTGCTTGAGCACATCGATTTCTGCAACGAGCATCAATCGGCACTGCGGGACCAGCTGAAGCTCACGGATTTCAGGGAGCCGCGTGGAATGCTCGTCATCGGCCACGAAAAGGAATTGGAGGGCGACGAACGGCTCCGCAAGCTGAAGGCCGCATGGAACCGCCTCGTCGGTGGGCGGCTTGAAATCCGCACGCACGATGCGCTTGTACGGGCAGCCAGGCACAAGGCCGAATTCCACCGCAATTTCGGCTGATGACGCGCGCCGCCCGGCATGCCGGGCGGCGCACCAAGGCTTCAGGCCATTGCGAGCCAAGGGTCCACGGAGACTGCCGGCAACCCGCGCTCACCCGCACGGACAACGCTGCATCAACCCGGCAGGCTGCCCAGCGTCACCCGATCACGCTGCTCCAGATCCCGCACGGTTTCCACGTCGGCGAACCCGGCCTGTTCCAGCAGCGCGCGGATCGCCTCGCCCTGGTCCCGGCCATGCTCCAGCAGCAGCCAGCCGCCGCGCACGAGGTGGGCCGGCGCGCCGGCGATGATTTCGCGGATGGCATCCAGCCCGTCCGCACCGGAAGCCAGCGCCGGCGGCGGCTCGAAGCGCAGGTCGCCCTGTTGCAGGTGCGGGTCGCCGGCGGCGATGTAGGGCGGGTTGCTGACGATCATGTCGAAACGGTCGTTGCCCAGCGCGGCGTACCAGTGGCCGCGGCGAAACCAGACGTTTTCCAGCGTGTGCGCCTGCGCGTTCTTCACCGCCACCGCCAGCGTGGGGCCAAGCAGGTCGGTGGCGATCACCGTGGCCAGCGGGCGTTCGCTGGCGATGGACAGGGCAACCGCACCGCTGCCGGTACCCATGTCGGCCACGCGGCGCAGCTTGTCCGCCGGCAGGCGAGCCAGCGCCTGCTCGACCAGCAGTTCGGTTTCGGGGCGCGGGATCAGGGTGGCGGGGTTGACCTGCAGGTCCAGCGTCCAGAAACCGCGGCGGCCGGTCAGGTAGGCCAGCGGCTGGCCTTCGGCGCGGTGCCGCAGCAACTGCTCGAAGCGTTGGCGGGCGTCGTCGGCCACCGCGTCGGTGGCATGCGCGAACAGCCAGGCGCGGTCCACGCCCAGTACGTGCAGCAGCAATTGCTCGGCATCGAAGCGGGCGTCCTCGCCCGGCAGCCGCGCGGCGCCCTCCCGCAACAGTTCGGCAACCTTCGACGTGGGCACGGCGCAACCTCGGTTCTTCGCGGGATGTTTCCGGAGCCGGGAGGATAGTCAGCCGGCCGGCTCCTGCCTACCGCGCGGGCCCAGGGAACGCCGGCGACGGCTTGGAAACCCGGCAAGACCCCCGATATCGAGGGAGACGATGGATCGAATGGCAGGCATCGATAGTCCTTATCTATTGATTCCATACATTCAATTCATTTGTTTCATTAGGCAACGCCTATTAGTCTTTGCCCTGTTCTCCACCCACCCCTTCAACCCAGAGGAAGCTCCATGTCCCTTATCAACACCCAGGTCCAGCCGTTCAAGGTCAACGCCTTCCACAACGGCAAGTTCATCGAAGTCACCGACGAGAGCCTGAAGGGCAAGTGGTCGGTGCTGATCTTCATGCCGGCGGCCTTCACCTTCAACTGCCCGACCGAGATCGAGGACGCGGCCGACAACTACGCCGAGTTCCAGAAGGCCGGCGCCGAGGTCTACATCGTCACCACCGACACCCACTTCTCGCACAAGGTGTGGCACGAGACCTCGCCGGCCGTGGGCAAGGCGAAGTTCCCGCTGATCGGCGACGCCACCCATGCGCTGACCAACGCCTTCGGCGTGCACATCCCGGAAGAGGGCCTGGCCCTGCGCGGCACCTTCGTGATCAACCCGGAAGGCGTGATCAAGACGCTGGAAATCCACTCCAATGAAATCGCCCGCGACGTCTCCGAGACCCTGCGCAAGCTGAAGGCCGCCCAGTTCACCGCCGCCCACCCGAACGAGGTGTGCCCGGCCAAGTGGAAGGAAGGCGACAAGACCCTGACCCCGTCGCTGGACCTGGTCGGCAAGATCTGAACCATCCCTCGCTCCCACCCCGCTTCGGCGGGCGTGGGGGTGAACCGCAACCTGTTGCCGCCCGCCAGCACCACGCCAGCCAGCCCCAGCCGGTTGCGGTTCACCCCTACTTTTGCCGGCGCGTTGCCTCGTGCAGCCCGCGCCCTCCCCCCGCTTTGCCTCGACGAAGGAGTTGCATCGTGCTCGACGACATCCTCAAGACCCAGTTGCAGCAGTACATGGGCCTGCTGCGCCAGCCGCTGCGGCTGATCGCCTCGCTCGACGACGGCGATGCCAGCCGGGAAATGCGCGGCCTGCTCGACGACATCGTCGCCGCCGCCAACGGCAAGGTGACGCTGGACACCACCGGCAGCGACGCGCGCAGGCCGTCGTTCGTCATCGCCCGCGAAGGCGAGAGCGAGGGCGTGCGCTTCGCCGGCCTGCCGCTGGGCCACGAGTTCGAATCGCTGGTGCTGGCGCTGCTGTGGACCGGCGGCCACCCGCCGAAGGTGTCGCAGGAGGTGATCGACGGCATCAAGGCCATCGACGGCACGTTCGCCTTCGAGGTCTACATGTCGCTGAGCTGCCACAACTGCCCCGACGTGGTGCAGGCGCTGGCGCTGATGGCGATCCTCAACCCGAACATCAGCACCACGGTGATCGAGGGCGGCGCGTTCCAGCAGGAAGTCGAGCAGCGCCAGGTGATGGCGGTGCCGATGGTGTTCCAGAGCGGGGAGATGTTCGATTCCGGGCGCATGTCGCTGGAGCAGATCGTGGCCCGCCTCGATACCAGCGCGACCAAGCGCGAGGCGGCGAAGATCGCCGCCAAGGAGGCGTTCGACGTGCTGGTGGTGGGCGGCGGCCCGGCCGGCGCGGCGGCGGCGATCTATGCCGCGCGCAAGGGCATCCGCACCGGCGTGGCCGCCGAGCGCTTCGGCGGGCAGGTGCTGGACACGATGGCGATCGAGAACTTCATCTCGGTGCAGCATACCGAGGGCCCGAAGCTGGCCGCGGCGCTGGAGCAGCACGTGCGCGAGTACGAGGTGGACATCATGAACCTGCAGCGCGCCCGCAAGCTGGTGCCGGCCGGCAGCGACGGGCTGGTGGAAGTGCAGCTGGAGAACGGCGCCTCGCTGAAGTCGAAGACGGTGATCCTGTCCACCGGCGCGCGCTGGCGGCAGATGAACGTGCCCGGCGAGGACATGTACCGCAACAAGGGCGTGGCCTACTGCCCGCACTGCGACGGCCCGCTGTTCAAGGGCAAGCGCGTGGCGGTGATCGGCGGCGGCAACTCCGGCGTCGAGGCGGCCATCGATCTGGCCGGCATCGTCAGCCACGTCACCGTGTTCGAGTTCGACGGCAAGCTGCGCGCCGACCAGGTGCTGCAGGCCAAGCTGCACAGCCTGCCGAACGTGACCGTGATCCTCAACGCGCAGACCACCGAGGTGCTCGGCGACGGCCAGAAGGTGACCGGGCTGGTCTATACCGACCGCGTCGGCGGCGACTCGCACCGGGTGGAGCTGGAAGGCATCTTCGTGCAGATCGGCCTGCTGCCGAACACCGAGTGGCTGCGCGGCACGGTGGAGCTGAGCAACCGCGGCGAGATCGTCATCGACGAGCGCGGCCAGACCAACGTGCCGGGCGTGTTCGCCGCCGGCGACTGCACCACGGTGCCGTACAAGCAGATCATCATCGCGATGGGGGCCGGCTCCACCGCCGCGCTCGGCGCCTTCGACCACCTGATCCGCACCTCGGCGCCGCAGCCGGTGGTGGCCGTGGCCGAAACTGCTTGATGCTTGATGCTTGATGCCCCTCTCCCGCCGGGGTGAGAGGGGCAGCTTGCGAACCACCGGTTCGCTGTCCCTCGAACGCCCTTGCGCCAGCGCAAGGGCCGGGGCGCGAAGCGGGGGTTGGGGTGAGGAGCGAACGGAGTCTCGATGGTTCAAACATCATGGACTCCGCTCGCCCCTCATCCGCCCTTCGGGCACCTGTATGCGGCACATCCCTGTGCCGCACCCTTCGGGCGGCTCCGCCGTACAGCTTGGCTATCCTGCCAAGCTGTCTCCCGGAGGGAGAAGGAAACATCGTTCCGAGGCCGTCGAAATGAACCTGCGTGACCTCAAATACCTGGTGGCACTGGCCGAGCACAGGCACTTCGGCCGGGCCGCGGCCGCCTGCTTCGTCAGCCAGCCCACGCTGTCCACCCAGATCAAGAAGCTGGAGGAAGAGCTGGGCGTGCCGCTGGTCGAACGCGCGCCGCGCAAGGTGATGCTGACCCCGGCCGGGCGCGAGGCGGCGATGCGCGCGCGCGGCATCGTCGCCGAGGTCGAGCAGATGAAGGAGGCGGCGCGCCGCAGCCGCGACCCCGAGGCCGGTACCGTGCGGCTGGGCATCTTCCCCACGCTCGGCCCCTACCTGCTGCCGCACGTGATACCCACCATCCGCGAGCGCTTCCCGCAGCTGGAACTGCTGCTGGTCGAGGAAAAGAGCGACGTGCTGCTGGCGCAGCTGCGCAACGGCCAGCTCGACGCCGCCCTGCTGGCGCTGCCGATCAACGACGAGCAGCTGCACGTCGAGTTCCTGTTCGAGGAACCGTTCGTGCTGGCCGCGCCCGAAGGCCACCCGTTGACGGCCCGCACCCACCTCACCCTGGCCGATCTCGGCGACCAGCGCCTGCTGCTGCTGCAGGATGGCCACTGCCTGCGCGACCAGGCGCTGGACGTGTGCCACATGGCCGGGGCCGCGGAGAAGTCCGAGTTCCAGGCCACCAGCCTGGAAACCCTGCGGCAGATGGTGGCGGCCAACGTCGGCGTCACCCTGCTGCCGATGCTGGCGGTGAAACCGCCGGTGGCGCGCTCGGAAAACATCCACCTGCTCGGCTTCGACGGCGCCGACGCGCCCAGCCGCCGCATCGCGATGGCCTGGCGCCGCAGCTCGGCGATGGGCGACTTCCTGCTGCGGTTGGCGCCGTTGTTCAGGGACCTGCCGCCAGACTTGCTGGCCGCATAACCGCTCCCGCGTTTCCCGCCGGAGCGCCCGCCCACCGCATTGCAACCGGGCCATGCCGCCCCCATGATCGGGATGGCTCGCATCCGTCTTTCGTTGCCCTCACAATAGGCCCCGGGCGGTGCCGGTTCGGCGCCGCTTTTTGCATGCCTTTCACACACTGCAGGAGTTTTCCCATGCCGACCAACAGCGGTCTGCCGCCGTCGATCATCGTCTCCAGTCGTGACCTGGCCCGCCTCGAGGCCATGCTCGATTCCCCGGCCCTGAGCCGGCACCCGGCCGCCGTGGCCCTCTCGCAGGAGCTGGAACGCGCACAGGTGCTGCCGCCGGAGGAGATCCCCACCGGCATCGTCACCATGCACTCGCGCGTGGAATGCGTCGACGAGCTGCACGATGAAAAGCATTCACTGACCCTGGTCTACCCGCAGGAAGCGGATTTCGACAAGGGCCACGTCTCGGTGCTGGCGCCGGTCGGCAGCGCGCTGCTCGGCCTGTCCGTGGGCCAGACCATCGACTGGACTGCCCCCGGCGGCCGCCAGTTGCGCCTGCGCGTGACCGCCGTGCACTACCAGCCCGAAGCCGCCGGTGAATTCAACCGCTGAGCGCGCCGCGCCAGCCCCAACAGGAACAACGCCATGCCCTCCTCCAAGCTTGCCCAGCTGCGTGAACTGTCCGTCGTCGTCGCCGACACCGGTGACTACGACGCCATCAAGCGCCTGCGTCCGGTCGATTGCACCACCAACCCGACGTTGGTGAAGAAAGCGCTCGACCTGCCGGTCTATGCCGACCTGACCGCGCGCGAGCTGGAATGGGGCCGCGCCCAGAGCGGTGACAGGCAGGAGGTCGCCAAGGCCGTGGTCGACCGCCTGACCGTGGGCGTGGGCACGATGCTGGCCGAACTGGTGCCCGGCCGCGTGTCCACCGAGGTCGATGCCGACCAGGCCCACGACACCGCCGCCACCATCGCCAAGGCGCGCCAGTTCATCGCCATGTACGAGGCGGCCGGCGTGCCGCGCGGCAAGGTGCTGATCAAGATCGCCGCCACCTGGGCCGGCGTGGAGGCCGCCCGCGTGCTGCAGGCCGAGGGCATCGACTGCAACCTGACCCTGATCTTCAACCCGACCCAGGCCCTGGCCTGCTCGGAAGCCGGCGCGTTCCTGATCTCGCCGTTCGTCGGCCGCATCCTCGACTGGCATGTCGCCAATGGCCAGACGCCGGCCAACATCGACGAAGACCCCGGCGTGAAGTTCGTGCGCGGCGTGTATGCCGAGTTCAAGCGTCGTGGCTCGCCGACGGTGGTGATGGGCGCCTCGTTCCGCTCCACCGCGCAGATCGAGGCACTGGCCGGCTGCGACCGCCTGACCATCTCGCCGGACCTGCTGGAAAAGCTCGACGCCGACTTCGGCGAACTGCCGCGCAAGCTGGTGGCCGGCGCCGCCGAGGCGGTGGATGCGACGCCGATCGACGAAGCCCGCTTCGACGCCGACATGGCCGCCGACCCGATGGCGACCGAGAAGCTGGCCACCGGCATCGACGCCTTCGCCAAGGACCTGCAGACCCTGCGCACGCGCATCGCCGAGGCGTTGGCCTGAGTAGTGCCGGCCGCTGGCCGGCACTACCCGTCGGCTTCGATGGGCAGGTCGGGGCTACGCCCCCGACATTCATTGCGCGAAACGTCGGGGATGTAATCCCGACCTACGCTCTATAAACACCGGAGGCGTAGCCCCACGGGGCAGCAAACCGTCGGGGGTGCAACCCCGACCTACGGCTGCTGCCCCAGCCCCACCGGGCAGCTCACCCCGGTGCCGCCGATGCCGCAATAGCCGTTCGGGTTTTTCGCCAGATACTGCTGGTGGTAGTCCTCGGCGTAATGGAACGGCGGCGCCGGGAACACGATCTCGGTGGTGATCCCGCCGTAACCGGCAGCGCTCAACTGTTGCTGGTAGGCCTCGCCGCTGGCGATGGCCGCGTCGTACTGCGCCTGCGAATGGCAGTAGAGCGCCGAGCGGTACTGGGTGCCGGTGTCGTTGCCCTGGCGCATGCCCTGGGTGGGGTCGTGGTTCTCCCAGAACGTGCGCAGCACCGTCTCCAGCGATACCCGCGCCGGGTCGAACACCACCCGCACCACTTCGGCATGGCCGGTCAGCCCGGAGCAGGCTTCCTCGTAGGTCGGGTTGGGGGTGAGGCCGCCCTGGTAGCCGACCGCGGTGCTGACCACGCCCGGCAACTGCCAGAACTTGCGCTCGGCGCCCCAGAAACAGCCCATGCCCACGTCCAGCACCTCCAGCC
This sequence comes from Stenotrophomonas daejeonensis, assembly GCF_001431505.1. GTDB lineage: Bacteria > Pseudomonadota > Gammaproteobacteria > Xanthomonadales > Xanthomonadaceae > Stenotrophomonas > Stenotrophomonas daejeonensis. The sequence continues at coordinate 18,139 of NZ_LDJP01000047.1, forward strand.
CGGCGAAATCGCCGCGCAGCGGCTGGCCATTGACGTGGTGCACGTTGTGCAACGGCAGCGGCGTGTCCCGCCCCGGCAGCGCTTCCTCCGGCCGCGGCAGGCGCTGCTTGAACGCGCCGATTCCCAACATGCTCCTCTCCTCGGTTCAGGCCGGCAGCAAGCCCGGCGTTTCGTCGTCATCGAGGATGGGGGCGCCGGCGCCCTCGCCCAAGGCCAGCGCGGCCACGATCGCGTCGGCTTCGGCCTTGGCGCTGTCGGGCACGCAGACCCGCAGCAGGCCGAACAACGGCAGCTCGCCGCCGGCACCCAGCAGCGATTCGCCGAGCACGAAGGCCGGGATGCCGGCGTTTTCCAGCGCATGCTTGACCAGGTGCGCGTCGAACAGGTTTTCCGCCTGGTAGACCAGTTGCATGGGGTTCTCCGGTGGGGTCAGAGCGGCCGGCACAGGGCGTCGGTGGCGGCGACGTGCTCGCTTTCCTGCGCCGCCGCCTGCCGCCATTCGCGCATGGCCGGCAGCGCGAACAGCGCCTGCAGGTAGGCGGCGGCGGTGTCGTCCACGGCCACGCCGTAGCCGTCGAAGCGGACCGCCACCGGCGCGAACATCGCATCGACGATGCCGAACCGGCCGAACAGGAAGTCGCCGCCGGTGCCGTGGTCGCGGCGCAACTGGCGCCACAGCGCCTGTACCCGGTCGATGTCGTGCTGCGCGGCGGCGTCCCAGCGGTAGCCGTCGGGGCGGCGGCGGCTGTTCATCGGCAGCTGCGTGCGCAGCGCGGTGAAGCCCGAATGCATTTCCGCCGCGGCCGCGCGGGCCAGCGCCCGCTGCCGCAGGTCGGCCGGCCAGCCGCGCCCGTCCAGCCAGCGCTCGTTGGCGTATTCGCAGATCGCCAGCGAATCCCAGACCGCCACCTCGCCGTCATGCAGCGCCGGTACCTTGCCGGTGGGTGAATGGCGCAGCACCTCGGCGGCGAAGCCGGGGGTGTCCAGCAGCAGCCGGATCTCCTCGAAATCCACGCCGAAATGCCGCAGCAGCAGCCACGGCCGCAACGACCAGGACGAGTAATTCTTGTTGCCGATCACCAATACCGGACGATTCACGGGCGCAGCCTGCGGATGGGGGGGGGTTCCCAGCATAGCGCCGCACCGGCGGCCGGCTCGGCTAAACTTCGGGGTTGTCATTCCCTGTACCCCGCCCCCATGTCCGAGAACACGCCTGCTGCCGTCGAAAAGCGGGACTTCATCCGCCAGATCGTCCGCGACGACCTGGCCAGCGGCAAGCATGCCGCGATCAAGACCCGCTTCCCGCCCGAACCGAACGGCTACCTGCACATCGGCCATGCCAAGTCGATCTGCCTGAACTTCGGCATCGCCGGCGAGTTCGGCGGCGTCTGCAACCTGCGCTTCGACGACACCAACCCGGCCCGCGAGGACCCGGAATACGTGGCCGCGATCCAGGACGACGTGCGCTGGCTGGGCTTTGCGTGGAACGAGCTGCGCCACGCCTCGGACTACTTCGAGGCCTATTACCTCGGCGCCGAGAAGCTGATCCGCGAGGGCAAGGCCTACGTCTGCGACCTGTCGGCCGAGGACGTGCGCGCCTACCGCGGCACCCTGACCGAGCCGGGCCGCCCCTCGCCGTGGCGCGAGCGCAGCGTCGAGGAGAACCTGGACCTGTTCCGGCGCATGCGCGCCGGCGAGTTCCCCGACGGCGCCCGCACCCTGCGCGCGAAGATCGACATGGCCAGCGGCAACATCAACCTGCGTGACCCGGCGATCTACCGGATCAAGCACGTCGAGCACCAGAACACCGGCAACGCCTGGCCGATCTACCCGATGTACGACTACGCTCACGCGCTGGGCGATTCGCTGGAAGGCATCACCCACTCGCTGTGCACGCTGGAGTTCGAGGACCACCGCCCGCTGTACGACTGGTGCGTGGACAACGTCGACTTCGCCCGCGACGACACGCTGACCCAGCCGCTGGTGGACAGGGGCCTGCCGCGCGAAGCGGCCAAGCCGCGCCAGATCGAGTTCTCGCGGCTGAACATCAACTACACGGTGATGAGCAAGCGCAAGCTGATGGCGCTGGTCACCGAGAAGCTAGTGGATGGCTGGGACGACCCGCGGATGCCGACCCTGCAGGGCCTGCGCCGGCGCGGCTACACCCCGGCGGCGATGCGCTTGTTCGCCGAGCGCGTGGGCATCTCCAAGCAGAACTCGCTGATCGACTTCAGCGTGCTGGAAGGCGCGCTGCGCGAGGACCTGGACAGCGCCGCGCCGCGGCGGATGGCGGTGGTCGCGCCATTGAAGTTCGTGCTGGCCAACCTGCCGGAAGGGCACGAGGAAACGCTGACCTTCAGCAACCACCCGAAGGACGAATCCTTCGGCGAACGGCAGGTGCCGTTCTCGCGCGAACTGTGGATCGAGCGCGAGGACTTCGCCGAAGTGCCGCCCAAGGGCTGGAAGCGGCTGGTACCGGGCGGCGAAGTGCGCCTGCGCGGGGCCGGCATCGCCCGCGTCGACGAAGTGGTGAAGAACGCCGCCGGCGAGATCGTCGAACTGCGCGGCTGGCTGGACCCGGAATCGCGCCCCGGCATGGAAGGCGCCAACCGCAAGGTCAAGGGCACCATCCACTGGGTCAGCGCGAAACATGCGATGGAGGCGGAAATCCGCCTGTACGACCGCCTGTTCTCGGTGGAAAACCCGGACGACGAATCCGAAGGCAAGACCTACCGCGACTACCTGAACCCGGAATCGCGCACCGTCGTGGCCGGCTACGTCGAGCCGGCCGCGGCCAGCGCCGCGCCGGAGCAGTCGTTCCAGTTCGAGCGCACCGGCTACTTCGTCGCCGACCGCCGCGACCACACGGCCGAAAAGCCGGTGTTCAACCGCAGCGTGACCCTGCGCGACACCTGGGCCAGCTGACCCGTAGGTCGAGGTCACGCCCCCGACGCACGCTTTCCCGGGACGTCGGGGGCGTACACCCGACCTACCGCCAATGCTCCACAGGAACGCACCCTGGTGCATCCCCGTCCCCCCTGACCCACGGAACGCCATGCTCTACGCCCAAGTCCACCTCACCCTGCCGGCCTGGATCCACGAAGTGGTCGATACCCGGCGCGCGTACCCGGGCGACGAGGCCAAGGTCGCGCTGGCGATCGAGCTGTCGCGGCTGAACGTCGAGGCGGAAACCGGCGGCCCGTTCGGCGCGGTGGTGTTCGGCCCCGACGACCGCATCATCGCCGCGGCGGTCAACCGCGTGGTGCCACACTGCACCTCGCTGGCGCACGCCGAGAACATGGCCTACATGCTGGCCCAGCAGCGGCTGCAGAGCCCGCGCCTGAACGACGCGCTGTCGCCGGTGACCCTGGCCACCTCCTCGCAACCGTGCTGCCAGTGCTTCGGCGCGACGATCTGGGCCGGCATCGACCGCCTGCTGATCGGCGCCAGCGCCGCCGACGTGGAAGAACTGACCGCGTTCGACGAAGGCCCGCTGCCGGCGGACTGGATAGGCGAGCTGAACCGGCGCGGCATCGACGTGGTGCAGGGCCTGCACCGCGACGCCGCCCGCGCGGTGCTGCACCGCTACGGCCAGAGCGACGGCGCGCGGTATTGAATTTCAAAGCCCCTCTCCCATCGGGGTGAGAGGGGCAG
>NZ_LDJP01000048.1 GCF_001431505.1 Stenotrophomonas daejeonensis
CGGATGAGGGGAGGACGAAGTCCGTGATGGTTAACCACCTGGACTCCGTTCGCCCGTCACCCCAACCCCCGCTCCGCGCCCCGGCCCTTGCGCTGGCGCAAGGGCGTTCGAGGGGCAGCGAACCGGTGGTTCGCAAGCTGCCCCTCTCACCCCGCAGGGAGAGGGGCTTTAATCTTGCATTTTGTCGCCCGGTAGAAAATCTCCTGATCACGCAGCAACCTTCGTACCCATGAACCAGCCTTCGCCCAACACTTCCACCCACATCCCCGAAATGGTGATCGCCACCGTGGCCGGCGTCGCCTTCGCGATGAAAACCGGCCATTACCTGACCGGCATCCTCCTCGGTATCGCCTTGGGCGTGGTGTTGAGCCTGGTCGGCACCGCCATCCGCGCAAGGAGCAAACGCTGATGTTCGATACTTCCCCGGTACTGGATTGCGCGGGCCGCCTGTTGCGGCTGGACCGGCCGCGGGTGATGGGCATCGTCAACGTCACCCCGGATTCGTTCTCCGATGGCGGCCTGCATTTCGACACCGGCGCGGCCATCGCCCACGGGTTGGCGCTGGTGGAGCAGGGCGCCGACCTGCTGGACGTGGGCGGCGAGTCCACCCGCCCCGGCGCCGCGCCGGTGTCGGTGCAACAGGAGATCGAGCGCGTGGTGCCGGTGATCGAGGCACTGGTGGCGCGTACCGGCGTGCCGGTCAGCGTCGATACCTGCAAGCCCGAGGTGATGCGCGCGGCGCTGGCCGCCGGCGCCGGCATGGTCAACGACGTGCAGGCCCTGCGCCAACCCGGCGCGCTGGAGGTGGTGGCCGGTTCCGGTGCCGCCGTGGTTCTGATGCACGCGCTGGGCGGCCCGCACGATGCCGGCATGGCGCACGCTTACGACGACGTGGCCGGCGAGGTGCAGCGCTTCCTGGCCGAGCGCATCTTCGCCGCGGAAATGGCCGGCATCGCCCGCGCCCGGCTGGTGGCTGATCCCGGCTACGGCTTCAACAAGGACACCGCGCAGAACTTCGCGCTGCTGGCGGCGCAGGAAAAGCTGCTGGCGCTGGGCGTGCCGCTGCTGGTGGGCCTGTCGCGCAAACGCTGCATCGGCGAGGTCACCGGGCGTGCGGTGGCCGGCGAACGCATCGCCGGTTCCGTGGCCGCGCACCTGCTGGCGGTGCAGCGCGGGGCGAAGATCGTGCGCGTGCACGACGTGGCCGCCACGATCGATGCGCTCAAGGTGCTGGCCGCGCTCGACGCGGTGCCGGCGCCGCGCGCCGACAGGCCGGTGCTGCCGCGCTGGCCGGACGAGGACTGATGCCGGCCGATACCCGCCCGCTGGCGATCGCCCTGATGGGCCCGACCGCCTCGGGCAAGACCGCGGCGGCCATCGAGCTGGCGCAGGCGCATGGCGGTGAAATCGTCAGCGTCGACTCGGCGCTGGTGTACCGCGGGCTGGACATCGGCGCGGCCAAGCCGGACATGGCCGAGCGCGCCGGCATCGCCCACCACCTGCTGGACCTGCGCGACCCTTGGCAGGCCTATTCGGCCGCCGAGTTCGCCAGCGATGCGGCCGCGGCGGTGCGCGGCATCGTCGCGCGCGGCAAGCTGCCGATCCTCGCCGGTGGCACCGGCCTGTATTTCCGCGCGTTGCTGCAAGGCCTGTCGCCGATGCCGGAAGCCGATGCGGCCATTCGCGCGCAGATCAGCGCCGAGGCCGATACCGATGGTTGGCCGGCACTGCATGCGCAACTGGCGCGAATCGATCCGGTGGCAGCCAAACGCATCCACGCCACCGATCCGCAGCGCATCCAGCGTGCGCTGGAAGTGCATCGCCTGACCGGCAAGCCGATCAGCTACTGGCAGGCGCGGCCCGGCCTCGCCCGCCTGCCGGCGCGCGTGTTGAAGCTGGTGCTGGCGCCGGCCGAGCGTGCGGTGCTGCACCGGCGCATCGAAACGCGTTTCGACCTGATGCTGGCGCAGGGCTTTCTCGACGAAGTGCGCCGCCTGCGCGCACTGCCACGGATGACCGAGGTGGAAAACCCGCTGGACCTGCCGGCCATCCGTGCGGTCGGCTACCGCCAGGCGTGGCAGTTCCTCGACGGGCAGGGCAGCGCCGCCGAGTTCCGCGACCGGGGCATCTTCGCCACCCGGCAGTTGGCCAAGCGCCAGCTCACCTGGCTGCGCGGCGAGCTGGACGCGCGCTGGTTCGATCCGGCCGGCGACATGCCGCGCCTGCGCGAGGCGGTTTCGCTGTTTCTGGCAAGGTGAGCGGGCGTGCGGCGGTGTACCATCGGCACTCCGGAGCGGTGGGGGAACCGCTTCGGCCCATAAGAACAATAACGAGGAGTTGACATGTCCAAGGGGCAATCCCTGCAGGATCCTTTTCTGAACGCATTGCGCCGCGAGCGGGTGCCGGTGTCGGTGTACCTGGTCAACGGCATCAAGCTGCAGGGCACGATCGAGTCGTTCGACCAGTTCGTGGTGCTGCTGCGCAATACCGTCAGCCAGATGGTCTACAAGCACGCCATTTCCACCGTGGTGCCGGCGCGCAACGTCAAGGTCGGGCCGGGCGGTGGTTACGTGCAGTCGGCGGACAACGGCCAGGCAGGCGATGACGACAACGAATAAGCAGGACGTGGCGCGTGTTTGACCGTTCGAAGAAGGGCGAACACGCGCTGTTGATCCAGCCGCACTTCGGCCGGCTGGAAGAGGATGTGCTGGAAGAGTTCACCGACCTGGCCCGCTCGGCCGGCGCCGGCATCGCGGCCACCGTGACCGCCCGCATCGACCGTCCCAATCCCTCGACCCTGATCGGCAGCGGCAAGCTGGACGAAGTGAAGGCGGCTGCCGAAGCGACCGGCGCCGACCTGGTGCTGGTCAACCACCCGCTCACCCCGGTGCAGGAGCGCAACCTCGAACGCTTCCTCGAGCGGCGCGTGATCGACCGCACCGGGCTGATCCTGGACATCTTCGCCCAGCGTGCGCACAGCCACGAGGGAAAGTTGCAGGTGGAGCTGGCGCAGCTGCGCCACCTTGCGACCCGGCTGGTACGCGGCTGGACCCACCTGGAGCGCCAGCGCGGCGGTTCCATCGGCCTGCGCGGTCCCGGCGAAACCCAGCTGGAAACCGACCGCCGCCTGTTGCAGAAGCGCGTGGAGCAGTTGCAAAAGCGGCTGGAAAAGGTGGAGGTGCAGCGCACCCAGATGCGCCGCGCGCGCGTGCGCAGCGAGATGCCGCGGGTGGCGCTGGTCGGCTACACCAATGCCGGCAAGTCCACCCTGTTCAACGCATTGACCGGTGCCGGCGCCTATGCCGCCGACCAGCTGTTCGCCACGCTCGACCCGACCGTGCGCCGCATCGCGCTGCCCGGCGGCAACGCCATGCTGGCCGACACCGTCGGCTTCGTCCGCGACCTGCCGCACGAACTGGTGGCCGCGTTCCGCTCCACCCTGAGCGAAGCGCGCGAGGCGGATTTCCTGCTGCACCTGGTCGATGCCGCCGACCCGCTGCGCGAGGAACGCATCGCCCAGGTGGACGAGGTGCTGGAGGCGGTGGGTGCCGGTGAGCTGCCGCAGCTGCTGGTGTTCAACAAGATCGACCGCATCGAAGGTGCGGACGTGCGCCACGACGCGCAGGACGGCGTGCCGGACGAGGCCCGCCGCGAGCGGGTATGGATTTCTGCGCGCGACGGCCGCGGGCTGGAGTTGCTGCAATCGGTGCTGGGCAAGCGCCTGGGCCTGCAGCACGTCACCGGCAGCGTGCGCCTGCCGCCCGAAGCCGGGCGGCTGCGCTCTCGCCTGCACCAGCTGGAGGTCATCCGCAGCGAACAGGCCGACGAGGAAGGCTGGCTGGTCGAGGTGGACATCCCCATCGCCGAAGCCGAGAAGCTGGCCGCCGGCGCCGACGGCCAGGTGATCCGCGCGCTGCTGCCGGAGCGTGAGCCGGAGTGGTGAGCAACCGCAATCCGTAGGAGCGCACCAAGGTGCGCTCCTACGGGTTTATTGCAGTGTCGCCAGCCGCTGGCCCAGTTGCACGGGGCTTTCGGCTTTCAGCGCCGGGTCGAATGCCGCCACGCCCGGCGGCAGCAATACGATCACGGTGCTGCCGTAGTTGAAGCGCGCCATCTCGGCGAACCTTTCCAGGGTGATGCCCTTGCCGCGCCAGTCCTTGCGGGTGATACGGTCGCCATAGGCCGGGATTTCCTCGCCGCTCCATACCGTTTCCACGCCGCTGACCAGCAGTGCGCCGACCATCACCTGCACCATTGGCCCGAAATCGGTGTCGAAGTGGCATACCAGCCGCTCGTTGCGGGCGAACAGGCGCGGCACTCCCGCCACCGCGGCCGGGCCGACGCTGAACAGCCGCCCCGGCACGTGCACGGTTTCGCGCAGGGTGCCGGTCCACGGCATATGCACGCGGTGGTAGTCGCGCGGGGACAGGTACACGGTGGCGAACAGGCCGTCGGCGAACGGTTCGGCAGCGGCCGCGTCGCCGAGCAGTTCGGCGGCGGTGAACGACTGGCCCTTGGCCTGGAAGATGCGGCCGTCCTCGATCGGGCCGAGCTGGCTGATGCGGCCGTCGGCGGGCATCAGCAGGGTGCGCGGGTCGGCGTCGGCCACGCGCGCGCCGGGCTTCAATGCGCGGGTGAAGAAGCTGTTGAAGCTGGCATAGCCGCGCGGGTCGGGGTTGGCGGCTTCGGCGAGGTTGACGCCGAACTTGCGGGTCACGGTGTCGATCAGCCAGCGCGAGATGCGCGGGTTTTGCGAATAGGCCAGCGAACGGGCAAGCGAGGACAGCAGGCGGTGCGGCAGCGCGTAGGTGAGCGTTGTCAGCAGGGTCATGGAGCGGATTTTCCGGTGAGCTTGGTCAGGTCGCGGGCGATGGCCTGCGGGTCGAACGGGGGGCGCATCAGCCCGGCCAGCCGGCCCTCGGGGTCGAGCACGGCGATGCTGGCCGAGTGGTCCATGCTGTAGTCGTTCGGGTTGGCCTTGAAGTTCTTGCCCGGCGCTTTCTGGAACACGAGGCCGAGCGGGGTGGCGAAGCGCTCCAGCGACGGCACGTCGGCGGTGGCGGCGAGGGTGTCCTTGTGGAAGGCGTGGGCGTATTCGCCCAGCCGCGCCGGGGTATCGCGCTCGGGGTCCACGGAGACGAACACCACGCGCGGGCGCAGGCTTTCGGGGATGCTTTCCCATTGCTTCTGCGCACGCGCCAGCTCGGCCAGCGTGGTCGGGCACACGTCGGGGCAGGAGGTGAAGCCGAGGAACACCAGCGTCCAGTGCCCGCGCAGCTCGCCGGGGATCAGGCGGGTGCCGTCGGATTGGCCCAGGCTGAAATCCGGCAGCGCGCGCGGGGTGGGGTAGAAGATGATCGAGCCGGTGTCGCGCTTGCCTGCGCCGGCCGGGCCGAACACCTTCTGCGCCAGCAGCAGGCCCAGTGCCGCCGCCAGCGCGATGGCCAGGACGATGCCGGTATTGCGGTTGAACATGGGCCGATTCTCCGTGGCGGGGCGGTGGGGTGGCGCTGGTGCGTGGCGGTGCGGGCAGGATGCCGGGCGATTGCCGAAGTTTCGGCTGCAACCGGCGCTCAATATACCGGGTGCGTGCCTATAATCGCAGTCCATTCAAGCCTTTCCGTATCCCCATGACTGCCCAGGCGGCCGCCGAACTCCACACGATCATCGACCTGATCCGCTACGGCGCCAGCCGTTTCAACGCCGCGGGCCTGACCTTCGGACACAGCTACGACAACGCGCTGGACGAGGCCACCAGCCTGGTGCTGCACGCGCTGCACCTGCCGCCGGACCTGGGTCCGGCCTACGGCCAGGCGCGCGTGCTGGGCGACGAAAAACTGCAGGTGCTGGCGCTGTTCGAGCGCCGCATCGCCGAGCGCGTGCCGGCCGCCTACCTGATCGGCGAGGCGTGGTTCGCCGGGTTGAGCTTCAAGAGCGATGCGCGCGCGCTGGTACCGCGTTCGCCGATCGCCGAGCTGATCCTGGAGGGCTTCGAGCCGTGGCTGGCCGGGCGCGAGGTCACCCGCGCGCTGGACCTGTGCACCGGCTCGGGCTGCATCGCCATCGCGATGGGACATCATCATCCGAACTGGCAGGTGGACGGCAGCGACATCAACGACGCCGCGCTGTCGCTGGCCGCCGAGAACAAGGAACGCCTGCTCGCGCACAACGTCGAGCTGGTCAAGAGCGACCTGTTCGATGGGCTGGCCGGCCGCACCTACGAACTGATCGTCACCAACCCGCCCTACGTCACCAACGACGAGACCGACGCGCTGCCGCGCGAATACGCGCACGAGCCGGAACTGGCGCTGCGCGCCGGCGATGATGGCCTGGACCTGGTACTGAAGATCCTGCGCGACGCGCCCGACCACCTCACCGAGGACGGCCTGCTGATCTGCGAGGTCGGCGACAGTGAGCAGCACGTGACGCGCCTGCTGCCGGAGCTGGGCCTGGCGTGGATCGAGTTCAAGGTCGGGCAGATGGGCATCTTCGCGGTCGAGGCCGCCGAGCTGCGTGCCCACCACGCGCGCATCGCCGAGCTGGCGGCGCAGCGATGAGCTCCAATTCCTTCGGCAGGCTGCTGGCCGTCACCACCTTCGGCGAATCGCACGGGCCGGCCATCGGCTGCGTGATAGATGGTTGCCCGCCGGGGCTGGAGATCGCGCCGGAGGAGTTCGCCCACGACCTGCAGCGCCGCGCCACCGGCAAGAGCCGCCACACTTCGGCGCGGCGCGAGGCCGACGAGGTGGAGATCCTCTCCGGCGTCTACGAAGGCCGCACCACCGGCACCCCGATCGCGCTGCTGATCCGCAACACCGACCAGCGCAGCAAGGACTACGGCAGCATCGCCGCGCAGTTCCGCCCGGGCCATGCCGACTACAGCTACTGGCAGAAGTACGGCATCCGCGACCCGCGCGGCGGCGGCCGTTCCTCGGCGCGCGAAACCACCATGCGCGTGGCCGCCGGCGTCATCGCCAAAAAGTGGTTGCGGCAGCGTTACGGCGTGACCGTGCGCGGTCATCTCTCGCAACTGGGCGAAATCGTTCCGGCCGGCTTCGACTGGAGCGCGGTCGAGGACAACCCGTTCTTCTGGCCGCACGCGCCGCAGGTGCCGGAGCTGGAGGCGTACATGGATGCGCTGCGCAAGTCGGGCGATTCGGTCGGCGCGCGCGTGAACGTGATTGCCGACGGCGTGCCGCCGGGCTGGGGCGAGCCGATCTACGGCAAGCTCGACGGCGAGATCGCCGCGGCATTGATGAGCATCAACGCGGTCAAGGGCGTGGAGATCGGCGACGGCTTCGCCAGCGCTGCGCAGAAGGGCACCGAACACCGCGACCTGATCACGCCCGAAGGCTTCCAGTCCAACCATGCCGGCGGCATCCTCGGCGGCATCGCCACCGGCCAGCAGATCGTCGCCTCGATGGTGCTCAAGCCCACCTCCAGCCTGCGCCTGCCCGGCGCGACGGTGGACGTGGCCGGCAACCCGGTCGACGTCATCACCACCGGCCGCCACGATCCCTGCGTCGGCATCCGCGCCACGCCCATCGCCGAGGCGATGCTGGCGCTGGTGCTGATGGACCAGGCGCTGCGCCACCGTGCGCAATGTGGCGACGTCGGCGATGTTTCCCCGCGCATCCCCGGAAGCCTCGATGGCTGAGCGCCGGCCCCGCGTCTGGGTATCGCAGCCGCTGTTCGACGACACCGTCGCGCAGCTGGCCGCATACTGCGACGTGGTCGCCACGCCCGCTGTCACCGCGTATGACAGCGCCGCGCTGGCGGCGCACCTGTCCGGCGCCGACGGCGCGCTGGTCACGCTCAACGAACGCATCGGCGCGGCGGAAATCGCCGATGCGCCGGCACTGAAGGTCGTCGCCAACATCGGCGTCGGCTACAACAACCTCGACCTTGCGGCATTGAGCGCGGCGGGCATCGTCGCCACCAACACCCCCGACGTGCTCACCGAGACCACCGCCGACCTCGGTTTCGCGTTGCTGATGGCGGCGGCACGGCGCATCGTCGAGTCCGACCGCTGGCTGCGCGAGGGCAACTGGGGGCAGTGGTCGTTCACCACCATGCTCGGCGCCGACCTGCACGGCAGCACGCTGGGCATCCTCGGCATGGGCCGCATCGGCCAGGCCATCGCCCGCCGCGGCCACCACGGTTTCGGCATGAAGGTGCTGTACCACAACCGCTCGCGGCTGCCGCAGGAAACGGAGCGGGACGTCGGCGCGCGTTACGCCGGTTTCGACGAACTGCTGTCCAGCGCCGACCACCTGCTGCTGGTGCTGCCATACACCGCGCAGAACCACCACGTCATCGACGCCGCCGCGCTGGCGAAGATGAAGCCGACCGCCACGCTGGTGAACATCGCCCGCGGCGGCATCGTCGACGAGCTGGCGTTGGCCGGGGCGCTGGCCGGCGGCCGGCTGGCGTCGGCGGCGCTGGACGTCTACGAGAACGAACCCGCGGTGCGGCCGGAGCTGCTGGCCCTGCGCAACATCGTGCTGACCCCGCACATCGGCAGCGCCTCGCTGGCCACGCGCCGGGCGATGGTGCAGGTGGCGGTGGACAACCTGCTGGCCGGGCTGGGCATCGGCGCGGACGCCGGCCGTCCCGCCAATGCGCTCAACGCCATCGCCGGCGGCAAAACCGAAAAACGATAGGGAGCTTCCGGTTGTCCTGCCGGAGGTTCCCCGAACCTGGCCCGACGCGTGTCCTCCCTCTCCCCCCTTTCGAGAAATCCCCATGAGCAATGAAGCCCGTCGTTTCCACGTAGCCGTCGTCGGCGCCACCGGCGCGGTCGGCCAGACCATGCTGGCCATCCTGGCCGAGCGCAGGTTCCCGGTCGGCAAGCTGTCGGTGCTGGCCTCGGCCCGTTCGGCCGGCAACACCGTCGAATTCAATGGCGAAAAGATCACCGTCGAGGATCTGGCCAGCTTCGACCCGGCCGGCGTCGAGATCGCGCTGTTCTCCGCTGGTGGCGGCATCTCGAAGGAATATGCGCCGAAGTTCGCCGCCGCCGGCGCGGTGGTGATCGACAACTCGTCCTCGTTCCGCTACGACGACGACGTGCCGCTGGTGGTGTCCGAGGTCAATCCGGAAGCGGCGAAGAACCGCCCGCGCGGCATCATCGCCAACCCCAACTGCTCGACCATGCAGCTGATGCCGGTGCTGGCGCCGATCCATCGCGAATACGGCATCGAGCGCATCAACGTGGCCACCTACCAGTCGGTGTCCGGCGCCGGCCAGAGTGGCATGGAGGAGCTGGGCAAGCAGACCGCGCAGCTGCTGGGCTTCCAGGAAATCGAGCCGGGCAAGTTCCCGGTGCAGATCGCCTTCAACCTGATCCCGCACATCGACGAATTCCTCGACAACGGCTTCACCAAGGAGGAGATGAAGCTGGTGTGGGAGACCCGCAAGATCCTCGGCGACGACAGCATCCAGGTGAACCCCACCGCGGTGCGCGTGCCGGTGTTCTACGGCCACTCCGAGGCGGTGAACATCGAGACGAAGACCAAGATTGGCGTCGAGCAGGCACGCGAACTGCTGGCCGCCGCGCCGGGGGTGAAGGTGGTGGACGAGCGCAAGGCCGGCGGTTACCCGACCCCGGTGACCCATGCCTCCGGCACCGACCCGGTATACGTGGGCCGCATCCGCGAGGATTTCTCGCATCCGCGCGGCCTGAACCTGTGGGTGGTGGCCGACAACATCCGCAAGGGCGCGGCGTTGAACGCGGTGCAGCTGGCCGAGCTGGTCGCCAACGGCGGCTGACAGGCGCTTGGCGACGCCCGGCCGGTGGTCGGGCGTCGCACGACGCCGGAGCATTGCCGCAACCGGGTCGTCAGTGCCGACCAAGGGTCGGCACCCACCGCTCTCGACACACCCACCGATGCCGGCTGCGTGCCTGTGCGGTATTCCAAATCCGGGTCTGCCGTTATAGTTCGCCGCATGAAACCACGGGGCAAGGGCGCGATGCGCCCGATACAAACGGTGCTCGCGCTGCTGCTGATGCTGTCCAGCAGCGCCGCGATGGCGTTGGGGCTGGGTAACATCCGCGTGCTCTCCCGGCCGGGCCAGCCGCTGCTGGCCGAGATCCCGGTGATTTCCAGCGACCCGGACGAACTGGCCAACGCCCGCGTCGGGCTGGCCTCGCCGGCCACCTTCGAGCGGGTCGGGCTGGCGCCCCCGGAGGGGCTGGTCAGCGAGCTGCAGTTCGCCTTCGCCCAGGATGCGCAGGGGCGGGCGGTGGTGCGGGTGACCAGCGCCACGCCGGTGCAGGTGCCGGCGGTCGGCTTCCTGATCGAGGTCGATTGGGGGCAGGGCCGGCTGGTGCGCGAATACTCGGCGCTGGTGTCCGCGCCGGAAACGGCGGCGGCCGTCGCCGAACCGGTGCTCGAGGCACCGGCGACGCCGGACAACCTGATCGTGCGCGAGCCCGAGCCGCTGCCGGCCGAACCCGCCGAAACCCCGGCTCCGGTCCCGACCTCGCCGGTGCAGGCCCAGCCGGCCACGCCGGCAATGGCGCCGCCGGCCCCCATGCCGGCGCCAGCGGCGACGCGTGTGGATGGGCAACTGGCGCCGGTGCAGCGGGGGCAGGTGCTGTCGCGGATCGCCGGCGAACTGGCGCGCGAGAACGGCCATTCGCTGGACCAGACCATGCTGGCGCTGCTGCGCGCCAACCCGGACGCGTTCATCCGCGGCAACGTCAACCTGCTGCGGCAGGGCGCCGTGCTGCGCGTGCCGGGGCAGGACGAGCTGGAGCAGGTCAGCGCCGCCGAGGCGCGCGCCATCGTGCGCGAACACACCGCGCAGTGGCGGCAGGCGCGCGCGCCGATCCCGCAACCGGAAGTGGCGGGTACGGCAACGGCCAGCGGCGGCGACGCGGGCGCGGTGCCAGTGGCCAGCGGCGCGCGGCTGGAGATCGCCCCGGCCGTGGCCGGGGGGCAGCAGAGCGCAGGAACGATGACCGGGCTCGATGCCGGCGGCGAGGGTGACATGGCGGCAAACGAACAACTGCGGCAGGCTCGGGAAGACATCGCCACGCGCGATGCCGAACTGCAGGAACTGCGCGAGCGCGTCGCCGCACTGGAAAAGCTGCAGGAGCAGCAGCAATCGCTGATCGCGATGAAGGACTCGGACCTGGCCGCCGCGCAGCAGCGCCTGGCCGACGCGGCCAAACAGGAATCCCCGGCGTCGATGCCGTGGGCATGGCTGGGCCTGGTGCTGGTATTGCTGGCCGGTGCGGGGTGGTGGCTGTCGCGCCGGCGCAAGCCGTCGCCGCTGCCGCCGGCCCCGCGTGGCGCACGGCCGACGCCGAGTTTCGCGTTGGCGATGCCGGCGGCCGAGCCGACCGTGGACGAGGCGTTGGACGACGAGCAGCACGAAGCGGTCGAGGAAACATCGCCCGAACCCGAGGCCGAAGCGGCCCCGTTCTGGTCGCAGCCGGCCCCCGCCGCCGAAGCCGCGCCGGAGCAGGACGAACCGCAGCCGCCGGTGCTGCTGTTCGAGGCCTCGCGCCCGACCGGCGGCGTCGCGGAGACGGCCCCGGAAGCCGCCGCCCCGCCGCGCCCCACGGCGGTCATGGACAGCATGGCCCGGGTCGCGCCGCTCAACCCGGCGCCGGCCGGCCGCGAGCGGCTGGAGCTGGCCATCGCCTACCTGGACCTGGGCGACGCGGAAACCGCGCGCACGCTGCTCAACGAAGTGGTGACCGGCGCCGACCCGAAGGCCCGCGACGAGGCGCTGGAACTGCTGGCGCGGCTGGGTTGAGGCGGGGACGATGAAGCGCGAGGGCCGCATCGACTACGTGGAGTTCGGCTCGCGCGACCCGGCCGCGAGCCGGCGCTTTTTCGAACAGGCGTTCGGCTGGCGGTTCGAGGACTACGGCCCGGACTACGTCGCCTTCGACGACGGCGAACTGCAGGGGGGCTTCTTTCGCGGCAACCCGGCCACCAGCGAGACGGGCGCGCCGCTGGTCGTGCTGTATGCGGCGCAGCTGGCGCCGGTGCAGTCCGCGGTGGAAGCGCACGGCGGCACCGTGGTGAAACCGGTATTTGCGTTTCCCGGCGGCCGCCGCTTCCAGTTCGTCGAGCCCGGCGGCAACGAACTGGCGGTGTGGTCCGAGCGCGAAAGCGACTGACCGCCCGCCGCCACGGCACGCAACGATCAGAGGTTCGAACATGCGCTACGCGCTGGGCGTGGAATACGACGGCAGCGACTACAAGGGCTGGCAGCAGCTGGGCGAAAGCGGTTGCCCCAGCGTGCAGGCGACCTTGCAGGAGGCGCTGTCCTCCGTCGCCGATGCGCCGGTCAGCGTGGTCTGCGCCGGCCGCACCGATGCCGGCGTGCATGGCGAATGCCAGGTGGTGCATTTCGACAGCGACGTCGTGCGCGACCCGCGCGGCTGGACGCTGGGCACCACCACGCGGCTGCCGCCGTCGGTGTGCGTGCGCTGGTGCGTGCCGGTGGCCGATGATTTCCACGCGCGCTTCTCGGCGCGGGCGCGGCGCTACCGCTACCGCTTGCTCAACCGCCAGGTACGCCCGGCGCTGTACCGGCAGACGCTGAGCTGGGAGCGGCGCGCGCTGGACGCCGGGGCGATGCACCGCGCCGCGCAGGCATTGCTGGGCGAGAACGACTTCAGTTCGTTCCGCAGCGTGCAGTGCCAGGCCCTGCATGCCCGCCGCGAGCTGCAGTCGATTTCCGTCGCCCGCCACGGCGAGGTGGTGGAGGTGGAAGTGCAGGCCAATGCCTTCCTGCACCACATGGTGCGCAACATCGTCGGCTCGCTGCTGCTGGTCGGAGCCGGCGAGAAACCCGAAGGCTGGATCGGCGAGGTGCTGGCCCTGCGCGACCGCAACCGCGCCGGCCCGACCGCGCCGCCGCAGGGGCTGGTGTTCGTCGGCCCGCTGTATCCCGACCAGTGGCAACTGCCGGCGGAGGTGACCCTGTGAGCCGCGTCCTGTTCCGTACCCGCATCAAGTTCTGCGGCATGACCCGCGCCGGCGACATCCGCCTGGCCGGCGAGCTGGGCGTGGACGCGGTGGGCTTCGTCTTCGCCCGCGGCAGCACGCGCCGGGTGGCGCCGGCCGAGGCGCGCGCGATGCGCCTGGCGGTCGCGCCGCTGGTCGACGTGGTGGCACTGTTCCGCAACAACAGCCGCGAGGAGGTGCGCGAGGTGATGCGCACGGTGCGGCCGGACCTGCTGCAGTTCCACGGCGAGGAGGACGACACCTTCTGCCGTGCGTTCAACATGCCCTACCTGAAGGCGGTGGCGATGGGCGGGGCCGAAGACGTCGCCGCGCGCGAGCTGCAGCAGGCGCACCCGCAGGCGGCCGGCTTCCTGCTGGACAGCCATGCGCCGGGCGGCAGCGGCGGCAGCGGCATGACCTTCGACTGGTCGCAGGTGCCTGGCGGGTTGCACCGGCCGTTCCTGCTGGCCGGCGGCATCCGCCCGGACAATGTGTTCGACGCCATCGTCGCCACCCGCCCGTGGGGCGTGGACGTGTCCAGCGGCATCGAGTCGGAGCCCGGCCTGAAGGACGGCGAGAAGATGCGCCGCTTCGTCGAGGAAGTGCGGCGCGCGGACCTGCAGGCGCCGGACGAACCGATCTAGGCGTTGCCGCGCGCCGTCCCGCCCATGCAGGCGGGACGAAGGTCGATTGATCCGCGATCACCGTGGATGCGGGGCATGCTCCGCATGGAGCCTTCCCGGTGAAGCCCGTGCCGGGCAAGCCCGGCACCTACGTGGGAGCGGGTTTTCAGCGGCGGCTGTGGCGGTGCACGGCATCGACCAGCACGGCGACGTGCTCGGGGTTCATGTCCGGCGACATGCCGTGGCCGAGGTTGAACACGTGGCCCTCGCGCGAGCCGCCGTTGCCGGCGGCGTAGCTGTCCAGCACCTTGCCCACCTCGCCGGTGATGGCTTCGGGCGAGCCATACAGCGTGGCCGGGTCGAGGTTGCCCTGCAGCGCGACCTTGCCGGCGGCCGCGCGCGCAGCGTCTTCCAGGGTGATGGTCCAGTCCACGCCGACGCCCTCGGCGCCGCTGGCGGCCAGCTCGGCCACGTACTGGCCGGTGCCCTTGCCGAACAGGATCAGCGGGGTGCGGCCGGCACCTTCGCCGCGCTCCAGTTCACGCGCGATGCGGTTGAGGTAGCGCAGCGAGAACTCGCGGTACATCGCCGGCCCCAGCACGCCGCCCCAGGTGTCGAACACCTGCAGCGCCTGCGCGCCGGCCGCGCGCTGCGCCGACAGGTAGGCGATCACCGCGTCGGTCACCACCTCCAGCAGCTTGTGCAGCGCCTGCGGCTCGTTCAACGCCATTGCCTTGATCCGCGCGTAGTCCTTGCTGCCGCCGCCTTCGATCATGTAGCAGGCCAGCGTCCACGGGCTGCCGGAGAAGCCGATCAGCGGTACCTTGCCGTCCAGCTCGCGGCGGATCAGCCGCACCGCGTCCATCACGTAGCGCAGTTCGGTTTCCATGTCCGGCACCGCCAGCCTGGCGATGGCCGCGGCATCACGCACCGGATGGTGGAACTTGGGGCCTTCGCCGTCGGCGAAATACAGGCCCAGGCCCATCGCATCGGGCACGGTGAGGATGTCGGAGAACAGGATGGCCGCGTCCAGGTCGAAGCGGCGCAGCGGTTGCAGCGTCACCTCGCAGGCGATTTCCGGGTTTTTGGCCATGCCCAGGAAGCTGCCGGCGCTGGCGCGGGTGGCACGGTATTCCGGCAGGTAGCGGCCGGCCTGGCGCATCAGCCAGACGGGGGTGCAGTCCACCGGCTCGCGGCGCAGGGCGCGCAGGAAGCGGTCGTTGCGAAGGGGGCTGGTCACGGGTACTCCTTGGAACGGGGCCGGCCTTGCAGGGCCGGTCAGGGATGCGGTTCGCCGCTGGTGAACACCACCTGGAAGCCGCGCTTGATCTGGGTGTCGCGCGCCTTCTCGAAGGCGTGGCGGGCCTCGTCCTGCTGCAGGAACAGCTCGCGCCGCAGTTGCGAGCGGCCGCCGGTCTGGCCGGTTTCGCGCAGCAGTTCCCAGCCGCCGAGCAGGTCGGGCATCAGCGAGAGCTGCACGTAGCGGGGGGATTCGTTGCCGCTGGGCGGCTGCTGCAGGTAGACGCGCATGCTGCCGATTGTAGCCGCTGCGGGTTGCATCGGCGGGATCCGGGCAGGCCATGTCTGCCGTAGGTCGGGGCTACGTCTCCGACGTTTTGCGCCGGATGCCGAAGCGTCGGGGACGTAGCCCCGACCTACGACTGCCGGCCAGCGGCCGGCACCACCGGGGCATGGCGTCGTCAGCCGCCGCGTAGCACGTCCAGCACCGCGGCCTCGTCCACGTCGGGCACCACCTCGGCCTTGCCGATGCCGCGCCACAGCACCAGCCGCAGGCGGCCGGCGATGTTCTTCTTGTCCAGGCGCATGTGTTGCAGCAGGGTTTCCGGCGTCAGTCCGGCGGGGATCGCGGTAGGCAGGCCATACGCCTGCAGCAGCGTGCGCAGGCTTTCGGTATCGGCGGCATCGGCCATGCCCAGCGCCGCCGACAGCCTTGCCGCCAGCACCATGCCCACCGCCACCGCTTCGCCGTGGTTGAGGTTGTCGTTGCCCGGCGCGCCGTAGCCCTGCGCGGTCTCGATGGCGTGGCCGAAGGTGTGGCCGAGGTTGAGCAGGGCGCGCTCGCCCTTCTCCAGCGGGTCGCGTTCGACGATCTCGGCCTTGTGCTCGCAGCTGCGGGCGATGGCCTGCGCCAGCGCGGCGTCGTCGCCGGCCAGCAGTGCGGCGCGTTCGGCCTGCAGCCACTGGAAGAACAGCGGGTCGCGGATGCAGCCGTACTTGACGACCTCGGCCAGCCCGGCGCGCAGTTCGCGCGCGGGCAGGCTGCGCAGCACGCCGGTGTCGGCAATCACCGCGCGCGGCGGGTGGAAGGCGCCGACCAGGTTCTTGCCTTGCGGAATATCGACGGCGGTCTTGCCGCCGACCGAGGAATCCACCATCGCCAGCAGGGTGGTGGGCAGCTGCACGCAATCGACGCCGCGCATCCAGCAGGCCGCGGCGAAGCCGGCCAGGTCGCCGACCACGCCGCCGCCCAGCGCCAATACGCAGGCGTCGCGGGTGGCGCCGAGCGCGGCCAGCGCGTCGATCGCGCCGCCGAAATTGTGCAGGGTCTTGGAGGCCTCGCCGGCGGGGATCAGGTGCTGGCCGATCTTCAGCTGCGGGCGCGCGGCCTGCAGGGTTTCGCGCACGCCCTGCAGGTACAGCGGCGCCACGGTGTCGTCGCTGACCAGCAGCACGTGGCGGCCGCGCAGGGCGGCGGTGAGCAGGCCGGCGTCGCCCAGCAGGCCGGGGCCGATGTGGATCGAATACGGGCGTTCGCCACCGACGGCGACGCTGCGCGGGGATGCGTTCATGCGGAGAATTCCGGGTTCTGCCACTGCGCGGCCACGCGCACCACCAATTGCGCGGTGGCCTCGACGGGGGAGTGGGCGTCGGTATCGAGGATCAGGTCGGCGACCTCGCGGTACAGCGGGTCGCGCAGCGCGGCCATGTCGCGCAATACCTGTTCGCGGTCCTCGCGTTGCAGCAGCGGGCGGCACTTGTCGCGCTGCAGGCGCTGCAGCTGCGCGGGTACGCCCACGCGCAGCCAGACCACGAAGCCGCGGCTGCGGATGCGCTGGCGGTTGTCGGCGTCCAGCACCGCGCCGCCGCCGGTGGACACCAGTTGCCCGCCGCGTTCGAGCAGGGCGGCCAGCACGCGTTTCTCGTGCGCACGGAAGCCGTGCTCGCCGACATTCTCGAAGATGGCGGGAATGCCACTGCCCACGTCCTCGACGATGGCCTGGTCGACGTCGACGAACTCCAGACCGAAGCGCTCGGCCAGGCGACGGCCGATGCTGGTTTTGCCGGCGCCCATCGGGCCGACGAGGATGAGGTTGGGGGCGGGGTTCATTGCGCTGCGATGCTAGCACCTCGTGTCAATGCTTTAACACGGCTGCGGCCATGCTGCGGGCTGCCACGAATGGTTCGTGGTGCAACCAACGAGGAGCCGATCATGTCAGTGGCAAAGATCATCGAAGTCAGCGCGTCGTCCACGACCAGCATCGAGGACGCGGTCCGCGGTGGCTTGAAGAAGGTGGCCGGGACGGTCAAGGGCATCCAGGGCGCGTGGGTCAACGAGACCAAGGCGGTCACCGACGCGCAGGGCAACGTCACCGAGTGGCGGGTGAACATGCGGGTGACCTTCCTGGTCGAGTGAATACCGGGCGTGGCGGAGGCGTCCGCCGCGATGGCGCCCGGTGGGCGCAACGCCATCGCGGCCGGCGCCGCTGCCGCGTGGGTCAGTGGAACAGGCGCTTGAGCGTGCGGCCGAGCCAGCCGCCTTCCTCGTGCTCGCGGGCGAATTTGTTGAGGTGGCGCTTGACCTGTTCGGCATAGGCCTTGTCGTCGCCGCGGATGTGGTTGAACAGCCAGCGCGAGAGCATGTTGCGCAGTTCGTCGGTGATGTCCTCGCCGGCCTCGAAGCGCATGCGGTATTCGGAGACGCGCTTGATGAACACTTCGTGCACGCGCTTGTGCGCGGCGCAGAACGCGTAGCCGGCTTCCTCCATCAGTTCTTCCTCGAAGGCGAAGTGCGACAGGGTGTAGTCGATCAGCTCGTCGATCACCTCGCCGACGGCGATGCGCTGCATGCTCTTCTGCGCCGCGTGCAGGTGGTTGAGCATTTCCACGATGCGCATGTGCTGGTGGTCGATGACCTCCACGCCGGTGTTGAGGTCGTCCTGCCATACCAGTAGTGCCATCGTTGTTTCTCCGCCATGTGCTTCGGGCGGGACTCTAGGGGCGATGGCGGTGCGCGGCGTTGATCAGGATCAACGGCCGGTTGCGGCGATTCAGCTTGCCGGGCCGGTCAGGGCGTGGCCGCGATGTGCACGCGGTTGCGGCCGCCGGCCTTGGCCAGGTAGAGCTGGCGGTCGGCTTCGCCCAGCAGTTCGTGCAGGGTGTTGCCGCCGGCCTGCAGGTGGCAGGCGCCAATGCTCACGGTCATGCGCAGGGTGTGTTCGCCCAGCACCACTTCCAGTGCGGCGATGGCGGCGCGCAACTGCTCCAGGTGCGCGGCGCAGGCGTCCTCGTCCAGCCCGTTGAGCAGCAGGCAGAATTCCTCGCCACCGAAGCGGGCGCTGATGTCGCGCGGGCGGGTGTGGGCGTGCAGCACCGCGGCCACCGCGCGCAGGGCCTGGTCGCCGGCCTCGTGGCCGTGGCTGTCGTTGATGTGCTTGAAGTGGTCGATGTCCAGCATCGCCACGGCCAGCCTGCCGTCGCCGGGCGCATGGCCTTCGAGCCGGTGCGTGGCCTGTTCGAGGAAGTTGCGGCGGTTGGGCAAGCCGGTGAGGAAGTCGCGGGTGGCCAGGTCCTGCAGGGTGCCGATCAGTTCCAACTGGTCCACGTTCTGCGAGATGCGGCAGAAGAATTCCTCGCGCGAGAAGGGCTTGCGCAGGAAGTCGTTGGCGCCGTTCTTGAGGAAGCGCGGGATCAGCGAGGGGTCGGAATTGCCGGAAATGCCGATCACCGCCACCTTGTCGCGCGCACGCAGGGTGCGCAGCCGGCGGGTCAGTTCCACCCCGTCCATGCCGGGCATTTCCTGGTCCACCACCACCAGGCGGATGGCCGGGTTGGCCTCCAGTGCCTGCAATGCGGAGGGGCCGTCGCCGGCCTGGATGGCCTGGTAGCCGTACAGGCCCAGCAGCGAGGCGGCGTAGCCGCGGGCCGACGGCGAGTCGTCCACCACCAGCGCGGCGATGCGGCGGTTGCGTTCCAGCCGCTGCACCAGCCAGACCAGGTAGTCGAGGCTGCCGGGGGTGTTCTTCAGCACGTAATCGATGATGTCCTGCTGCAGCACGCGCTTGCGCAGGTCCTCGTCGTAGACGCCGCTGACCACGATGGTGGACAGGCCGCGGCCGACGAAATACTCCACCACTTGGTCGCGGTCGCCGTCGGCCAGTACCAGCCCGGTCAGCACCAGGAACCAGCCGTCCTCGCGGTCGAGCAGCTCGCCGGCCTCGGCCAGCGTGGTGGCCACGCTGACCGGCAGCTCCAGGCGCTGCTCGATGGCCTCGCGCAGCATCGTGGTGAAGGTGCGCGAGTTCTCGACCAGCAGGATGCGCTGGGGCAGCGGCGTGAGCGTCGGCGTGGCGTGCGGGTAGGGAGACATGGCAGGCGCGGGAGTTCTCAACCTGTGGATAGCGGCAGCTGGCGCCGATTCTTCAGCCGGGTGTTCACCATAGCCGGTCGCGCAGCTTGTACCAGCTCATCGCCGCCACCAGCAGCGGCATGCGCAGCGCCGGCCCGCCGGGGAAGCGGCGGTGGCCGATGCGCTCGAACACGTCCAGCCGCTGCGCCTGGCCGGCGATGGCGGCGGCGATGATCTCGCCGGCCAGCCCGGTGCTGGCCACGCCGTGGCCGCAGAAGCCCTGCGCGAAATAGACGTTGGGCGCGAGCCGGCCCCAGTGCGGGGCGCGGTTGCGGGTGATGTCGATGCAGCCGCCCCACAGATGATCCAGCCCCACGTCGGCCAGCTGCGGGAACACCCTGCGCATGCGCCGGAGCATCGCCGTGCGCAGGCCCGGCGGCGGCAGTGCCGAGTAGCTGGCCTGCCCGCCGAACAGCAGGCGGTGGTCGTGGCTGAGGCGGAAGTAGTCCAGCGCCCAGTTCACGTCGGCCACCGCCATGTCGTTGCGGATCAGGGCGTGCGCGCGCTCGGCGCCGAGGGGCGGGGTCGCGCCGATCCAGGTGCCGACCGGCATCATCCGCGTCTCCAGCTCCGGCGCGATGCCCCGCAGCAGGGCGTTGCCGGCCAGCACCGCGAAGTCGGCCTCGACCCGGCCCCGTGCGGTGTGCAGCACCGGCCGCGGGCCGCGTTGCAGCCGCGTCACCGGCGATTGCTCGTGCACGACCACGCCCGCCGCCTCGGCGGCGCGGGCCAGCCCCTGCGCATAGGCCAGCGGATGCAGGTGGCCGCCGGCCGGGTCGTATTGCGCGCCGAGGTAGCGTTCGCTGGCCAGTTGCCGTTGCAGCTGCGCGCGGTCCCACCATTGCAGCGGGTAGTCGTAGCGCTGCGCCATCCGTTCGGTGTCGGCGCGCAGGGCACGCTGCTGGCGCGGGCGGATCGCCACGTTGGCGTGGCCGTCGCGCCAGTGGCAGTCGATGCGGTGGCGGGCAATGCGTTCCTTCAGCATGCGCAGGCCGTCGCGGGAAAAGTCGAACAGCAACCGTGCATCGGCCGCGCCCAGCCGCGCCTCCAGCACCTGCAGGTCGCAGCCGTAGCCGGCCAGCGCCTGCCCGCCGTTGCGGCCGGAGGCGCCCCAGCCGACGCGCGCGGCTTCCAGCACCGTCACCCGGTGGCCCTTTTCGGCCAGCGCCAGCGCGGCGGTCAACCCGGTGTAGCCGGCGCCGAGCACCGCCACGTCGGCGCGGGTTGCGCCTTGCAGCGCTGCGCGTGGCGCCGATGGCGGCAGGCTGGCCGCGTACCAGCTGGGCGGATGATCGGGCCGGGCGTGGGCGTCGGGCATGCGCGGAGTGTAGCCGCGGTGTTGTTGCCTAAACGTCACCGCGGCGGTAGCGTGCCAGCGCAATCATCGTGCCCGGCATCGCCACGGCCACCCTGTCGCCGGCTGCCACGGAAACGCAACGGAACCGTCATGAAGCCGCGCCCGCGCAACCGCAAGACCGTCCCCGCCGTGCAGGAAGGCAGCGCCCTGTTGCGCTGGTTGAAGGAACGCAACATCACCGAGGTCGAGTGCCTGGTGCCGGATATCACCGGCAACGCGCGCGGCAAGATCATCCCGGCCGACAAGTTCCGCCACGACTACGGCACGCGCCTGCCCGAGGGCATATTCGCCACCACTGTCACCGGCGACTTCCCCGACGACTACTACGAATTGGTGGCGCCGGCCGATTCGGACATGGTGCTGCGCCCGGACCCGGACACGGTGCGCATGGTGCCGTGGGCCACCGACCCCACCGCGCAGGTCATCCACGACTGCCATACCCGCGACGGCCAGCCGCACGAACTGGCCCCGCGCAACGTGCTGCGGCGGGTGCTGGCCGCCTACGACGAACTGGGGCTGACTCCGATCGTGGCGCCGGAGGTGGAGTTCTTCCTGGTGCAGAAGAACACCGACCCGGATTTCCCGCTGCTGCCGCCGGCCGGCCGTTCCGGGCGCCCGGAGACGGCGCGGCAGTCGTACTCGATCGACGCGGTCAACGAGTTCGACCCCATCCTCGACCTGATGTACGACTACTGCGACGCGATGAAGCTGGACGTGGACACGCTGATCCACGAATCCGGCGCGGCGCAGCTGGAGGTCAACTTCACCCATGCCGACGCGATGGCGCTGGCCGACCAGGTGTTCCTGTTCAAGCGCACCATGCGCGAGGCGGCGATGCGCCACGGCGTCTACGCCACCTTCCTGGCCAAGCCGATGGAAACCGAGCCGGGCAGCGCGATGCACATCCACCAGAGCCTGCTGCGCGCCAGCGACGGCGCCAACGTGTTCGCCGGCGAAGGCGAGGGCGGCTACAGCCCGCTGTTCATGCACTACCTGGGTGGATTGCAGAAGTACGTGCCGATGGCGATGGCGTTCTTCGCCCCGAACGTCAATTCCTACCGCCGGCTGGTGTTCGGCGAGGTGTCGCCGAGCAACGTGGAGTGGGGCTTCGACAACCGCACCTGCGGCCTGCGCGTGCCGATCGACAGCGCCGAGAACAGCCGCGTGGAGAGCCGCTTCGCCGGTTCCGACGCCAATCCCTACCTGGCGATGGCCGCCACCCTGGCCTGCGGCCTGCTCGGCATCCGCGAGCAGTTGCAGCCGGGCGAGCCGGTCAGCGGCAACGCCAAGGCGCCGGGCTACGACCTGCCGCGCTCGCTGGGCGAGGCGCTGGACGGGCTGGAAGGCTGCCAGCCGTTGCAGGCGCTGCTGGGCCAGCGCTTCTGCCGCGCCTATGTCTCGGTCAAGCGCAAGGAATACGAGACCTTCTTCCGCGTCATCAGCTCGTGGGAGCGCGAGTTCCTGCTGCTCAATGTGTAAAGCCGGCTTTTGCTTTTGCAGGAGCGACGTCAGTCGCGACCGAAGCCTTGCCGACAAAACCCCGTCGCGACTCACGTCGCTCCTACCGGTCCCCCATGTGACAATGCCATCCACCTTCCTTCCGGCCCACCTTGGAGAATCCATGAATCTGCGCATCCTGACCGCCGCCGTCGCCGCCTCCCTGCTCGCCGCCTGCGGCGGCACGCAGGACGGCGCCGCGGGCGCCGAGGGCGGCGAGGCCAAGGTCCTCAACGTCTACAACTACTCGGACTACATCGCCGAGGACACCATCCCGAACTTCGAGAAGGCGACCGGGATCAAGGTCACCTACGACGTGTTCGACAGCGACGAGATGGTCGAGACCAAGCTGCTCACCGGCGACAGCGGCTACGACATCGTGGTGCCGACGCTGAACTTCTTCGGCCGCCAGATCCAGGCCGGCGTGTTCCTGCCGCTGGACAAGAGCAGGATCCCGAACCTCGCCAACCTCGACGCCGGGGTGATGGCGCGCATCGCCGGGCAGGACCCGGAGAACAAGTACGGCGTGCCGTACATGATGGGCACCACCGGCATCGGCTACAACGTGGCCAAGCTGAAGGAACGCTTCGGCGGCAGCACCGACATCGCCAACAGCTGGGATCTGGTGTTCAAGCCGGAGAACATCGGCAAGATGAAGGACTGCGGCGTCACCCTCCTCGACACGCCTTCGGACATGATTCCCATCGCCCTGCATTACCTCGGCGAGGACCCGCACAGCACCGACCCGGCCACGATCGGCAAGGCCGCCGACCTGCTCAAGTCGATCCGCCCCTACGTGCAGAACTTCCACTCCAGCCAGTACGTCGGTTCGCTGGCCAATGGCAGCACCTGCCTGGTGGTGGGCTGGTCGGGCGACATCATCCAGGCCCGCGACCGCGCCGAGGAGGCCGGCAACGGCGTGGAAGTGGCGTACTCGATCCCGAAGGAGGGCGCGCCGCAGTGGTTCGACATGCTGGCGATCCCGAAGGACGCCAAGCACCCGGAGAACGCCTATGCGTTCATCAACTACCTGCTCGAACCGCAGGTGGCGGCCAACAACACCAACGTCACCCACTACGCCAACCCGGTGACGCCGGCCACGCCGCTGGTGGACGAGGCGATCCGCGAGGACAGGACCATCTATCCATCGGAAGAGGTGGCGGCGAAGATGTTCACCTACGCGATCAACCCGCCGGACGTGGACAAGCTCTATACGCGCTTGTGGACCGAGATCAAGACCGGCCGGTGACCCGCCGGCTTTGAAGCCCCTCTCCTGCGGGAGAGGGGGTGAGGGTCGGGGCGAAGCCCTCCCGATGTCCAACCATGCGAGGCTTCGTCCCGAACCCTCATCCGCCCCTTCGGGGCACCCTCTCCCGGAGGGAGAAGGGAATTCCGACCTGCCATGCCAAGGCGCCGGGGGCGTGGCCCCGGCCTACTTTCCACGCGGAGCCACCGATGCCCGTTGAAGCGCCCACCGCCGCCCTGACCGGCGAGCCCGGCTACCTGTCCATCCGCGACCTGCGCAAGGAGTTCGACGGCTTCGTCGCCGTCGACGACGTCAACCTCGACGTGCGCAAGGGCGAGATCTTCGCGCTGCTCGGCGGTTCGGGCAGCGGCAAGTCCACCCTGCTGCGCTGCCTGGCCGGCTTCGAGACGCCGACCAGGGGAAAAATCCTGCTCGACGGGCAGCCGATCGGCACGCTGCCGCCCTACGAGCGGCCGATCAACATGATGTTCCAGTCCTACGCGCTGTTCCCGCACATGACCGTGGAGCAGAACATCGCCTTCGGCCTCAAGCAGGACGGCATGGCCAGGGACGCCATCGCCCGCCGCGTCGGCGAGATGCTGGAGCTGGTGCAGCTGCAGAAACTGGGCAAGCGCAAGCCGCACCAGCTCTCCGGCGGCCAGCAGCAGCGCGTGGCGCTGGCGCGCTCGCTGGCCAAGGGGCCGAAGCTGCTGCTGCTGGACGAGCCGATGGGCGCGCTGGACAAGAAGCTGCGCTCGAAGATGCAGTTGGAGCTGGTCAACATCATCGAGCAGCTGGGCGTGACCTGCGTGATGGTCACCCACGACCAGGAAGAGGCGATGACCATGGCCACCCGCATCGCGGTGATGGACCAGGGCTGGATCCAGCAGATCGGCAAGCCCGATGACATCTACGAGCAGCCGGCCAACCGCTTCGTCGCCGGCTTCATCGGCTCGGTCAACCTGATCGAGGGCGTGATCGACGAGGACCTGCCCGAATACGTCACCGTGCGCACCGCCGATTTCCCGGCGCCGATCTACGTCGGCCACGGCATCACCGGCTACGAGGGCCAGCCGGTGGCGTTCGCGCTGCGCCCGGAGAAGGTGCACATCGGCAAGGACGAGCCGGAAGGCGACACCAACAAGGCGCGCGGGGTGGTCGAGGACATCGCCTATTTCGGCAGCCATTCCGTGTACCACGTGCGCCTGCCCAGCGGCGCCAGGATCATGTCCAACTTCGCCAACATGAAGCGCTGGGACAGCGACGGCATCACCTGGAACGACGAGGTCTGGGTGAGCTGGGACGACAACGACGGCGTGGTGCTGACCGCATGAACGCGAACGCGGCGAAGCGCTGGCTGCCCGGCATCCGTTCGGCGGTGATCGGCGCGCCCTACCTGTGGCTGCTGCTGTTCTTCGCGATCCCGTTCCTGATCGTGCTGAAGATCTCGTTCGCGAAGATGGCCGTGGCGATGCCGCCGTACACGTCCATCGTCGAGTACGTGGACAACGCGTTCAGCGTCAAGCTCAACCTCGGCAACTATGCCCAACTGCTGACCGACAGCCAGTACGTGGTCGCCTACCTCAGCTCGATCAGGATCGCGGTCATCTCGACCCTGCTGACCCTGCTGATCGGCTACCCGATGGCCTACGTGATCGCGCGCATGTCGCCGTCGGCGCGCAACATCGCGATGATGCTGGTGGTGCTGCCGTCGTGGACTTCGTTCCTGATCCGCGTGTATGCGTGGATCGGCATCCTCGACAGCAACGGCCTGGTCAACCGCGCGCTGATCGGCATGGGCCTGATCGACGAACCGCTGCGCATCCTCTACACCCCGCTGGCCGCCTACATCGGCATCGTCTACTGCTACCTGCCGTTCATGGTGTTGCCGCTGTACGCCAACCTGGTCAAGCTCGACCACCGCCTGCTGGAAGCGGCCTACGACCTCGGCGCCAAGCCGTGGCAGGCGTTCGTGCGCATCACCCTGCCGCTGTCGCGCGGCGGCATCGTCGCCGGCTGCATGCTGGTGATGATCCCGGCGGTGGGCGAGTTCGTGATCCCGGAGATGCTCGGCGGCCCGGACACGCTGATGATAGGCCGGGTGTTGTGGGGCGAGTTCTTCAACAACCGAGACTGGCCGCTGGCCTCGGCGGTGGCGATCGTGATGCTGCTCCTGCTGCTGGTCCCGATCGTCGTCTTCAACCGCTTCCAGCAGCGCGAGCTGGAAGGGAAGCTGGCATGAGCATGGTGCGCAACCACCGCTGGCTGGGCTGGAGCGTGCTGCTGCTCGGCTTCGCCTTCCTGTACCTGCCGATCCTGCTGCTGATGCTGTACTCGTTCAATTCCTCGCGGCTGGCGACGGTATGGGCGGGGTTTTCCACCAGGTGGTACGGCGAGCTGTTCCGCGACCGGCAGTTGCTGGAGGCGGCCTGGATCAGCCTGAAGGTGGCGTTCTGGACCGCCACCGCGGCGATGGTGCTCGGCACGCTGGCGGCGATGGCGATGACCCGCTTCCGGCGCTTCCCCGGCAAGAGCGTGTTCGGCGCGCTGGTCACCGCGCCGCTGGTGATGCCCGAGGTCATCATCGGCCTGTCGATCCTGCTGATGCTGGTGTCGATGGGCGGGCTGTTCGGGCTGCCGTCCAAGGGCGTGGTGGCGATCTGGATCGCGCACGTCACCTTCACCCTTTCCTTCGTGACGGTGGTGGTGTCCTCGCGCCTGCAGGAGCTGGACCGCTCGCTGGAAGAGGCGGCGATGGACCTGGGCGCCAACCGGGTCAAGGTGTTCTTCCTGGTCACCCTGCCGATCATCGCCCCGGCGCTGCTGTCCGGCTGGCTGCTGGCCTTCACCCTGTCGCTGGACGACGTGGTGATCGCCAGCTTCGTCGCCGGCCCCAGCTCGACCACGCTGCCGATGAAGATCTTCGCCTCGGTGCGCATGGGCGTGAGCCCGAAGATCAACGCGCTGGCCAGCCTGCTGGTGCTGGCGGTGTCGCTGGTGGCGGTGCTGGGCTGGTGGATCACGGCGCGCGCCGAGAAGCGCCGCCAGCGCGACATGCAGCTGGCGTTGCAGGACAACGGCTGACGGCTTGAATGCCCGCTCCCGAAGCGGTGCAACCTCCGGCGCCGGGAGGGGGGCTTTGAGGTGGCACTAACATGTGTGGCGTCAAAATGTCCCCCATCATTGGATGCAGGTGTGCCGACATGGCTTCGTACCAGACCATCAATCCCTTCGACGGCCGCGTCGAGCGCACGGTCGAACTGCTGAGCGCCGCCGCCGTCGAGCAGCGGCTGGCCGCAGCCGAGGCCGCGTTCCCGAGGTGGTCCGGCATGACGCTGGAACAGCGCGGCACCCTGCTGCGCAAGGCCGCTGCCGGGCTGCGTGCGCGCCGCGACGACATCCAGCACGCGATGACCGCCGAAATGGGCAAGCTGCGCGGCGAGGCGCTGGGCGAGATCGAGAAGAGTGCGGCGGCCTGCGAGTACTACGCCGACCATGCCGCCGATTATCTCGCGCCGCAGGCGATCCCGACCGAGGCGCAGCGCAGCCATGTCGTCTACCAGCCGATCGGCTGCGTGCTGGCGGTGATGCCGTGGAACTTCCCGGTCTGGCAGGTGTTCCGCTTCCTGGCGCCGTCGCTGATGGCCGGCAACGTCGCCCTGCTCAAGCACGCCAGCAACGTGCCCGGTTGCGCCGACCTGATCGCCGCGGTGCTGGCCGATGCCGGCATGCCGGCCGGCGTGTTCGACGTGCTGCACATCGACAACGACCAGGCCGCCGAGGTGCTGCGCGACCGCCGGGTCAAGGCGGTGACGCTGACCGGCAGCGAGCGCGCCGGGCGCGCGATCGCCGCCAATGCCGGCGACCAGCTGAAGAAGTGCGTGATGGAACTGGGCGGCAGCGATGCCTTCGTGGTGCTGGACGATGCCGACCTCGACGTGGCCGTCGCGGCGGCGGTGAAGTCGCGCTTCGACAATGCCGGGCAGACCTGCATCGCCGCCAAGCGCTTCGTGCTGGTCGAAGCCATCGCCGACGCCTTCGTGCAGCGCTTCGTCGAGGCGGCGAAGGCGCGCGTGTACGGCGATCCGCGGGACGCGGCCACCACGCTGGCGCCGATGGCGCGCGCCGACCTGCGCGACGGGCTGCACCGGCAAGTGCGCGATAGCATCGACAAGGGCGCCAAGGTGCTGCTGGGCTGCGAGCCCATCGCCGGCAGCCACGCCGGTTATCCGGCATCGATCCTCGACCACGTGGCGCCGGGCATGCCGGCCTATGAAGAGGAACTGTTCGGTCCGGTGGCGGCGATCCTGCGGGTGAAGGACGAGGCCGAGGCGGTGCGGGTGGCCAACGACACCGGCTTCGGCCTCGGCGGCAGCGTGTGGACGCGCGATGCCGCGCGCGGCGAGCAGGTCGCCGCGCAGCTGCAATGCGGCGCGGCCTTCGTCAACGCGGTGGTCAGGAGCGACGTACGCCTGCCGTTCGGCGGCAGCAAGCGCTCGGGCTTCGGCCGCGAGCTGGCCGAGCACGGCATCCGCGAGTTCACCAACATCAAGACCATCTATGTGGCGTAGATACGGGGCTTGCCCCGTACATGGGCCTTCCCGGTGAAGCCGCATGCGGGGCAAGCCCCGCATCTACGGTTCAACCGAAGGGATGGTCGATCGACGGGCTCTGCGGCGTCAGCAGCTCGGCACCATCGGCGGTGACGTGCAGGATGTCCTCCAGCCGCACGCCGAACTTTTCCGGGATGTAGATGCCGGGCTCGTCGCTGAAGGTCATGCCCGGTTCCAGCAGGTGCTTGTTGCCACGTACCAGGTAGTCCCACTCGTGCATGTCCATGCCGATGCCGTGGCCCAGGCGATGGCTGAAATAGCGGTAGTCCGGGCCGTAGCCGGCGTCGGTGATGACCTTGCGCGCGGCCGCGTCCAGCGCCTCCATCGCCACGCCGGGGCGCGCGGCGTCCAGCGCGGCGGTCTGCGCCTGCAGCACGATGTCGAACACGCGGCGGATGTCGTCGCCGGGTTGGCCCAGCACCACGGTGCGGGTGATGTCGCTGGTGTAGCCGTCGGCCCGGCAGCCGCCGTCGAAGATCACCGGCGTGCCTTCGACCAGGCGCTGCGGCGCGTCCGAGCCGTGCGGCGAGGCGGTGTACTTGCCGATGTTGACGTCGGCGCTGCCGCGCAGCCCGGTGCGGGCGTAGGCGGCGGCGACCAGCGCGGCGATGTCGCCCTCGGTCATGCCCGGTGCGAGCGCCTTCCACACCGCCTCGTACACCGCCAGCGTGGTCTGGTTGGCCAGCCGCATCAGCGCCATTTCCGCCGGGCTCTTGATCCGCCGGCAGCCGGCCGTGACCGGCCAGGCATCGACGAAGCGCGCGTGCGGCAGCGCATCCATGATCCCCTTGCTGCGGAAGAACGGCACGGTTTCCTCGATGCCGACGCTGCCACTGCCGGCGCCGAAGCCGCGCAGCACCTGCGCGACCAGCGCATAGGGGTCCTCGTCCTCCTGCCAGCCGCGCACGTCGTCGCCGAACTTGATCTGTTCCAGCGTGCGGCCGCGCTCGAATTCCGGGGTGACGTACACCGGCGCGCCGCTGCGCGGCAGGATCACGCCGGTCAGGCGCTCGCTGTTCCACCAGTGCATGCCGGTGAAATAGGTCAGCGAGCTGCCGGCGCCGATGAACACGGCATCGATGCGCTGTTCGTCCATCAACTGCTGCGCCCGCGCCAGGCGCTGCGCGCGCTCGGCGACGGTGATCGGCACCACCCGCTGCGCGACCGGCTGCAGGGCGCGGATGGACGCGGGCAGCGCGGCGTCGGCGCGGTCGTCGTTGCCATTGGCGGCCCGCGCCTGCCCGAGCAGGGGCAGGGCGGCGCCCAGTGCCAGCGTGTTGCGCAGGAAGCGACGGCGCGGGTGGGCGTGGGTGGTGTCGTTTTCCATGCGGTTCCCCGGGAGTGGACAGGTAGGGTGCTACAGCCAGCCGGAACGCTTGAACAGCCGGTACAGCACCACGCAGGCCGCGCCGACCACCACGATCAGCAACGGATAGGCATAGCGGCCGGCCAGCTCCGGCATGTCGGCGAAGTTCATGCCGTACCAGCTGGTGACCAGCGTCGGCGCGGCCAGCAGCGCGGCCCAGGCGCCGAGCCGCTTGACGGTTTCGCCCTGCGCCAGCGTGACCAGCGACAGGTTCACGCTCAGCGCGGTGCCGAGCATCTCGCGCAGGGTGTCGATGGCGTCGTTGACGCGTGCGGCATGGTCCTGCACGTCGCGCAGGTACAGCCGCGCCTCCTCGTGCAGCAACTGCGCCGGGTTGCGCTGCAACTGCGCCAGCGCGTCCTGCAACGGCGCCACCGCCAGCCGCATCTTGTTGAGCTCGCGCTTGAGTTCGTACAGGCGCACCACGGTGCGGCGCCGGTAGCTCTCGGCGAAGATGTCCTTCTCCAGCAGATCCAGGGTGTCGCGGAAGCTGTCGGTGATCGGCAGGTAGTTGTCGACGATGGCGTCGAGCACCGCGTACAGGCAGAACGACGGCCCCAGCGCCAGCAGCGCCGGTTCGCGTTCCAGCCGCGCGCGCACCGGGGCATACGACATCGAGGCGCCGTGGCGCACCGTCACCAGGTAGCGCGCGCCGAGGAAGGCATGGGTTTCGCCGTAGTGGATGCGCTCGTCCAGCACCTGCGCGGTCTGCACCACCACGAACAGCGAGTCGCCGTAGACCTCCACCTTGGGCCGCTGGTGGGCCTTGAGGGCGTCCTCGATGGCCAGGTCGTGCAGGCCGAACTCCTCCTGCACCTTGGCCAGCACTGCATCGTCCGGCTCGTACAGGCCGATCCAGACGAAACCCTGCGCCTGATCGCGCAGGGTTTCGCCGATGTCGTCCAGCGCGATCGGCCGCGGCTTGCCGGCGGCGTCGTAGCAGATGCAGTTGATGACGCAGGGCGGGTTGCTGGAGGACGAAGCGGTGCCGGTTTCCATGCCGGCATCGTGCCTCAGCCGGTGCCGGCCGCCAAGCCGCGCCGGCCCAGCACCAGCGCCAATGCCAGGTGGACGGGCAGCAGCAGCACGATCCACTGCATGTTGAACTGCGCCTGCAACGACAGCCAGTGCAGCGGCAGCGACAGCGTGGCGATGGCGGCCACCGCCCACAGCAGCCGCGCGAACCAGCGCCCCGGCTGGCGCCCGCGCAGCAGGCGCCATGCGCCGGGCAGCAGCGCCAGCGCCAGCGGGCAGAGCAGCAGCAGGTTGCGGTTGGCCCAGGCGGCGCGGTGCTCGCTGAAGCCCCACAGCCAGGCCAGCAGCAGGCCGGCGCCGCCGCAGAACAGCCAGAACGGCAACGCGAAGCCGCCCAGCACGCGGCGGCGGCCGCGCGCTGCGAAAACCAGCCCGGCGCCGGCAAGGCCGAGCAGCAGCCACGGCCACCACGGCCGCAGTTGCTCGGCCGGTTCCGGCGGCAGGCGCTGCGGCAGCAGTTCCCGCTCGTCGCGCACCAGTGGCCGGCCGGCCGCGTTGCGGGCCTCGCGCAGGCCGTCGGCCAGCCGCATCGGCACGAACGCCTCCTGCCAGCGCGACAGCGGCTGGTCGGCCCACGGCCCCAGCCCGAGGTCGAAGCCCAGCCACATCCACGGCGACGGCGAGGCCAGCCGCACCGCCTCGCTGCGGTAGCTGTTGCCGCGCGAACGGCCGGCCAGCTGCGCGCGCAGGCTGCCGCCCATCGCGCGGTCGAGCGCGTCGCGCACCATCGTCGAGCAGTTGGCGGTGAAGTAGTCGTAGCGGTAGCGCGCGTTCTCGGGGCGCGCGCGCTCGGCCAGGTCGGCGGCCAGCGCGCGCGCCTGCGGCGGCGGCAGGTCCAGCCACTGGATGGAGACGCCGCGCCCGGCGTCGCGGTACTGGGCCAGGTCTTCCTCCAGCGGCAGCGCGACGAGGTAGTACATCATCCGCCCGCGGACGAAGTTGCCGACGAAATCCGTTTCGGAGGGATCGAAGAAGCCGAAGTTGTAGGACGTGGCGCGGCCGCCGTCCGGGTCGGCCACGACCAGCGCGTCATGGCCGAAGCGCTCGAAGAACACTTCGCCCGGCTGCATCGTCACCACGCCGATGCGTGGCGCGGTGGCATCGTCATCGGCGGCGCAGGCGCTGCCGGCGAACAGCGCGCACAGCAGCAACAGGCACGGCAGCAGGCGGTGCAGGCGGGCGTTCACTCGTCGTCCCGGGTGTCGGGCGGCAGCACGGTGACGTGGAACGCCTGCACCCGCCGCGCGTTGGCGCGGGCGACGCGGAACACGAAGCGGTCCAGGGTGAGCTCGTCGCCGATCTCGGGCAGGTGGCCGGTGGCCTCGGTGACCAGCCCGCCGATGGTGTCGTAGTCGTCGTCGGAGAAGGTCGCGCCGAAGCGCTCGTTGAAGTCCTCGATCGCGGTCAGCGCGTCGACCACGTAGCGGCCGTCGGCCTGTATCGCGATCTGCGCGGTATGG
Organism: Stenotrophomonas daejeonensis; assembly: GCF_001431505.1. Taxonomy (GTDB): domain Bacteria; phylum Pseudomonadota; class Gammaproteobacteria; order Xanthomonadales; family Xanthomonadaceae; genus Stenotrophomonas; species Stenotrophomonas daejeonensis. Next base: position 31,816 of record NZ_LDJP01000048.1, read on the forward strand.
TCCTCGGTCTCGTCGTGCTCGTCGTCGATCTGGCCGACGATCTGCTCCAGCACGTCCTCGATGGTGACCAGCCCGGCCACGCCGCCGTATTCGTCGACCACGATCGCCATGTGGTTGCGCGAGAGCCGGAACTCCTTGAGCAGCACGTTGAGCTTCTTCGACTCGGGGATCAGCACCGCCGGCCGCAGCAGTTCGTGCAGGCTGCCGTGGCGGCCGCCGGCGAGGGCACCGCGCAGCAGGTCCTTGGCCAGCAGGATGCCGAGCACGTCGTCCTTGTTCTCGCCGTGCACGGGGAAGCGCGAGTGGCCGGACTCGACCACCTGCTCCATCAGTTCCGGGAACGGGCGCTCGGCCGGCAGCGACACCATCTGCGAGCGCGGGATCATCACGTCGCCGACGGTCAGCTCGGCCACCGCGATGGCGCCTTCCATCATGCGCAGGGTATCGGCGGCGATCAGGCCGTCCTGCTGGGCCGTCTGCAGCACGGCCACCAGTTCGTCGCGGGTGTGGGGTTCGCCGGAAAAGGCCGCGCTCAGGCGTTCGAGCCAGTTGCGCTTCTTCTCGCCAGGTTCCGGCGCGGTACTACTGTCGTCTTCGGACATTGCTTCGGTCGTTGCGCCCGGTGCGCGGGCGGTGGCGGGAAGTCTAGCAGGAGGCCGTTCAGGCCGGCGGCGTGGCCTTGGCCGCGCCTGACGCGGCATCCGGCGCTTCGTCCTCGGCCGGCAGGTCGAGGCTGTAGGTGCAGCCGGCCAGGGTCTTGCCGGGGTGCGATTTGACGTTGGACACGCTCAGGATCACCGATTCGATCATCGGCTCGCCGGTTTCGGCATCGACCACGTCGCGGCTGACCAGCTCGCGCCCGGCCATGAACTTGCCGTCGGCGTCGTAGCCGGTTTCCAGCTTCAGTTCGTCGGCCAGCGGGTGCGGGTCGGGCAGGTCGAGCAGGGCGACGATGCTGGCGCCGGCCATCGCGATGTGGTCGGCGCGGCGGCCGAACACGCTGATGGGCTCGTTCAGCACGTACTCGTTCATGAACAGGTTGCCCTGCGGCAGCGGCCGCCAGCCCAGCGCCACCGCCTTGAGCGGGTCGGCGGCGATCGGCGCCAGCGCGGTGAACTCGCTGACGCTCTGCCGGCACTCGATCAGCGCCGGCAGGTCGATGGCCGGTTCGGCCCGGGCCGTGGCCGGCAGGGCGGCGAGCAGGGCGAGGGGGAAGAAGAGGTTTTTCATCAATCTGGCGTCCGGATCAGGCGGCAGGAAGGAAAATGCGGGGACGCGCTCAGCGCTCGCCGGCATACGGGTCGGCGATGCCGAGGTCGGCGAGGATCTCGCGCTCCAGTTGCTCCATCGCCTCGGCTTCCCTGTCGTCCTCGTGGTCCCAGCCCAGCAGGTGCAGCACGCCATGCACGGTCAGGTGCGCGTAGTGGGCGCGCAGCGGCTTGCCCTGCTCGGCGGCCTCGCGGGCCACCACCGGCGCGCAGATCACCAGGTCGCCCAGCAGCGGGAACTTGACGCCCTTGGGCAGGCCTTCGGGCAGCTCGGCGGGGAAGCTGAGCACGTTGGTGGCGTAGTCCTTGCCGCGGTAGTGGTGGTTCAGCGCCTGGCCTTCCTTCGTATCGACCAGGCGGATGGCGAGGTCGGCCTCGCGGATGCGCCCTTTCAACGCGGCGGCCACCCACTTGCGGAAACTCGCCGCCGCCGGCAGCCCGGCGCGGGGCAGGGCATAGCTGACGGCGACGTCCAGTTGCACGGGGCCTTTTGTCATTCTTCCGCTCCGGGCTTGACCCGCTGCAGGTCGCGGTGGTCGTAGGCGCTGACGATGCGCGCCACCAGCGGGTGGCGCACCACGTCGCGCGATTCGAAGAAGGTGAAGCTCACGCCTTCCACACCGCGCAGCACCTCGATGGCATCGCGCAGGCCGGACTTGACGTGCTTGGGCAGGTCGGTCTGGGTGAGGTCGCCGGTGACCACCGCGGTGGAGCCGAAGCCGAGCCGGGTCAGGAACATCTTCATCTGCTCGATGGTGGTGTTCTGCGCCTCGTCGAGGATCACGAAGGCATCGTTGAGCGTGCGCCCGCGCATGTAGGCCAGCGGCGCGATCTCGATGACGTTCTTTTCCAGCAGCTTGGCGACTTTTTCCACGCCGAGCATCTCGTACAGCGCGTCGTACAGCGGGCGCAGGTAGGGATCGACCTTCTGCGACAGGTCGCCGGGCAGGAAGCCGAGCTTCTCGCCGGCCTCCACCGCCGGGCGCACCAGGATCAGCCGCTGCACCCGCGATTCGTTCAGCGCCTCCACCGCCATCGCCACGGCAAGGAAGGTCTTGCCGGTGCCGGCCGGGCCGACGCCGAAGTTGATGTCGTGGGTGGCGATCTGGTGCAGGTACTTGGACTGGTTGGCGCCGCGCCCGCGCACGGTGCCGCGCTTGACCTTGATCGCCACTTCCTGCGCCTCGTAGGTGCGTTCGGCCACCTGCGCGACGTTGGCGCGGTTCAGCCGCAGGTGGATGGCGTGGCTGTCGAACACGGTTTCGCCGGCCTCGGCATACAGCGCCTCGAGCAGCTTCCCGGCTTCGGCGGCAGTCCTGCCGGGGCCGCTGACGCGGAATACGTGGCCGCGGTTGGCGATCTCCACGCCCAGGGCCAGTTCGATCTGGCGCAGGTGTTCGTCGAACGGGCCGGAAAGGTTGGCCAGGCGCTCGTTGTCGGCCGGTTCCAGGGTGAAGTCGTGGTGGGTGATGGCGGTCATGGGCAAGGAGATGGTGCCGGTGCGCACGGTATCAATGCCGCGGCGCGCAGGCGGCATTGTCTCACTTTCGCCGTGGCCCCTCCGGCAGGGCGGTTCGCGTCCATGAACCGGGTGCATCCCGATTCGGTCGTTGAAATTTAATTGTTCATTGAATTAAATGATGCGATGAAGCGAACCGCATCCACGACTTCCGGCCCGGGCAGACGCGCGGCAGCCCCGCTCGAAGCACCGGCAAAACCCGTTGCCAGCTCCCCGCGCAAGCGCACGCCGGGGCGGCGGCCCACCGCCGATGCCGTCGACTTGCGCGAACGGCTGCTGGACGCGGCGCTGGCCTGCTTCGCCGCGCGGGGCATAAGTGCCACTTCGCTGCGCGACATCGCCCGCCGCGCCGGGGTGACGCCGGCGCTGGTGCATTACTACTTCGGCGACAAGCTGCAGTTGCAGCAGGCGGTGGTGGCCGAGCGGCTGTGGCCGGTGATGGCGCAGGTGCATGCCGGGGTGGGCGAGGCAGGCGACGACGTGGCTGCGCTGGTGGCCGCCTTCGTCAACGGCATCACCCGCGCGGTGGCCGCGCATCCGTGGCTGCCGACGCTGTGGGTGCGCGAAATCCTCTGCGAAGGCGGTGCATTGCGCGAGGTGATGATCGAACGGATCGGCCCGCTGCTGCCGCAGCTGCTGGCCGAGCGTTTCACGGTGGCGCAACGGGCCGGGCAGCTCAATCCGCGGCTGGACCCGCGCCTGATGGTGGTGTCGATGGTGGGGCTGACGATGTTCCCGCTGGCCAGCGCGCCGATCTGGCAGCAGTTGTTCGGCACGGGCGAACTGGGGGCCGACGTGGTGCAGCGCCATGCGCTGGCATTGTTGACGCAGGGACTGGAGCTGGAACATGGCTGATCGACGCATTCCCGCCACGGCGTTGCTGGCCGTGCTGCTGGCCGGTTGTTCGCGGCAGCCGCCACAGGCGCTGGGCACGCTGGAATGGGACCGGGTGACGTTGCCGGCGCCGGCTTCGGAGCGCATCGTGCGGATCGACGTGCGCGAAGGCCAGCAGGTCGCCGCGGGCGCACCGCTGCTGCAACTCGAACCGACGCACACCGCATCGCAACTGGCGGCACTGCAGGCGCAAACGGCGCAACGTAGCGCCGCGTTGTCGGAACTGCGCCACGGCCCGCGCACGGAGGATATCGCCCGGGCCCGCGCCGCCCTGGCCGCCGCGCACGCACAGGCACGCGAAGCGCAGGCCTACCATTCGCGCCTGCAACCGCTGGCCCCGCGGCAACTGGTCGCCGCGGCGGAGCTGGACCGTGCCCGCGCCGCCGCGCAGAGCGCGCAGGCGCAGGTGCGGCAGGCCGAGGCGGCCTTGGCCGAATTGCTGCACGGCAGCCGTTCCGAACAGGTGGCGCAGGGCGAGGCCGCCGTGGCATCGGCCGAAGCCAGCGCGGCAGCGCAGACGGTGTTGCTGGACAAGCTGGCGCTGGTCGCGCCGCGCGCCGGCCGGGTGGACAGCCTGCCGTACAAGCTCGGCGACCAGCCGGCCGCGGGCGCGCCACTGGTGGTCCTGCTGGTCGGCGAGGCGCCGTATGCGCGGGTCTACCTGCCGCAGGCGCTGCGCAACCGCGTGCAGGTGGGCGACACGCTGCGCGTGCAGGTGCAGGGGCAAGCGACGGAACAGGTGTTCGCCGGGCGCGTGCGCATGATCCGCAGCGAGCCGGTGTTCACCCCGTATTTCGCGTTGACCGGGCAGGACGCCGAACGCCTGAGCTACCTGGCCGAAATCAGCCTGGGCAAGGACGCGGCCACGCTGCCGGTGGGCGCGCCGGTGCAGGTCGTGGCCGATGCCGCGTATTGAGCATGCCGCGATGGCGGACGACCTCGCCGACGATCTCGCCATCCGCGCGCGCGGCCTGAGCAAGCGGTTCGGCGCACTCACCGCGGTGGATGGCGTCGACCTGGACGTGCCGCGCCGGCAGGTCTACGGCTTCCTCGGCCCGAACGGCTCGGGCAAGTCCACCACCATCCGCATGTTGTGCGGCCTGCTCACGCCCAGCGCGGGCGAGATCGACGTGCTGGGCCTGCGCATTCCCGAACAGGCCGAGGCGCTGCGCAGCCGCATCGGCTACATGACGCAGAAGTTCTCGCTGTTCGACGACCTGAGCGTGCGCGAGAACCTGGAATTCCTCGCCGCCGTGCACGACATGCCCAGGGCGCCGGCGCGCCGGCGCATCGACGAACTGGTCGAGCAATACCATTTCCAGGACCGGCAGAAGCAGTTGGCCGGCACCATGAGCGGCGGCCAGAAGCAGCGCTTGGCGCTGGCCGCCGCGGTGATCCATCAGCCGGAGCTGCTGTTCCTCGACGAACCGACCAGCGCGGTTGATCCTGAATCGCGCCGCGATTTCTGGGAGAAGCTCTTCGAGCTGGCCGATGCCGGCACCACGCTGCTGGTATCGACGCATTACATGGACGAGGCCGAGCGCTGCCACCGCATCGCCATCCTCGACCACGGCATGCTGGTCGCCGATGGCACGCCGGCCGACCTCGCCGCGCAACTGGCCGGGCGCACGCTGGTGGTCGAGGCGGACCAACCCCGGCAGGCGGCGCGGGTGCTGTCGGCCTGCGCGGGCGTGACCAGCGTGGCGCAGGTCGGCAACAGCCTGCGCGTGCTGCTGGCCGACGAAAATGCCGGAACGCCCCTGGCCGATGCGCTGCGCGCGGCAGGCATCGCCGCCCGCATCCATCCGCAACCCGCCAGCCTGGAAGACGTGTTCGTCGCCACCACCCGCCGCCGGCATGCCGCCGGGGAGGACGCATGAAGCTGCGGCGCCTGCTAGGGGTGATGGCCAAGGAGGTGCGGCAGATGCGGCGCGACCGCATCACCCTGGCGATGATCATCGGCATCCCGGTGATGCAGTTGCTGCTGTTCGGCTATGCGATCAACACCAACCTGCGCGACCTGTCCGCCGGCTTCGCCGACCAGGCCCGTACCTCGGCCTCGCGCATGCTGGCGCACGACATCGTCGCCACCGGCGTGGTGACGCCCGTGCTGGAGGCGGAAACGCCGCAGCAACTGCTGGAGGCGATGCGGCGCGGGAAAATCAGCATCGGCATCGTCATCCCGCCCGATTACGAGCGGCGCCGCACCGAAGGCCGCGAGGCCTTGCAGATACTGGTCGATGGCAGCGACAACGCGGTGCAGAGCGCGGCGGCGCAGCTGGCGCGGATGCCGCTGGATGGCAGCGGCTTCAATCCGCTGGCGGCCGGCAGCATCGGCGTGGTCGGCTTCTACAACCCGCAGCGCAGCTCGGCGGCCAACATCGTGCCGGGACTGGTGGGGGTGATCCTGACCATGACGATGGTGTTGTTCACCGCGGTGGCGATCGTGCGCGAACGCGAGCGCGGCAACATGGAGCTGCTGATCGCCACGCCGCTGACCAGCGCCGAGCTGATGGTCGGCAAGGTCGTTCCCTACGTGGTCGTCGGGCTGGTGCAGACCAGCATGGTGCTGGCGCTGGGCACGTGGCTGTTCCACGTGCCGCTGGGTGGCAGCCTGCTGGACGTGTTCGTCGCCGCCGCCCTGCTGATCGTCGCCAACCTGGCGCTGGGCCTGCTGATCTCCACCCGCGCGCAATCGCAGTTCCAGGCGATGCAGATGACCTTCTTCCTGTTCCTGCCGTCGATCCTGCTGTCCGGCTTCATGTTCCCGTTCGCCGGCATGCCGCGCCCGGTGCAATGGCTGGCCGAAGTGCTGCCGCTGACCCACTTCCTGCGCCTGATCCGCGGCGTGATGCTGCGCGGCGCCAGCCTGTGGGAGTTGTGGCCGGACGCGCTGGCGCTGCTGGCCTTCAGCGCGGTGATGATGGCCGGGGCGATCCTGCGTTTCCGCAAGCGGCTGGATTGATCGGGCGACAAGGGGGTTTCCACATCGCATGTGGATGCGCGCGCGATGAAGTTGTGGATAACCGCGTGCGGGACAGGTGCGGCAAGGGTTTGGGTCGCGTGGTGAAAAATTGACCGCGACGAAGGTCGGCACGAGCGCCTCTCGTAGGCACCGGGCTTGCCCGGTGCGGGGCTTTATCGGGGAAGCTCCATGCGGGGCAAGCCCCGCATCTACGGATGTGGGAGCGAGCCAGGCTCGCGATTCAAGCCTGGTCGGTCACCACCCGCCCGCGCAGCGAGTTGCTCAACGCCTCGGTGATGACCACGTCGACGAACTGGCCGATCAGGCGCGGGTGGCCGGGGAAGTTCACCGAGCGCATGTTCTCGGTCTTGCCGGTCAGTTCGTTGGCGTCCTTGCGCGAGGGGCCCTCGACCAGCACGGTCTGCACGCTGCCGACCATCTTCTTCGAGATGCCGGCGGCATACTCGTTGATGTGTGCCTGCAGGCGCGACAGCCGCGCGTGCTTCTCGGCCTCCGAGGTGGTGTCCTCCAGGTCGGCGGCAGGCGTCCCCGGGCGGCGCGAATAGATGAAGGAGAAGCTCTGGTCGAAGCCCACGTCCTCGATCAGCTTCATGGTCTTCTCGAAGTCGGCCTCGGTCTCGCCGGGGAAGCCGACGATGAAGTCCGAGCTGATCGAGATGTCCGGGCGCACCGCGCGCAGCTTGCGGATCTTGGCCTTGAACTCCAGCGCGGTGTAGCCGCGCTTCATCGCGCTGAGCACGCGGTCGCTGCCGGCCTGCACCGGCAGGTGCAGGTAGTTGGCCAGCTTGGGCACGTCGCGGTAGGCGTCCACCAGCGAGTCGGAGAACTCCAGCGGATGCGAGGTGGTGAAGCGGATGCGGCCGATGCCGTCGATCTCGGCGATGGTGCGGATCAGCAGCCCCAGGTCCGCCAGTTCCCCATCGCCATACGGCCCGCGATAGGCGTTGACGTTCTGCCCGAGCAGGTTGATCTCGCGCACGCCCTGCGCGGCCAGTTGCACGCACTCGACCACCACGTCCTCGAACGGGCGGCTGACCTCGGTGCCGCGGGTATAGGGCACCACGCAGAACGAGCAGTACTTGGAGCAGCCTTCCATGATCGACACGAATGCCGAGGGGCCCTCGGCGCGCGGCTCGGGCAGGCGGTCGAACTTCTCGATCTCGGGGAAGCTGATGTCCACCTGCGGCCGGTTCTGCTCGCGGCGGGCGCGGATCAGCTCGGGCAGGCGGTGCAGGGTCTGCGGGCCGAACACCAGATCGACATACGGCGCGCGCTTGACGATGGCCTCGCCCTCCTGCGAGGCGACGCAGCCGCCGACGCCGATGATGACCTCGCGGCCGCCGGCCTTCAGCTCCTTCCAGCGGCCGAGCTGGCTGAACACCTTCTCCTGCGCCTTCTCGCGGATCGAGCAGGTGTTGACCAGCACCACGTCGGC
>NZ_LDJP01000049.1 GCF_001431505.1 Stenotrophomonas daejeonensis
TTCGTTGCCGTCAACACCTCATCGAGAGAGTGTTGACCCTTCAACCCAACCCCAAAGGGCCAGCGCCGAAGCGAGCCGCCTATTATGACCGGCTTTTCGCTTCCGTCAACTCCCAACTTCAGGAGCGGCGGCCTGTTTCGTGACCCGCTGCCCGACAAGCGAGCGCATGGACTGAAGCAAGGCGGCGCATTCTAGACACTTCGCTGAATACGTCAATGGCTTCGCGACGCTTGTTGATGCGATGGATCAACTTCGTGCCGTTCGCGCCAGACTCGGCAAATGCGGGGTTGCACGCACCCTTCGGGCGATGGCCGGACGTGGGCCACAATGCGGCCACCTCCCCCTGCTGCCTGCATGATGGCCGATACCGCCGCGCGCTCCTTCTTCCGCGATCTCTCGCTGCCGGCCGTCGTCGCCGGCTTCATCACGGTGCTGGTGGGCTTCGCCAGCTCGGCGGTGATCGTGTTCCAGGCGGCGCAGGCACTAGGCGCCGGACAGGTGGAGATCGCCTCGTGGATGTGGGCGCTGGGCATCGGCATGGGCGTGACCTGCATCGGCCTGTCGCTGCGCTACCGGATGCCGGTGGTGACGGCATGGTCCACGCCCGGTGCGGCGATGCTGGTGGTGGGCGTGGGCACGCTGCCGCTGTCCGATGCGATCGGCGCGTTCGTGCTGGCAGCGCTGCTGACGGTCGCGGCCGGGTTCTCCGGGCTGTTCGAGAAGGCGATGCGGCGCATCCCGGTGTCGCTGGCCTCGGGCATGCTGGCCGGGGTGCTGCTGCGCTTCGGGTTGGACGCGTTCGCGTCGGTGGGCACGCAGCCGCTGCTGGTGCTGGCGATGCTGGCCGTTTACCTGTCCGGACGGCGGTGGTTCCCGCGCTATGCGGTGATCGCCACCTTGCTGGTGGGCGTGGCGGTCGCCGCCGGCAAGGGGCTGATGCATGCCGAACAGGTGCAGTTGCAGCTGGCACGGCCGCTGTTCACGCCGCCGACGCTGTCGTGGGCGGCGTTGTTCGGCATCGCGCTGCCGCTGTTCATCGTGACGATGGCCTCGCAGAACGTGCCCGGCGTGGCGGTGTTGAAGGCGTCCGGCTACGACGCGCCGATATCGCCGGTGGTGGGCTGGATCGGCGTGGCCAACACGCTGCTGGCGCCGTTCGGCGCCTATGCGTTGAACCTGGCGGCGATCACCGCGGCGATCTGCATGGGCCGCGAGGTGCACGAGGACCGGGCGCTGCGTTATCCGGCGGCGGTATGCGCCGGCGCGTTCTACATCGTGATCGGGTTGTTCGGGGCGACCGTGGCGGCGGTGTTCGCGGCATTCCCGAAGGAGCTGGTCGCCGCGTTGGCCGGCATCGCCCTGCTCGGCACGATCGGCAACAGCCTGGCGGTGGCATTGAAGGACGAGGGCGGGCGCGAGCCGGCGTTGCTGACCTTCCTGGTGACCGCTTCGGGACTGTCGCTGGGCGGGATCGGCTCGGCGTTCTGGGGGCTGGTGGCCGGCGGGGTGGCCTTGCTGGTGTTGCGGCGGCCTGTCCGCTGACGCTGCCGATACTGTCGCGAACCCGGCCCTCACCCCAACCCCTCTCCCGCAGGAGAGGGGCCTCAATGGCAAGCTCTACAGCGGCTTGACCTCGAATACCTGCTTCAAGACATGGCGGCCCCCCGGGGCCAGCTCGATCACGTCCGGGCCGACGTTGGCAGCCTCGATGCAGACGTAGTTGCGCCAGCCGGCGCCGATGTCCTGCATGCGTTGCGCGGCCTGTTCGCCGGCGTTCCACAGCACCGCCGAGTAGCTGCCTTCGGTGCTGATGGCGATGCGGCGGGCGAAACCGGGGTCGCGCAGTTCGTAACGACCGCCGGCCGCGGTGTAGATGCGGTCGCTGCGGCCGGGATCGCGCGGGTCGCGCAGGTTCCAGTCGCCCTGCTGCACGTGGGCGTTGCCGCCGTCGAGCTTGTCGAGATAAGTCAGGCCATCGAGGCCGCCGACATCGACCGCCAGCGCATCGCTGACGTTGAAGTAGTTGTGCAAGGCCTGGGTGAAGGCGACGGGCTGGCTGCCGGTGTTCTCGGTGAGCAACTCCTGCTCCAGCACGCGGCCGATGCGCAGCGTCATCGTCAGCCTCAGCGACAGGTTTTCCATTGCCGGCGGGGCCAGTGTCAGCACCATCGTGCCGTCGCTCTCGCGCCGCGCGTTGCGCAATTCCCACGGCACGGTGCGGACGAAGCCGTGCGAAGGCACGTCGTTGCCCTGGCCTTGCCGCGCGAAGTACGGCCAGCACACCGGGCTGCCACCGCGGATCGGCGTCGGCGGTTGTTTGGCGAGGGGCGACAACCACATCACCTCGACGCCGTCCTTCGGCACGAACGACAGCAGCTGGCCGCCAAACACGCTGATGGCGGCGGTGGAGAACGGGGTTTCCACCTTCCATGCGGCGAAGCCGTTGAAATCGCCTGCACTCAGGCCTTGCACGTCCTTCATTGGAATCCTGCTCTGCACGATGGGGGATTGGGTGAATTGCGCATGGTTGGCCGGCAGCTTGAACGCGGTGGCGACGGAAGGTTCTGCATCGCGCAGGGCCTGCAGGATGCGGGTGCCGGCGCGGCCATCGGCGTCGGGCCAGCCCAGCCGCTGCTGCTCGATGCGGATGGCGCGGCGGGTAGCGTCGCCGACCATGCCGTCGGCGCTGCCGATGGGATGGCCGCGCGCGAGCAACAGCGTCTGCAGTTCGCGGCGTTCATTGCGGCCGAGGCCGGGGTCGTCGGTGGGCCACGCAGCCGTCAGGCCGCTGCCGCCACGCAGGCGGTCGGCGAGGGTGGCGATGGCCAGCGCGTAGCTTTCGGCGGCGTTGTAGGAATAGATCGCGTCGTAGTTGCGGAACGCCAGCAGCGCCGGCCCCTTTGCGCCGGCCGGCAGCAGCAGCGCGGCGGCGCTGTCGTCGGCCATCGTCGGCACCTGCAGCGGCGTGCCGTCGGCCAGCACGAGGCCGAGCGTGCGCCATGCGCTCAACGGCCTGCGCTTGCCGCGGCCGGCGAGGGTGGCATCGAAGCCTGCGGGGAGGCGCACTTCCACGCCCCACGGTTGCCCGTTGCGCCAGCCGGCCCGCTTGAGGTAGTTGGCGGTGGACGCCAGCGCGTCGGGAATGCTGGCGACCAGATCACGGCGGCCGTCACCGTCGCCATCGACCGCGATGCGCGCATAGGTGGAGGGCATGAACTGGGTCTGGCCGAAGGCGCCGGCCCAAGAGCCGGTGAGGCCTTCGGCGCCGAGGTCGCCGCCGTCGATCAGCGTGAGCAGGGCCAGCAGTTCGCCACGGAAGAACGGCTGGCGGCGACCGTTGCAGGACAGCGTGGCCAGCGACTGCAACAGCGGCCGTTTGCCGGTGACGCGGCCGTAGTCGCTCTCCACGCCCCACACCGCGACCACGGTGGCGGGGTCGACGCCGTACTGCGCGGCAAGGCGGTCGAGCAGTTCCCGGTGCGCGGCGAGCATGGCGCGGCCGTCGGTGACGCGCTGTTCGTCCACCAGCGCGGCGAGATAGTCCCAGATGGGCGTGGTGAACTCGGGTTGGGCGTCGAGCAGCGTCAGCACGCTCGGGTCCGGCACGACGTCGGCGAACAGGCGGTCGAAACGTTCGGCGGCCATGCCGTTGCCGAGGGCGGCCCCGCGCAGGGTGACGCCACAGGTACCAAAATCGGCAATGGCAGCCTGCGCGGCCGGTGCGGCGAATGCGCCAAGCAGGGCCAGCAGCGGCACTACCGGGGTCGGTTTCATGCTTGGCTCCTTGCGGCCGCGCAACTCCAGGCGAGGGCCGATGATAAACCGGCCCGCTCAGGCCGGTTGCAGCAGCCGCAGCCCGAACATGCGCCCCGGCGCGTCCCACGCCTGTCGCACGCGCAGGCCGGCGGCCACGGCCATGCCGGCGAAGCGGGCGTCGTCGTACTTGTGGCTGTATTCCACCCGCATTGCCTCGCCGGCGGCGAACGCGAACGCATGGCCGGCCACGTGCACCACCTGTTCGCTGTGGCTGACGAGGAAGGTCTCGATGCGCTGTCGCTCGACCACGTAGCGGGCGCGGTGGGCGAAGCCGTGCAGGTCGAAGTCGCTGCCGATCTCGCGGTTCAGGCGCGCCAGCAGGTTGAGGGTGAAGGCGGCGGTGACGCCGGCCGCGTCGTTGTAGGCGGCTTCGATGACGGCCGGGTCCTTGTCCAGGTCGATGCCGACCAGCGCCAGCCCGTGCGGGCCCATCGCCGCGCGCATGCCGCGCAGGATGGCGACGGCCTGTTCGGCGACGAAGTTGCCGAGGGTGGAACCGGGGAAGAACAGCAGCGTGCGCCGCGCCGGGCGCCGCGCCGGCGGCAGTGCGGGCGGGGCGGTGAAGTCGGCGCAGACCGGCAGCATCTCGATGTCCGGGAAATCCACGGCCAGCGCACCGACGCTGTCCAGCAGCGCGGTGCGCGAGATCTCCACCGGGGTGTAGGCCACCACGTCCGTCAGCGCCCGCAGCAGCAGGCGGGTCTTGCGGCCGCTGCCGCTGCCGTACTCGACCACCCGCGCCTGCGGCCCGACCTGCGCGGCGATCTGCGGCAGCACCTGTTGCAGCAGTTCCAGTTCGGCGCCGGTGAGGTAGTACTCCGGTTGGCGGGTGATGCGCTCGAACAATGCCGAGCCGCGTGCGTCGTAGAAATACTTGGACGACAGCGTGCGCGGCCGCGCCGACAGGCCGGCGAGCACGTCGGCGGTGATGGTGGCGCGGTCGGGACGGCGATCGACCAGGGCGGCCGGGAACGGTTCCGGCATGGCCATCAGGCATCCCTGGCCAGGCGCAGGCCGGAGAACTGCCAGCGTGCCGCGGGCGGGAAGAAATTGCGGTAGCTGGCGCGCACGTGCCCGGCCGGGGTGGCGCAGCTGCCGCCGCGCAGCACCTGCTGGCCGCACATGAACTTGCCGTTGTATTCGCCGGCGCTGCCCGGCAGCGGGCGGAAGCCGGGGTAGGGGCCGTAGGCGCTGGCGGTCCATTCCCAGACGTCGCCGAACAGCTGCCGCGGCCGGCCCGCATCCCCGGCCTGCGCCGCCGGATGCAGCAGCCCGGTGTCGGCGAAATTGCCGGCGGGCGCGCAGGCCGCGGCCGCCGCTTCCCATTCGAACTCGGTGGGCAGCCGGGCGCCGGCCCAGCGCGCGCAGGCATCGGCCTCGTACCAGCCCAGGTGGCAGACCGGCGCGTCCGGGTCCAGCGCACGCCAGCCACCCAGCGTGTATTCGCGTTCCAGCGCGTCGTCCCAGTACAGCGGGTGGCGCCATTGGCCGGCCTGCAGCTGCGCCCAGCCGTCGTTCATCCACAGCAGAGGCTCGCGGTAGCCGCCGTCGTCGATGAAGGCGCGGTATTCGGCATTGCTCAACGGGCGGTTGGCCAGGGCATGCGCCGGCACCAGCACGCGGTGGCGCGGTGATTCGTTGTCGTAGGCGAAGCCCGCATTTGCCGGCCAGGGCGGCGCGCCGATTTCGACGATGCGCTCGGGGAACGGCAGCCAGCACGCACTGCCCGCGGCATCGCTCGCCGCGGGCGGCAGGTCGTCGCGATAGGCCGGTTGCAGCGGGTTGCTCCACAGCGCGTGCTTGATGTCGGTCAGCAGCAGTTCCTGGTGCTGCTGCTCGTGTTGCAGGCCAAGCAGCAGGTGCCGTTGCGCCGGTTCATCCAATGCATCGGCATGCAGGCAGCGGCCGATGCGTTCATCGACCTGCGCGCGGTATTCCAGCACCTGTGCCAGCGTCGGCCGCGACAGCAGGCCGCGCCGGGCGCGCGCATGCGCCGGGCCGATGCTCTGGTAGTAGCTGTTGAACAGCGCCTGCCAGTGCGGATGCAGCGGCCGGTAGCCCGGTTGCAGGCCCAGCACGAACTGCTCGAAGAACCAGCTGGTGTGCGCCAGGTGCCACTTGGCCGGGCTGGCGTCGGGCATGCTCTGCAGCATCGCGTCCTCGGCCGACAGAGGCGCGGCCAGGGCCATGCTGGCCCGGCGCACCCGGCCGTAGCGCTCGGCCAGCGTGGCCGGTGCGGTCGCGGTGCCGGAAGCCTTCAGCAGGGCGGCGCTGGAGATCTGCATGCCGCCGATGCTTGCCCAAGCCCGGTTAGCGCGGCGTCATGGCCCGCGCCGGCGCTCAGCCCTGTGCGTCGAGGTAGTACCAGCGGCCACCTTCGCGCACGAAGCGGCTGTGCTCGGCCATGCGCACCGCGCGGCCGCCGCCGATGCGGTAGCGGGCGACGAATTCCACCTCGGCGCTGTCGGTGCCGGTGACGCGGTGGCGCTTCACGTCCAGCCCCAGCCATTGCGTGCGCTGGCCCGGTGGGTCGTCCAGCGACAACGCGGGTGGCCGGGTGGTGGGATGCCAACTGGCCAGCAGGTAGTCGGCATCGCCGGTGACATAGGCGCTGTAGCGCGAGCGCATCAGCGCCTCGGCATCGGGTGCGGCGGCGCCGGCGTGGTAGCGGCCGCAGCACTGGCCATAGGCCGGGCCAAGGCCGCAGGGGCAGGGGGAGGTGGGGGCGATCGGCATGGCGCATTTTCCCACCGCCGCCGCTGCCGCCACCAGCCGTCGCGGGCGTATGCTGTCGCGCCCTCGTCCACGCCCCCCCATGCTGGAACTGCTGCCCGCCGAACTACCTTGGCTGATCGTCATCGCCTTCGTCGCCGGGCTGGTGGACGCGGCGGTCGGCGGCGGCGGGCTGATCCAGCTGCCCGGCCTGTTCACCACCCTGCCGCAGCAGGCGCCGGCGGCGCTGCTGGGCACCAACAAGTTCAGTTCGATGTTCGGCACCGGCGCGGCGGCGTGGCGCTACGCGCGCTCGGTGCGCTTCCCGTGGCGGCCGGTGCTGCTGGCCGCGGCCGCGGCGTTCGTGTTCTCGTTCCTCGGCGCCACCGCGGTGAGCCTGCTGTCCAAGGGCGCGGTGCGGCCGCTGGTGCTCGCGTTGCTGGTGGTGATGCTCGGGTACACGCTGGCGAAGAAGGATTTCGGCGCGCTGCACCGCCCGCGCGAGGTCGGCCGCCGCGAACTGGGCATCGCGCTGGCGATGGGCGCGGTGATCGGCTTCTACGACGGCTTCTTCGGCCCGGGTACCGGCAGCTTCCTGATCTTCCTGTTCGTGCGCTTTTTCGGGCTGGATTTCCTGCGCGCCTCGGCCGCCTCCAAGGTGGTGAACCTGGCCACCAACGTCGCCGCGCTGGCGTTCTTCGTGCCCAGCGGCAACGTGCTGCTGGTGTTCGCGGTGCCGATGGCGGTGGCCAACATCGCTGGCTCGGTGGCCGGCACGCGCATGGCCCTGCGCGGCGGCACGCCGCTGATCCGCCGGCTGTTCCTGGCGTTGGTGGTGGTGCTGATCGCGCGCATGGGGTGGGACACCTTCGGCGGCTGAACGCTGGCCTGCCGATTTGATCCGGCGCAACGCGGACCGCATGCAGCTGTGCCCATGATGGCGCCGAGGCGGCCTCCCTCGCCGCCCGTGGAGACCCTCATGCACCTGGATTTTTCCGGCAAGGTCGCGCTGGTCACCGGCGCGGCATCGGGCATCGGCGAGGCCGTGGCCCGGCAACTGGCGACGAACGGCGCGCGGGTCGTCGTCGCCGACCTGGACCTCGCCGCCGCCGAAGCGGTGGCCGAATCCCTCGGCAGCGGCGCCCGCGCGCGGCAGTTGGACGTCGGCGACGCCGATGCGGTACGGCAGCTGGTGGACGCCAGCGTGGCCGAATACGGCGGCCTGCACCTGGCAGTCAACAACGCCGGCATCGGCGGCGCCAGCCTGCCCACCGCCGATTACCCGCTGGAGGAATGGCACCGCGTGCTCGGCGTGAACCTGCACGGCGTGTTCTTCTCGATGAAGTACGAGATCCCGGCGATCCTCGCCAGCGGCGGCGGGGCCATCGTCAACATGGCCTCGATCCTCGGCAGCAACGGCTGGGCCGGTTCGACCGCCTACGTGGCGGCCAAGCACGCGCTGGTCGGCATGACCAAGACCGCGGCGCTGGAATATTCGGCGCAGGGCCTGCGGATCAACGCGGTCGGGCCGGGCTTCATCGACACGCCGCTGCTGGCGGGCATGGACCGCGCGGCCTACGACGGCCTGGTCGGGCTGCACCCGATCGGGCGCCTGGGCAGCGCGGAGGAGGTGGCGGCGCTGACCTGCTTCCTGCTGTCGGAGCAGGCCTCGTTCATCACCGGCAGCTACCACCTCGTGGATGGCGGCTTTTCGGCGCGGTGATGGCGGCCAATATGCCGGGGAGCCTTACGGTTCCCCGATTTCAATGCTGCGGACGGTTCAGCGCAGTACCGCGCCGGCCAACGCCATCAGCAGCAACACGATGACCGGCAGCATCGACAGCATGAAGCCCAACGCGCGGCTGGCCGGGTTGCCGACGTAGGCGCGCCAGTAGACGAAGCGGCCGAGCAGGTAGACCGCGCCGATCCCGGCCACCCAGCCGGCCGGCCAGAAGCGCGCGGCGACGAACAGCGACGGCAGCAGGGCCACCATCAATTCCAAGGTGTTCATCTGCACCCGGTACGCGCGCTCGAAGCCTTCGTGGCCGGTGACCGCCGGTGCCTTCACGCCGTAGCGGCCACGCGCGCGGCCGACCATCGCGCCGAAGAACAGGTATTGGGCGACGGCGAGCAGGGCGACCAGTTCGATGTAGTGCATTGGGTTCTTCCGTGATTCTTGAACGTCATGGGAGTGGGGCGGTGGGAACACGACAATTCCGGTATCACCGACTTCGCTCGCCCCTCACCCCAGCCCCTCTCCCGTGGGGAGAGGGGCTTTCAAAGCAAGCGCTTCAGCGCCGTGCATGGCCTACTTCGATGAAGCGCAGGAACTCGGCGCGGGTGCGGGCGTCGTCGTGGAAGGTGCCGCGCATGCGCGAGGTGACCATGCTGACGCCGCGCTTGTGGATGCCGCGGGTGGTCATACACTCGTGCGCGCCCTCCACCACCACGCCCACGCCCAGCGGCCGCAGCACGTCCTGGATGCAGTCGGCGATCTGCGCGGTCATCTTCTCCTGCACCTGGAAGCGACGCGCGTAGGCCTCGACCACGCGCGCCAGCTTGGAGATGCCCACCACGCGGCCGTCGGGCACGTAGCCCACGTGCACGCGGCCGATGATCGGCGCCATGTGGTGCTCGCAATGGCTTTCGTACTCGATGTCGCGCAGCACGATCATCTCGTCGTAGCCGGCCACTTCCTCGAAAGTGCGTTCGAGGTATTCGCGCGGGTCGTCGTGGTAGCCCTTGAACCAGTCGCCGTAGGCCTCGGCCACCCGCCGCGGGGTATCCAGCAGGCCCTCGCGGGCGGGGTCTTCACCGGCCCAGCGCAGCAGGGTGCGCACGGCCTCCTCGGCCTGGGCCTGGGTGACGGACGGGTTCTCGGGATCGGCCATGACGGACAGCGCCTGGATTTCGGGGGTGGATATGCTACCAGCCGGGTACGCGGCGGGCACCGCAGGCGCAGGGCATGCAACGACGAAGGGCGCCCGTTGGCGCCCTTGTCCAGTGCCGCCTTCCGGCAGCAATCCCCTCCCTTGCGCGGCGCGCAAGGGAGGGCCCCGGGGAGGGGTGTTGCTCTGTCCGGCGCGTGCTTACTTGCCCAGCACGCCCTTCACGTAAGCGACGATGTCCGCGTCCTGCGCGTTGTCGAAGAACGCCTTCTGGAAGCGCTCGCCGCCGATGGCCTGCTTGACCAGTTCCGGGTCGATCGCCTTCAGGCCGTCGATGAAGTCCTTCGACGCGCCCTGCTTGACCTGCGCCAGGATGCCGGCGTTGGCCATCTGCGATTCCTTGCGCTCGACCGGGTAGCCCTGGCCGCGCTCGCCGGCGAAGGCTTTCTCGAAGATGTAGCGGATGTTGATTTCCGCGCCCCAGCCGAAGCCCTTGGCGAACGGCAGCGACAGCGCGTTGCCGCTGTTGACCTGGGCGAACAGGAACGCGTCGGTCGGCTCGATGCAGTAGCCGCAGTACACGCCCGGCCATGCGTTGAGCGACATCATCGCGCCCTGGCCGGTGCCGCAGCCGGCGACGACGAAATCCACCGCCTTGGCGTTGAGCAGCAGCGCGGCGCAGATGCCCAGGTGGATGTAGGTCAGGCGGTGGTCGTTGTCGCCGTCCATGCCGACGTTGAACACCTGGTGGCCCTGCGCGGCGGCGACGGTATTGAGCTGTTCCAGCACCACCGGGTTCTTGGCGGCCTGGCTGAATTCCTGCATCAAGGCGATTTTCATTGCGTGACTCTCTGTTTCGGTGTGGGGGAATGAATCCGGATGCAGGCGGGTAGGCGTACCCTCACCCGCCCTTCGGGCACCCTCTCCCGGCGGGAGAGGGAACCACGGATCAGCGCGCCAGCCAGCCGCCGTCGACCGGGATGATCGCGCCGTTGACGTAGTCCGAGGCGGCCGAGGCCAGGAACACCGCCGCACCGCCCAGGTCTTCCGGCTTGCCCCAGCGGCCGGCCGGGATGCGGTCGAGGATCGCCTTGCTGCGGTCCTCGTCGGCGCGCAGCTGCGCGGTGTTGTCGGTGGCCATGTAGCCCGGGGCGATGGCGTTGACGGTCACGCCCTTGTCCGCCCATTCGTTGGCCAGCAGCCGGGTGATGCCGGCGATGCCGCTCTTGGAGGCGGTGTAGGACGGCACCCGGATGCCGCCCTGGAAGGACAGCATCGAGGCGATGTTGATGATCTTGCCGCGGCCCTGGGCGATGAAGTGCCTGCCGGCGGCCTGGCTCATGAAGAACGCGGACTTGATGTTGACGTTCATCACGTCGTCCCAGTCCTTCTCGCTGAACTCCACCGCGTCGGCGCGGCGGATCAGGCCGGCATTGTTGACCAGCACGTCGAGGCGGCCGAGGCCGGCGACGGTTTCGGCAACCACCCGCTCGACCGGCTCGATGCTGATCAGGTTGGCTTCGATGTTGAGGAAGCGGCGGCCCAGCGCGCGCACCTTCTCGCCGGTTTCCTCGGCCGGGACGATGCCGGCGCCGGCGATGTCGGCACCGGCGGCGGCCAGCGCCACGGCGATGCCCTGGCCCAGGCCGGTATTGGCACCGGTTACCAAAGCGACCTTGCCTTCGAGACTGAATGGATTCGACATGCTGTTCCTCTCCCTGAGCGGTAGTGCGGGTTGGGGCGCCTGCTGGCGATCATTGCCCGGGGCGGTACCGCCGCCGATGCATTGCGGGGCCATCATAGCCAATTGGTAAACCGGTGTCATTTTGCACTGCGGGACACCTGGTTCCCTTTCCGGAACAATGGCTTGGGGGGTCAATCCAGCGGCGGCTGGCAGGAATCGCGCACGATCAGGTGCGGGCGCACGCTGGCGATCTGCAGCGCGGCTTGGCCCTCGGGCTGGATCAGCATGGCCGCGGCGGTGCGCCCGGTGTCACGGGTATTGCGCCGCACCGAGGTCAGCGACGGCCACAGCCGCGAGGCCAGCGGGCTGTCGTCGTAGCCGACCACCGACAGCTCGCGCGGGATGTTGATGCCGGTGCGCATGGCGACCTTGTAGACGCCGGCGGCCATTTCGTCGTTGCCGGTGAAGATCGCGGTCGGCCGCTGCTTGCCCAGCAGCAGCTTCTCGGCCGCGGCCACGCCCGACTCGAAGGTGTAGCCGGCCTCGATGATGCGCTCGGGCGGCAGCTCGATGCCGCGCCGGGCCAGCGCGCCAAGGAAGCCGGCGGTGCGGTCGTGGGCGGAGCGGTAGGCACCGGGGCCGGTGACCAGGGCGATGTCGCGGTGGCCGAGCGAGAGCAGGTAGTCGGCCGCCTCGGCGGCACCGTCGTGGTCGTGGGTCACCACCATCTGCGCGCTTTCGTCCAGCGCCGCCGAGGCGATGCGGGTGTAGCGGCAGCCGATCTCGTCGAGCATGTCGGCCAGCGCCTGGTCTTCCGAAGCGCGCGGCACCAGGATCACGCCGTGCAGCTTCTGCTGCTGCACGAAGCGCTTGACCCCCTCGATGTAGCCGGGGCTGCGGGTGTCGCAGGGGTGCACCACCAGCTCGAAGCTGGAGCCGCGCAGCGCGTCGAGCGCGCCGTACTGCATGTCCACCAGGTACTGCGCGGTGGGGTTGTCGTAGACCATGCCGATCAGGAACGAGCGCCGGAACGCCAGCCCGCGCGCCAGCGGGTCCGGCGCGTAGCCGACCTCGCGCATCAACGCCTCGACCTTGTCGCGGGTGTCTTTGCGCACCAGCGGCGAGTTGTTGATGATCCGCGACACCGTTTTCTTGGAGACGCCGGACAGCCGCGCGATGTCGTTGATCGTCGCCGGCCTGCCCAAGGGCCTGGTCGTGGTGTCGGAATCGGCCTTCTTGCGCAATGACATGTCCTTCAAACCATCCAGCGGGAACGGATTCTAGCGGGGCGGCAACGGCAACAGCGGCGCCGGCCGGGCCCCGATGGTAGCCCGATGCAGCCTGATATACCCGTGCGTACGGGAAACGACCGCCACCGGCGGCGGCGATGCTCAGCTGCGCAGCAACGCCGGCAGCCACAGCGACATTTCCGGGAAGAACGCCACCAGCAGCAGCACCGCCAGCCCGGCCAGCCAGAACGGCCAGATCGTCTTCATGCTTTCGCCGACGCTGATCTTGCCGATGGCGGTGCCGATGAACAGCACCGAGCCCACCGGCGGCGTCACCAGCCCCAGGCCGCCGGCCAGCACCAGCACCAGGCCGAAGTGGATCGGGTCGATGCCGTAGGCGCGCGCCACCGGCAGGAAGATCGGCGTGCAGATCAGGATCAGCGGCGCCAGGTCCATGAAGGTGCCCAGCAGCAGCAGCATCACCACGATCATCAGCAGCACCATGAACCTGCCGTGCGCGAAGGACTGCAGGAATTCCACCGCCGCCGCCGGCACCTGCAGGTAGGCCAGCAGCCAGCCGAACACCGCCGCGGTGGCGATCACGAACAGGATCACGCCGGTGCTGCGCGCGGCATGCACCACCGTCTCCAGGAACACGCGCCAGCGCAGTTGCCGGTACAGCACGCTGGTGACCAGCAGCGCGTAGACCACGGCGATGGCCGCCGACTCCACCGCGGTGAAGATGCCGGCGCGGATGCCGACGAAGATCAGCGCCACCAGCCCGAGGCCGGGCAGCGCTGCGACCAGCCGCAGCAGCACCGCGCGCAGGCCGGGGAAGGCCTCCACGCCGTAGCCGCGGCGCCGCGCCACCGCGTAGCCGGTGACCATCAGCACCACGGTCATCAACAGCGCCGGGACGATGCCGGCGGCGAACAGGTCGGCGATCGACAGGCCGCCGCCGGCCGCGGCCGAGAACAGGATCAGGTTGTGCGAGGGCGGCACCAGCAGCGCCACCAGCGCCGCGGTGATGCTGACGTTGACCGCGAAGTCGCGGTCGTAGCCACGCTGCACCATCTGCGGGATCATCGTGCCGCCGACCGCCGAGACATCGGCGATGGCCGAGCCGGAGACGCCGCCGAAGAACAGCGAGGACAGGATCGACACCTGCCCCAGGCCGCCGCGCAGGCGCCCGACCAACGAGGCGGCCAGCGCGATCAGGCGCTCGGAGATGCCGCCGCGCATCATGATCTCGCCAGCGAAGATGAATAGCGGGATGGCGATCAGCGAGGCGGTGCCGGTGCCGGCGGAGACCTGCTGCACCAGCACCACCGCCGGCAAGTCGAGGTAGAGCAGGGTGGCCAGCGCGGCGGCGGCCAGCGCGTAGGCCACCGGCACGCCGATCAGCAGCAGCACGGCGAACACCAGGAACAGGATTGCGATACCCATGATTCAGCGGTCTCCTTCGCCGGCGGCCGGGCGCAGCGCCAGCCACAGCCGGTTCAATGCAAACAGCGCCATCAGCGCGCCGCCGATGCTCAACGGCAGGTAGTTCACGCTCTGCGGCAGGTCGGCGCCGGCCGCCTTGATGTGCAGGCCATCCACCCACAGCAGCCAGCCCCACCAGGCCAGCACCGCGCCGATGGCGGCCACCACCAGCTGCACCAGCGCATCGACCAGCATCCTCAAGCGCGGGCCGAAGTGGTCGTGCAGCAGGTAGAAGCCGAAGTGGCGGTTGGTGTGCACGCCGGCGGCCGCGCCCAGGCTCATCGCCGTGCTCAGCAGCAGCAGCGTGACCGGCTCGGTCCAGCTCGGCGAATCGTTGATGACGTAGCGGGCGAACACCTGCCAGCCCTGCACCACCACCAGCCCGAGCAGGGCGGCGGCGGCGACGTGGATGACCAGGCTGGCCAGCTTTTCCAGCATGCGCTGGGCGCCGGCCGGCGTTGGGGATGGGTGGGTCTGTGACATGCGCGGCGGGCCTCAGGCGAATTCGCGGATGCGGCGGTGCAGGGCGGCGATCTCCGGCTGGCGCAGGTAGTCGCGCAGCAGCGGGGCGGCGGCGGCGGCGAACGCGGCGACGTCGACCTCGTTGGCCTTCACCCCGTGGGCCAGCACTTCCTGCCGCGCCTTGTCCTCGGAGGCGTCCCACTCGCGGCGCATCACCTGCACCGACTCGCGCGCCAGCTCCAGCAGCAGGCGGCGATCGTCCGCGGCCAGCGCGTCGAAGCTGCGCCGCGACATCAGCAGGATGTCCGGCGCATACGAATGGCGGCTCTCCGACCAGTAGTGCGCGGCCTCGAAGTGGCGGCTGGAATGGAAGCTGCGCATGTTGTTCTCGGCGCCGTCGATCATGTGCGTCTCCATGCCGGAGAACGTCTCGCCCAGCGACATCGGCGTCGGGTTGGCCCCGAACAGGCGCATCAGCTGCAGGAAGATGTCCGAGCTGGCCACGCGCAGCTTCAGGCCGTGCAGGTCGTGCGGCTCCACGATCGGGTGCTTGGTGTTGTAGAAGCAGCGCGCGCCGGAGTCGTAGATCGCCAGGCCGACCAGGTCGCGGCTCTCGAAGCCGGCCAGCACCGCGTCGGCAATGCCGCCATCGAGCGCGGCGCGCATGTGCGCGACCGAGTCGAACACGTAGGGCAGGCACAGCGCCCGGGTCAGCGGGAAAGCGTTGTTCAGCGCGCCGGAATAGACCCGGGTGATGTCGATGGCGCCGAAGCGCGCCATGTCGATCGCCTCCGACTCGCGGCCAAGCTGGCCGGAGTGGTACTGCGCCAGCCGCAGGCGGCCGCCGCTGCGGCGCTCCAGCTCCTGCCCGATCCACTTGACCGCGGTGACCGTGGGGTAGTCGGCCACGTGCACGTCGGTGGCGGTCAGCAGGCGGCCGCCCACGGCCGTGCCGTTGCCGCTGCCGGAACAGCCGGCCAGCGCCGACGCGCCGAGCGCGCCCAGGCCGGTGGCGAGAAAACCTCTGCGAGTGATCATTGCGCCCTCCACGCTCGTTCGCCGCGGGTGCCGCTCAGGCGGCCACGGCCCTGCAGGAAATTTCACCGTAACCTTCAAAGCGGATCACCGCCTGCTGGCCGACGGCAATGTCGTGGATGCCGGTGGCGTTGCCGGTGGCGATCAATTCGCCCTTCTTCAACGGCCGCCCGCGCTTTGCCGAGCGCGACAACGCGAACGCGTAGGCCGCGCGCAGGCCACCGGGCAGGTTGTTGGCGCCGCCGATGCCGACCACGTTGCCGTCGATCTCGGTGCGCGCCAGCAACCGCGCTTCGTCCAGCCGCATCCAGTCCACGATCTCCGTCCCCAGCACCAGCCCATTGTTGTTGCCGAAATCGGAGACCACCACCCGCGGCCCCAGCACGTTGATCGTCGCCAGCGGGCTGCTGGCCACTTCCACCCCGGTAAACAACCGTGCGGGCAGCGCGGCGGCGGCTTCTGGGGTCCAGTCGAGCTTGTCGGCGGGCGCATCGGCTTCCAGTTGCAGCACGTATTCGGCCTCGACCGCGGCGAAGCCACCGGCGCCGGAAAACACCGGGATATCCACGATGCTACCGGTAGCATTCCAGAGATTGCGCGAGAACACCGGCCCCAGCAGCCGCTCGTCGCCGGAACCATCGCGGCGCTCGGCGGCGATGTAGCCGACCTTCCAGCCGACCACCGCATCGTCCCAGCGCGCGATGGCCAGGTCCTGCACGCGGTAGGCGGTGACCAGATCCGGCGGGATCGCGCCGGGGAAATCCGCGAGCGAACGGCCGGCGCGGCGCGCCTCCACGAATTGGCGGGCGATGTCGTCCAGCACGGAAACGGCCGGGTCCTGGCTGCCTGGGTCGTTGCTCAAGTGATTCTCCTGGTGGCGTTGCTGCACCGCCCATCGACAGTGCTGTGGATGCTGTATATGGTAAACCGGTGTCATATGGCAATGTGCAACGCACCACGTTGCCCCCCGGCACCGTCCCGCGAGGTTTCCCATGTCGCCATCGAATCTCTTCAAACCCTTGTTGTTACTGGCTCTTGCCGCGGTTTCCGGGCTTGGCGGCGGACCGGCACGGGCCGCCGGCGAAGCCGAGCCGGGAGCCGGCTCGCCGGACCGCGTGGCCCTGTGGCCGGATGGATTGGCACCGGGGGACAAACTGTTGCAGGAACCGATGCGGCTGGTCGAGCGCAGCGCCGACCCGGCGCTGCCCGATCGCTACGTCACCCATGTCAGCGAGCCCTGGCTGGTGGTGTACCGCCCGCACCGGCCCAACGGCACCGCGCTGCTGGTCATCCCCGGCGGCGGCTACCAGCGGGTGGTACTGGACAAGGAAGGCAGCGCGCTGGTGCCGGCCTTCGTCGAACAGGGCGGGGTGACCCTGTTCGTGCTGCGCTACCGGCTGCCGGGCGAGGGCCGCGACGACCGCGAGGCGGCGCTGGCCGACGCGCAGCGCGCGTTGCGGCTGATCCGCCACCGCGCCAGTGAATGGGGCGTGGACCCACGGCGCGTCGGCACGATCGGCTTTTCCGCCGGCGGGCACCTGGCCGCGCGGCTGGGCAATGGTTTCGACCAGATCGTCCATCCGGCCACCGACGCCATCGACGGCGAAAGCGCACGCCCGGATTTCCAGCTGCTGGTCTACCCGGTGATCGACATGGCCGGGCCGGATGCCCACCCCGGCTCGCGCGACCGCCTGCTCGGCCCGCATGCCACGCCGGAGCTGCAACAGCGTTATTCCATGCAGACGCAGGTGCGCGCCGACACCCCGCCCACCTTCCTGCTGCACGCCGCCGACGATGACGCGGTGCCGGTCGGCAACAGCCTGATGATGTTCGACCGCCTGCGCCGCGCCGGCGTGGACGCCGAGCTGCACGTGTTCCCGCACGGCGGCCACGGCTTCGGCATACGCGGCACCGCCGGCCTGACCACGGCCGCGTGGCCGCGGCTGGCGCTGGACTGGATCGCCGCGCAGGCCGTGGAGGCCGCGCCATGAGCGCCATGCCCGACGATCCGCAGCGCCGCCATTTTCTGCGTAGCGGCGCGTTCTGCACGCTCGCCGCCGGCTTGGCGAACGCCTTGCCGGCCGCCGCCGCACGCGGCCAGCCCAGCCCGATCGCACGCCTGCGCAGTGGCCGCGTCGCCGGGCAGACCGAACACGGCATCCATGTCTTCCGCGGCATTCCCTATGGCGGCGATACCGCGCCACGGCGCTTCCGGCAGGCATTGCCCGAAACCCCGTGGCGCGGCGTGCGCGACGCGCTGGACTACGGTCCTTCGGCACCGCAGAACGGTGGCGAAGGACCGGGAAGCGAGGATTGCCTGTACCTCAACGTGTGGACGCCGGCCCTGCGCGACGGCGGCAGGCGCCCGGTGCTGGTCTACATCCACGGCGGCGGCTTCAACAACGGCTCCGGCAGCGATGCGCTGTACGACGGCGGCAACCTGTGCCGGCGCGGCGACGTGGTGGTGGTCAGCGTCAACCACCGGCTCAACCTGTTCGGCTACCTGTATCTGGCGCAGCCGGGCGGCGAGGCCTTCGCCGATTCCGGCAACGCCGGCCAGCTCGACCTGGTCCAGGCCCTGCAGTGGGTGCGCCAACACGCGGCCGAGTTCGGTGGCGACGCCGGCAACGTCACCGTGTTCGGCCAGTCCGGCGGCGGCGCCAAGATCGCCACGCTGATGGCAATGCCGGCGGCCAGCGGACTGTTCCACCGCGCATGGACCATGAGTGGCCAGCAGGTCACCGCCGCCGGCCCGCGCGCGGCCACGCAGCGCGCGCAACGGGTGCTCGACCATTTCAGGGCCGATCCCGAAACGCTGCGCACGCTGCCGATGCAAATGCTGCTGGAGGCATTGAAGCTCCGCGACCCTTCGCGGGTGGAGGACACCGCGCTCTACTTCGGCCCGGTGCTGGACGGACGGCACCTGCCGGCGCACCCGTTCTGGCCCGAGGCCCCGGCGCAGTCGGCCGGCATACCGATGGTGATCGGCAATACCCACGACGAAACCCGCGCCTTCCTCGGCGGCGACCCGGCCAATTTCGCTCTGGACTGGGATGCGCTGCCGGCGAAGCTGGAAGCGCAGCAGTACGTGGACCTGCCGCCTTCGCAGGTGATCGCCGAATACCGCCGGCTGTACCCGCACTACACGCCATCGGAGGTGTTCTTCGCCGCGACCACCGCCGGCCGCTCGTGGCGCGGCGCGGTGGAGGAGCTTGAAGCCCGCGCACGGCAGGGTGCGCCGACGTGGGCCTACCAGCTGGACTGGTATGACCGCGGCGGCGAGGCGGACCGGCTGCGCGCGCACCACACGCTCGACATCCCGTTGGTGTTCGACAACCCCGGCCAACCCGGTTCGCGCACCGGCATGGGCGAAAGCGCCACGCACATGGCCGCGGCAATCAGCGATGCCCTGCTCGCCTTCGCCCGCCACGGCGATCCCAACCATCCCGGCCTGCCACGCTGGGAGCCGTATACGCTGCCGCGCCGGCAGACGCTGGTGTTCGACGACGAAAGCCGGCTGGCCGACGACCCGCGCGGCGGCGAACGCCGGCTCTACCGGCAGGCCCCCTTCCTCCAGCGCGGCACGCTCTGAAGAGGTCGTAGGCGAACGGAATGTTCACCGGCCTGCCCTAGACTGGCGGCATGATTTCAGATGCAACCGATGCCCGGCTTCCCGACTTCGCCGGTCGCCAGCGGCTGGTGGACGCGCTCGACGCGGCGATCGGCGCCACGGACACCGCCACGGTGGTGGCGGGGGTCGAGCGCGCGCTGCTGGCCGCCATCGCCGATCCGCTGATCGTGCTGCCGGACTGCGTGCACGCACCGATCACCGGGCACTACGCGCGTCGCGAGCTGTACCGCAGCGCGCATTACGGCTACAGCATCATCGCCATGACCTGGGGACCGGGGCAGGGCACGCCGCTGCACGACCACGACGGCCTGTGGTGCGTGGAAGGCGTGTGGCAGGGCGCCCTGCGCTTCACCCCGCACCGCCTGCTGGAAAGCCGCGGCGACCGCTGCCGCCTCGAACCCCTGCCCGCCCGGGCCGGCGAACGCGGCAGCACCGGCAACCTGATCCCGCCGGACGAATACCACGTGCTGCGCAACGCCAGCGACGAGGAAACCGCGATCTCGGTGCACGTCTACCAGCGGCCGCTGGCGCATTGCACGGTGTTCGTGCCGGAGGCCGGGCGCGAGGGGTGGTACCGGCGTGAGAGCCGGTTGATGCAGACCGACGCCTGATACCTGCCCCGTAGGAGCGCACCTTGGTGCGCGATGGGGATTTCCCGGCAAGGCCCATCGCGCACCAAGGTGCGCTCCTACGGGGTACGTCGTGGTGAAGGGCAATTCAGCGCAATGGCAACCGGTTGTTGAGCAGCGTCACTTCCTCCGCATCGCCGTCCTGCGCCACCCGCACGCTGGCGTTCTTGCGGTCGAAGCCGGCCGGCAGCGGCAATTCCACCGTCGCCGTGCGCGGCCGCAGGTCGAGGGGCGCTTCCAATGCGGGAATCGCAACGCGCGCCACCTCGCGGCCACGTGCATCCTCGATCACGGCATGGCCGGGCAACGTGGCGACGTGGCCGAGGCTGTGCACGGTCAAGCGCACGCGTCCTTCCTCGATCTTCAAATCGCCGCGGCCGATGCCGAGGTCGGCGCGGGTTTCCACCGGCGTACCCGCTTCGACCAACTCGAACTCGAACACCTGCGCCTGCTTCGGCGCGAAGCGCAACGACGTGCCGACGCTGCGCTCCAGCGCCACCTCGCGCACCTGCGGCCTGCCGTCGATGGCGTCGTCGCCATCGCGGTCGATGCCGCTGCGGATGCGCCACGTGCCCGCGGCGACGTTCCAGCCGGTCATCACCGCGTCCACCGGCGTGTCGCCGAGGTTCCAGGCGATGACCTTGAAGCGTTCGCGCGAGGGTGCATGCACCAGCAGCGCCACCTGCTCGGCGGCGCCGGGCCGGGCGAAGCGCCAGCTCACCGTGTGGCCGGGCCAGCTCTGGTTGCGCTTGAGCGCGATGCCGCCCAGCCGCAGCCGTTGCAGCAACTCGCTGGGCGCCTCGACGCGGTCGCTCCACCAATGGCCCTCGGTGTTCATGTACTCGCGCTGCGCCTTGGCCTGGATGCCCTCGGCATGCAGGGTTTCCAGATAGCGCTTGTCGCCACTGGTCTGCCATGCCACGACGTTGGCGAAACCGCCGCCGCCCTTGTCGGCGTCGGCCCGCAGCTGCCGGCCCCAATCCTGCTGGCGGCCGAGCGCGTCGATGAAGTTCTCGCCAAGGTTGGACAAGGCGTTCGGCCCGCCGCGCACCACGCGGTAATCCAGCGCCTTCAGGTACTTGTCGTTGCCCGTCCAGCGCCACGCCGCCCAGAAGGTGTGGATGACGTCGCCGCTGCCCGAGCCCTGGTTCAGCTCGCCGCCGCGGGTGGCGCCAGTGGCCCAGTTGATCTCGTTCGGCAGCGCCCAGCGGCCCTTGCCGTCGGTATAGGCGTGGGCGAGGTAGCCGTCGGCCAGGCCTGTCACCAGCTTGCGGCCTGTGGGATCGGCGTTGTATTCGCCGACCAGGAACGCCGGGTGCAACGCCGGGAACGAGTACGGCTTCTGCCATTGCCAGTTCGGCTCGCGGTAGACCTTGTTGCCGCCGTACCAGTTGCTGGAGAACAGCAGGTGGCCCTGCGGATTGGGCAGGACGATGCGCTCGTCGAACGCCTTGACCGTCTCCATCAAGCGCTCGACGGTCAGTGGGTCGCCCCAGTTGAGGTAGAGCATCGCGCTGTTGGCGTTGATGCCTTCCTCGTAGGCGTGCAGCTCGTCGGTCTCGATGCTGCTCAGGCCATTGGAGAACATGCCGTTCCTGTACACCGCATCGGACAGCGCGGTCAGCGAGGCGTTGAGGCGCTCGGGCTCCACGCCCATCAGCGCCAGCCCCGGCCATTGCTGGGTGAGGTCGGTGTCGTCGGAAATGCCACCACCGAAATCGCCGTAGCCGACCTGGCGGTTGTCGATCCACCAGTCGACGAAGCGGCGCACGTACTTCAGTTCCTCCACCTGCCGGAACGCCCACAGCGGCACGCCCTTCGGCGGCTGCGGCTGCGTGAACGGCGGCCGGCCCTGGCTGTTGTAGCTGATGTAGTTCCAGTACAGACGGCCCAGCTCGTGCTCCGGATCGACGCGCAGCAGGTCGCTCAGGTCGGCATACACGCGCGCATACAGCCGCTGGCGCTTGGAGGTGGTGTGCTCCTCGACCAGGAAGGCCCAGTTGTCGCGCACCTGGTTGAAGCGGTCGGCGACGTGTTCCTTCAATGCTTCCCGTCGATCCTTGAACACCAGCCGCACTTCGGCGCCATCCAGCGAGGCGGCGTTGAAGCCGGGCGCAGCCGAGGCGATGGTGATCCACAGGCTGTCGGCGGTGAGGATGCGGTCGCGCAGGTCCAGCCACAGCGTGCGCGCCTGCCCCGGCTTCACCGATACCGACACGTCGATCATGTCGCGCGCCGGCCAGATCGGGTCCTTGATGCGGATGTCCAGCGGAATGACGCCGTCATGCGTGGCCGGCAGGTCCAACGCGGGGAGGTCGATGGCCACGCCGTCGAGGCCGTCGTGCATGTTCTCCCAGCTATAGGCCCAGCTGCGGATCAGCGGCTGCGCCGCCGGCGCATCGCCGACACCGGACGGTACCAGCACGTGCACGATGGGTTGCGGGTGCGCCGGCAGCGTATCGGCCGCGCGCATGCGCGAGCCGGCGCCCTTGGGCAGCGCCATCACCGTGCTGCGCTCGTCCGGGGCGAAACGGCCGTCGATGTAGCCGCGCAGCGCGGCGACGTTGGTGTAGTCCGGCAACACCCTGCTGTCGATGACGTAGCGCTGCTTGACCGTACCCTGCGGCTCGGCGGCATCGCTGACGTGATAGCCCCAGATTTCCTGTATCGGTGTTTCCTGTTCGGCATTGGCGAAGCGCAGCGTGCCGCCGGCCTGCGCGGCGAATTCGTCGACGCTGCGCACCACGCCCTTTGGGCGGGTGAACAGGGTGCCGGCGCTGCCCTGCAATTCACCGAACGCCGCGCCGCGGATCTCGATGCGGTTGATGGTTTCGCCATCGGGCACGGTCAGGTCGAGGTTCTGCCCGCCTTCGACGTAGGTGTTCCAGTCCGGCAGCTGGAAGTAGTCGTTGCGGCCGGGCAGGCGCGAGCGGTTGTAGACGCCGGGCCAGGTGGTTTCGGCAATGCCGTCGGTGCCCTTCCACATCCACTGCTTCTTGTCCTTGACGTCGGCGAACTCGACCTTGCGGATCGTCGTCACCGGCGTGGCCAGCAAGGGTGGCGGCGCGCCATCCCAGCCGTAGCGATGCCACCACGCACGCTGCGACGCGCCGGCGGGCTCGCCGCTGCGCGGCTCGGCATTGCGCGCCAGCGCGGCCATGCCTTCGGCGTCGAGCATGCGGTCGTAGACGCGGATCTCGTCGACGTCGCTGCCGCGCAGGAAGTTGTAGCGGCTCTGCACCTGGTACGGCGCCATCACCCGCCCGGCCAGGCCGAGCTGGTCGAGCGCGGCATCGTAGTCGCCGGTGGCGTCGGCGCGCGCCACCTCCTTGCCGTCGAGGAACAGGCGCACGCCCTTGTCCTCGTCCCAGGCGAAGGCGATGTGCTGCCATTGTTGAGGTGACGGGTTCTTTTCCAACCGGAAGGAAACGCGGGTGCGGGCGAGGTTGGCGTCGGTGACGAAGGCGTCGAAGCCGTGACCGTTCCAGTCGATGCGCAGCCACGCCATGTCCCAGCTGCTGTGGTCGGCGTAACCGACGCGGAAGATCACGAACGGCGCTTCGCCCACCGCGTAGCGCGAGCGCCAGAAGAACGACAGGGTGCCGCGCTCGGCGCGGATGTTGCCCGGTGCGTTCCACGACAGCACGCCGTCGTCCTGCCACTGGATCGCGCGGCCGTGCGCGCCGTCGTCGACCAGCGCCACCTTGTCCTGGAAGTTGGGGACGGCGTCGCCCCGCGCGGTATCGGCGGCGAAACCTTTGTCGGCCGAAACGCGGAACAGCAGCTCCGGCGGCGAAGAGTGCGCCGCCACCGGGAGAGCGGCGGACAGCGCGGAAACCAGCAACAGCAGGCCGAGGGTACGGCGGGTCGGGTGGGGTGACATCGTGCGTCTCTTGGAAGCGTGCGGGCGGCGTGCCGGTTCCGCGCGCGGTGGGCCAAGTTAGCGACGCGCCTGCGCCATCACATCCTGCGTCGCACCATCGGAGGCCCTTCCCGGCATTGCGCCGGGAAGGGTTTGCAGCATCAGAACTTGTAGCGCAGGCCCACCGTGTAGGTACGGCCGGTCTGGCTGTACTCCAGCGGCAGCGACACCGACGGGTTGGCCACCCACGACTCCTGCGCCTCGTTGGTCAGGTTGGCGCCTTCCAGGCTGACTTCCAGCCGGTCGTTGATGCGGTAGTGCAGCGAGGCATCGACGATGGTGCTGCCGCTCTGCCCGTGCACGCCGTTGGCCTCGCTGTTGAAGCCGGCCTCGGTGCCCGGCACCTGGATCAGGTAGTCGTTGCGGTTGGTGGCCGACACGCGCCCGGAGAAACGGTCGCCTTCGTAGAACAGCGTGGCGTTCCACGAGTTCTTCGACTGCCCGGTCATCGCCGCCTTCTGCGCGGCCGCGCCGGAGGACAGCAGGTACTGGATGTCCGAATCGACGTAGGTGTAGTTCAGCTGCGCGCCGAGGTTGGACCACTTGCCCGGCAGGAAGGTGAACGGCTGCACGTAGTTGAACTCCGCGCCCTGCAGCTTGCCGCCGGGGGTATTGATCGGCACGGTGAACACGAACTCGTCGCTCGGGCTGGCGTTGAGGCCTTCCAGCAGGCTCGCCGGCAGGCCGCTGTCGGCATAGGTGCGGCTCTCGCGGGTGTTCTGGATGAAGCTGTCGATGTCCTTGTAGAACAGCGTCGCGCCGAGCATCGCGCCTTCGTCGAAGTACCACTCGAAGCCCAGGTCGTAGCTCTTGGCGCGCACCGGGTCGAGGAACGGGTTGCCGCCGCTGACGGTTTTCGCGCTGCCGCTGACGTTGACCGTCACGCCCGGGGTCAGGCTGCCCAGGCCCGGGCGCGACATCACCTTGGCCGCGGCGAAGCGCACCAGGAAGTCCGGGGTGATCTCGGCCACCAGGTTCAGCGACGGCAGGGTGTCGTTGTATTCACGGCCGACCGTGGTCGCCACCGGGGTGCCGCTGGCGGTGGCGATGCCCGAGGAAACCTGCTTGGTGCGTACGTGGCGCACGCCGATGTTGCCCGACAGCGGGATCGAGCCGATCTCGGTGGAGAACTGGCCCATCAACCAGCCGCTGCGGTCCTGTTCCTCCACGCTGCGCATGCTGGCGGCATAGTCGACCAGGGCGAACATGCCCTCGTTGCTGAAGATGTCGAACATGCTGGCGATGGCGCCGAAGTCCGGCACCACCCACTTGCCGGGTGCGCCGCTCAGGCCGTTGAGGCTGGCCAGATCGGTCAGGTTGGCCGGGACCGTCGTGGTGCCATCGTCGAAGGTCGGCACCAGCGCCTCGTTGCCGGTGCGGCGGCGCTCCAGCGAGTCGAAGCTGTAGTTCTTGGCCTGCACGCCGCCGGCCAGGGTGAACGACGGGCCGGCGACCCAGTTGAACTCCAGCTGGCCGTTGTGGAACTCGTTGGTCACCTCGTTCTGGCGCAGGCGGATGGTGGACAGGGTCCAGCCATTCGGGTCGGTCGGGTCCACGCCGTAGTTGAACACCGGCCGGGTCAGGCTGTTGCGGTAGTCGTAGCTGTAGCCCTGCACGTCCAGCTTGTCCATCATGATGGTGGCCTGGACCGGGTTCTCGTGCTTGGACTTCGAGGTACCGATCTTGCCGGTGATGGTGAAGCTGTCGGTCAGCTTGTGTTCGCCGTCGAGGCTGAGCTGGTAGAAATCCGTGCTCCATTCGTCATGGCGGTTCTCGGCGCGGATATCGACGTTGTCCATCTGCGCATAGACCAGTGCGCCGTTGCGCACCTCGCCGTCGTTGACCAGGACCTGCGGCTTGCCGTCGGCGCTGCTC
Source organism: Stenotrophomonas daejeonensis (assembly GCF_001431505.1). Lineage (GTDB taxonomy): Bacteria > Pseudomonadota > Gammaproteobacteria > Xanthomonadales > Xanthomonadaceae > Stenotrophomonas > Stenotrophomonas daejeonensis. The sequence continues at coordinate 25,369 of NZ_LDJP01000049.1, forward strand.
TTGCTCAGGCCGTTGGCCTCGATGTATTTCTCGTCGCGCTTGGCGTCGATCTTCGAGTACAGCGCGTCGAGGTTGAAGCTGGTGCGGTCGCTGGGCTTGAACTGCAATGCGCCGGTCACGCCCAGGCGCTTCTGGTCGTGCTCCATCAGCGTGTAGCGCGGGAAGCGCGGTGCATAGACGTCCGGGCGCAATGCGTCGGTGAACGTCGAAGCCGGGTTGAAGCCGCCGTTCTTGTCACCGCCGGCCCAGCGCACGGTGCCGGTGCCTTCTTCCACGGTCTTGCGCTCGGAATAGGCCACCGACAGCAGCGCACCGACCTTGCCGTCGGCCCAGCTGTTGGCGATCAGGCCGGCGAAGCGCGGCATCGCCGACTCCGAGGCGTCGTTGTAGGCGGCCTGCACGTTGCCGACGACGGTCAGGCCGTCGTAGTCGAACGGGCGCGCGGTGCGCAGGTCGACGGTGGCGCCCAGCGAGCCCTCGTCCACGTCGGCCGAGGCGGTCTTGCGCGCGACCAGTTGCGAGAACAGGTCCGAGGCGAACACGTTGAAGTCGAAGCCGCGGCTGCGGTTGGTGCCGCCCTGGCCGTCGCTGCTGCCGACGGTGCTCAGCGCCTCCATGCCGTTGATGCGCACGCGGGTGAAGTCCGGGCCGAGGCCGCGCACGGTGATCTGCCGGCCCTCGCCGCCGTCGCGGGTGATGACCACGCCCGGGATGCGCTGCAGCGATTCGGCCAGGTTGCTGTCCGGGAACTTGCCGATGTCCTCGGCGACGATGGCGTCGACCATGCCGGCCTCGCCACGCTTGATGTCCAGCGCCTTCTCGACGCTGGCGCGGTAGCCGGTGACGGTCACGGTGTCCAGTTCGGTCGCGGCGGTGCCGGCGTCCTGGGCGGTGGCGGTACCGGCCAGCGCCAGGCTGATCGACAGCGCGAGCAAGGTAACCGGTGTCTTGTTCTGCTTGCGGCAGGAATACATGTGCTTCCCCTCTCCAAAGGCCAACATGCGGTATGAATTCGTTATGCCCGCGGTCAATGACACCGCTGGTCAAAACCGAAACTAGCAGGACTTCCAGAGGCGGGCATCTTGCACCGCAACAGAGGGGTGGAGCGTCGCAACCCATTGTCTTTGGGACATTCCGGGACTGTATCCGGGTGCCATGAAGGGACATCCGGGCAACATGACACCGATGGTCAAATTATCATGCCATCATGCCGGCGAGCCCCCGGCCTGCGACAGGAGTCCCGATGAATCCCCCGCGTGTTGTCTGTTTCGGCGAGCTGCTGCTGCGGCTCGGCGCCCCCGGCCACCAGCTGCTGCTGCAGAGCCCGTCGCTGGACGTGCACTGCGGCGGCGCCGAAGCCAACGTCGGCGTATCGCTGGCGCATTTCGGCCACGCCGTGGCGATGGTCGGCGTGGTCGCTGACAACCCGCTGGGCGCGGCGGCGGCCGGGCAACTGCGCCTGCACGGCGTGGATACCTCGCGGGTGCGCCGCGCCGAGGGCCGCATGGGCCTGTATTTCCTGACCACCGGCGCCGGCCACCGGCCCAGCGAGGTGGTCTACGACCGCGCCGACTCGGCCTTCGCCAACGCGCGCGCGGACGGCTACGACTGGCCGGCATTGCTGCACGGCGCGCAATGGCTGCACCTGTCCGGGATCAGCCCGGCGCTCGGCGCGGAAGCGGCGCGCGCCACGCTGGACGCCGCGCGCGCGGCCTGCGCGCAGGGCATCAAGGTGTCCTTCGACGGCAACTTCCGGCCGAAGCTGTGGGAGCGCTGGGGGGGCGACGCCAGGGCGATCCTGCGCGACCTGTTCGACTGCGCGCACATCGTCTTCGCCGACCACCGCGACATCGGCGTGGTGCTGGGCGGCGAGTTCCCGCAGGCCGACGCGCAGGCGCGCGTGGACGCGGCCGCGGCGATGGCCTTCGCCGCGTTCCCGCGCCTGCAGTACCTGGCCTGCACCCAGCGCACGGCGCACAGCGTCGGCCATCATTCGCTGGGCGCGATGCTGCTCGGCCGCGACGGCACCCGCGCGGTGGCGCCGGCCGAGGAGCTGACCGACATCGTCGACCGCATCGGCGGCGGCGACGCCTTCGCCGCCGGCGTGCTGCACGGCCTGATCGAAGGCTTCGACGCCGAGGCGACGATCCGCTTCGGGCTGGCCGCCGGCTGCCTGAAGCATTCCATCCCCGGCGACTTCAACCCGGTCGGCGTGGCCGAGGTGATGGCGCTGGTGGGCGAGGGCAGGTTCGATGTCCGGCGCTGACCCGCGCGTGCGCGCCGTGCTCAGGCTGGCGCCGGTGATCCCGGTGTTCACCCCCGACGACGTGGACGACGCGGTGCAGGTGGCGCAGGCGCTGTTCCGCGGCGGCCTGCCGGTGATCGAGGTGACGCTGCGCACCGCCACCGCGATGGCGGCGATCAAGGCGATGGCCGAGGCGGTGCCGGATGCGGTGATCGGCGCCGGCACCGTGCTGACCGCCGCGCAGATGGAGCAGGTGAAGGCCGCCGGTGGCCGCTTTGCGGTGTCGCCGGGCGCCACCGACCGGTTGTACGCCGCCGCGCGCGATACCGACCTGCCGCTGTTGCCGGGCGTGGCGACGTCCTCGGAACTGATGCGCGGGCTCGAGCACGGGCTGGACACCTTCAAGTTCTTCCCGGCGGTGCAGGCCGGCGGCGCGGCGATGCTGTCGGCCTGGAACGGCCCGTTCGGCGACGTGCGCTTCTGCCCGACCGGCGGCATCGGCGCGCAGACCGCGGCGCAGTTCCTGCACCTGCCCAACGTGCTGTGCGTGGGCGGCTCGTGGCTGACCACGCGCGAGCTGTTGCAGGCGCGCGACTGGGCCGGCATCGAGCGGCTGGCACGCGAAGCGGCGGTATTGCCCGGCTGAGGCAGCGGCAACTGTGGATGCGGGACTCGCCCCGCATGGGGCTTTCCCGGTACGGCCCCGTGCCGGGCAAGCCCGGCACCTGCGGGAATGCTTGAATCTCGTAGGTCGGGGCTACGCCCCCGACGTGCCATGTCCACTCTGCGCCGTGCATCGGGGATGTAACCCCGACCTGCAGCTGTGCTTTCACTCGTTCCTCGTTCCTCTCCATTCGTTCCTGGCTCTTACCGCGTCCACTGCCATTGCAGGCCCAGCGTCCAGCCGCGCTCCGGCCCGGGTTCGTAATAACGCCGGTTGCCGTCGTTGACGATGACCGAGCCGATGTAATGCCGGTCCAGCAGGTTGTCCACGCGCGCGAACAGGCGTAGCGGGCCGCGCGCGGTCGGCCATTGCCGGGCGGCTTCCAGGTTCAGCAGGCCGTAGCCGGGCGCGCGGGCATCGCCGAGGTCGCTGGCGGAGGTGGCGGCGGCGGCCACGGTTTCGATCGCCGGTTGCCACGGCCCCGGTTGCCAGTGCCAGCGCGCGAACAGTTGCTGGCGCGGTACGCCCGGCAGCGCGGTGCCGGCCGCCACCGGGTTGCGCGGCTCGGTGCACGGCGCGGGCAGGCCGGTGCAGGTCAGGTAACCCTCGCGCACCGTGGCCTGCAGCCAGGTCCAGGCCAGTTGCAGTTGCCCGGTTTCGCCGACGGGCTGCAGCCAACCCAGTTCCACGCCCTGGCGGCGGGTGGCGCCGATGTTGCGGTAGCTGCTGCGGCCGCCACGGTTGCTGGCCACCGCCAGTTCATCGTCGGTGTCGGCGCGGAACAGCGCCAGGTCCAGCCGCGCACCAGCCCGGGTACGCCACTTGGCGCCGAGTTCGTGATTGCGGCTGGCCGCCGGGGACAGGTCCAGCGCCAGCCCGGCGCCGCCGTCGGCGCGATACCCCAGCTCGTTGAGGGTCGGTGTCTCGAAGCCGCGCCCGGCCGAGGCATACAGGCGCAGGTCGTCGCCGGCACGGAACACCAGCCCGGCCACCGGCGTGGTGGCCGCATAGTCGCGGCGGCCGCTGTCGTCGGGATTGTTGGCGGTGACGTAGTGGTCATCGGACTCGAAGCGCACCCGACTGTGGCGCGCGCCGGCCAGCAGCGACCAGCGCGGCGCGAACCGCCACCAGGCCTGCGCGAACTGGTCCGCGTTGCCGACCCGGTCGCGCTGGTCGCGGCGCAGCCGGCCCTTTACGCCCAATGCATCGCCGACGAAGTTCTCGTAACCACTGCGGTGCTGCCGCTGGCGGTCGGCGTTGGCGCCAAGCACCAGTTCCAGCGGTTTTCCGGCCAGTTCGCCATGCCAGGCCCAACGCGCGTCCACGCCGCCGTAGCCACCCTCCAGGTCGATCACCCCGCCCGCATGCAGCGGGCTGGCCTGCGCCGCCGGCGGAATGGCGAGGAACTGCTCGACCGTGCGCTGCCCGGCATAGGCCATCAGCCGCCAGGTCCGGCGCTCGCGGTCCAGTGTGTAGACCACGCCTGCCTGCGCCTGTCGCACCGATTTGCGGGTGCCGTACTGCGCGGCCACCGCGGTGGCCTGGCGTGGATCGGCGCGCACCTGTTCGCGGGTCAGGCCCAGCGGGTCCTGCGCGTGCGGGGCGTCGAGGACGTTGAACAGCAGGTCCAGCCGCTGCCCCGGCGCGAGGTCGAAACCCAGCCGTGCGTTGAGCGATTCCCGCCGCGCCGCGCCGTGTTCGCGCCAGCCGTCGGTGCGGTAGTGGCTGGCGGCGACGTTGTAGTGCATGGCCGCCACCTGGCCCCTGAGCTGCAGGCCGAGGCTGCTGCTGGCATCGCTGCCCCAGGTGGCGCGCAGCCGCCACGGATCGCCCGGCTGGCCGTCGCCGCTCCACAACTGCACCACGCCGCCGGAGGAATTGCCGTACAGCGCCGAGAACGGCCCGCGCAGCACGTCGATGCGTTCGGCGCCGAGCAGGTTGAAGTGCGACAACTGGCCCTGGCCGTCGGGCATGCTCGCCGGCACGCCATCGGCCAGCAGGCGCACGCCGCGTACGCCGAAGGTGGAGCGCGCGCCGAAGCCGCGGATCGACAACTGGGTGTCCTGCGCCAGGTTCTGCCGCTCGCGCGCCAGCAGGCCCGGCACGCCATTCATGGCCTCGGACACCAGCGCGCCACGGCCGTTGCCGGCCTCGTCCACGTCGATGACGGTCATCGACGCGGGCAGGTCGAAGTCATCGACGGCGCGCACCCGCGCCGCCTGCACCTGCACGGTGTCCAGCACGGCGGGCGCCGGGCCGGCCTGCGCCGCCGCCGGCAACGCCATCACCCATCCGGCCACCGGGAAATACCGCTTGCTCCGCTTCATGCCGGCATCATCCCCGATCGCGGGCGTGCCCGCGCCGGCGCGGGACGGTTCCGCCTGAAACCCTGCCGCCAACCGCCGGCCCTGTTAGGATGAACCGGTTTGACCGCGCCGTGCGGTCGTGCCGAATTCCTCCCCTCCCACCACCGCTACGAGTACCGCCGTGTCCTTCTTTGCAAACGTGGAACAGGTGCCCGGTGACCCGATCCTGGGTCTGACCGAGGCCTACAACGCCGACAGCCGCGCCACCAAGGTCAACCTTGGCGTCGGCATCTACTACGACGAAAGCGGCCGCATCCCGCTGCTGCGCGCGGTCAAGCAGATCGAGGAGCAACTCGCCGCCGAGGCCAAGCCGCGCGGCTACCTGCCGATCGACGGCCTGCCGGCCTACACCCGGGCCACGCAGGAGCTGGTGTTCGGCGCGGGTTCGGAACTGCTGGCCGCCGGCCGCGTCGCCACCACCCAGACCATCGGCGGCAGCGGCGCGCTGCGCGTCGGCGCCGACCTGCTGAAGAAACTGCTGCCGCACGCCACCGTGGCGATCAGCAACCCGAGCTGGGAGAACCACCGCGCGGTGTTCGGCGCCGCCGGCTTCGAGGTGGTCGAGTACGCCTACTTCGACAACGCCAGCCACGGCCTGGACTTCGCCGGCATGGTCGCCGACCTGCAGAAGCTGCAGCCGGGCACCGTGGTGCTGCTGCACGCCTGCTGCCACAACCCGACCGGTGCCGACCTGAGCACCGAGCAGTGGCAGCAGGTCGCCGCGCTGCTGAAGGACCGCCAGCTGTTCCCGTTCATCGACATGGCCTACCAGGGCTTCGACAAGGGCATCGAGGCCGACGGCCAGGCAGTGCGCATCGTCGCCGAGGCCGGTATCGACAGCTTCATCGTCGCCAACTCGTACTCCAAGTCGTTCTCGCTGTACGGCGAGCGCGTTGGCGCGCTGTCGGTGGTGGGCCCGAACGCCACCGCGACCAAGGCCGTGCAGTCGCAGGTCAAGCGCATCGTCCGCACCATCTATTCCAGCCCGTCCACCCACGGCGCGGCGCTGGTCGCCGGCGTGCTGGGCAGCACCGAGCTGCGCGGCCTGTGGGAAGCGGAACTGACCGAAATGCGCGAACGCATCCATGCCCTGCGCGCCGGCATGGTGCAGAAGCTGGCGGCGCTGGGCGCGCCGGAGTTCGGCTTCATCCAGCAGCAGGCCGGCATGTTCTCGTACTCGGGCCTGAGCAAGGCGCAGGTGGACCGGCTGCGCGACGACTACGGCATCTACGCCGTCGGCACCGGCCGCATCTGCGTGGCCGCGCTGAGCCAGAACAACCTGGACTACGTGGCCAAGGCGGTCTACGAGGTCAGCCGCGGCTGATCCTTCGCCGCAGCGCCACAGTGAAAAGCCCGGGAATGATCCCGGGCTTTTCGTTTCTGCCTCTCTACCTGTAGGAGCGCAACAAACTGCGCTCCTACCCGGGCCCTGTCCCTTCGGGACATTTCCTGTCCCGCGTTCGCAAAAATCCGGGCAACCCGCGACAATGGCGCCCCTTTCCCGAAGGCAGCCACCGTCCATGTCGCGCACCTCGTTGACCCGCTTCCTGATCGAAGAACAGCACGCCGGCCGCATCAACGCCGACCTGCGGCAACTGGTGGCGGTGGTGGCCCGCGCCTGCACCAGCATCTCGATCGCGGTGAGCAAGGGCGCGCTGGGCGGCGTGCTCGGCGACGCAGGCACCGGCAACGTGCAGGGCGAGGCGCAGAAGAAGCTGGACGTGATCTCCAACGAGATCCTGCTCGAAGCCAACGCCTGGGGCGGTCACCTGGCCGCCTGTGCCTCGGAGGAGATGGACCACAGCCAGCCGGTGCCGTCCGAATACCCGCACGGCGACTTCCTGCTGCTGTTCGACCCGCTGGACGGCAGCTCCAACATCGACGTCAACGTCTCGGTCGGCACCATCTTCTCGGTGCTGCGCGCCCCGGCCGGCGTGGACAAGCCCGGCGACGAGCACTTCCTGCAGCCCGGCACCCGCCAGGTGGCGGCCGGCTACTGCATCTACGGCCCGAGCACGATGCTGGTGCTGACCGTTGGCCACGGCACCCACGCCTTCACCCTGGACCGCGAGACCGGCGAGTTCGTACTGACCCAGCGCGGCATGCAGGTGCCGGAGGACACCCAGGAATTCGCCATCAACATGTCCAACCAGCGCCACTGGGAAGCGCCGATGCAGGGCTACGTGGCCGACCTGCTGGCCGGCCGCGAAGGCCCGCGCGGCAAGGACTTCAACATGCGCTGGATCGCCTCGATGGTGGCCGACGTGCATCGCATCCTCACCCGCGGCGGCATCTTCATCTACCCGTGGGACCGCAAGGACCCCTCCAAGCCGGGCAAGCTGCGGCTGATGTACGAAGCCAACCCGATGGCGATGCTGATCGAACAGGCCGGCGGCGCGGCCACCGATGGCCGCCAGCGCATCCTCGACATCGAGCCCGGCCAGCTGCACCAGCGGGTGCCGGTGTTCCTTGGCTCGAAGAACGAAGTGGCCGAAGCCACCCGCTACCACCGCGAGCATGACGCGCGCAGTTGAATTGCCACGTTGCCGTAGATGCGGGGCTTGCCCCACATGGAACCCTCCCGGTGAATCCCCGTGCCGGGCAAGCCCGGCACCTACGTGGGCATGCCAACCTCCGCCCTGCACGATTCAGCCGCGTAGGTCGGGGCTACGCCCCCGACGCTTGATGCCCGGATACACGGAGCGTCGGGGACATAGCCCCGACCTACGTGAACAACTCGCCCTGTGGCGAAGGCTTGCGCGGCGGCATCGGCGCCACGAAGCGGCTGCAATCCAGCCACGGCCACTGCTCGCGCGAGGCATTGAAACCCAACCGCTTGCGGGCCAGTGCGAAGCGCCGCGACAGCAGCTGCGCATACACGCCTTCGCCACGCATGCGCTTGCCGAAGCCGCCGTCGTAGTCCTTGCCACCGCGTAGCTGGTTGATGGTGCTCATCACGTGCTCGGCGCGCTGCGGGTGGTGCGCCTGCAGCCATTCGCGGAACAGCGGCGCGACTTCGTACGGCAAGCGCAGCAGCACGTAGCCGGCGCTGCGCGCGCCGGCCTCGCGCGCGGCCTCCAGCACTGCTTCCAGCTCGGCGTCGTTGATCCACGGGATCACCGGCGCCACCATCACCCCGACCGGGATGCCGGCCTCGTGCAGCCGCCGCATCGCCCGCAGCCGCGCATGCGGGGCCGAGGCGCGCGGTTCGAGCTTGGCCGACAGGTGTGGGTCCAGCGAAGTCACCGAGAAGTGCACGCTGACCAGACGCTGCTCGGCCAGCGGTGCCAGCAGGTCGATGTCGCGCTCGACCAGCGCGTTCTTGGTGATCAGCGAGAACGGGTGCCGGGTTTCCAGCATCACCTCGATCAGCTGGCGGGTGATGCCGAGCTTGCGCTCGATCGGCTGGTAGGCGTCGGTGTTGATGCCCAGCGCGATCGGCTTGACCACGTAGCCGGGCCTGGCCAGTTCCTTGCGCAGCAGTTCGGCGGCGTTGGTCTTGGCGAAGATCTTCGTCTCGAAATCCAGTCCCGGCGACAGGTTCAGGTAGGCATGGGTCGGCCGCGCGAAGCAGTACGAGCAGCCATGCTCGCAGCCGCGGTACGGGTTCACCGACTGGTCGAAGCCCACGTCCGGCGAGGCGTTGCGGCTGATGATGCTGCGCGCGGTCTCGGCGCGCACGTCGGTACGCAGGCGCGGGGCGGCGAATTCCTCGCCCTCCTCGGCCATCCAGCCGTCATCGACCGCTTCGCTGGTGCGGGTTTCGAAACGGCCGGGCAGGTGGCTGCTGGCTCCGCGGCCCTTGATCGGAATGGGTGTCGGCATCGGTCCACGCTAACGCGGCGCCGTCGCAGATGCAGCGACGCGGCGTTCAGGCTGGCCCACACGGCATCCGCAAACCGGTGGCGGAGCTGGCTAGAATCGCCGGCATGCGCGACTTCCTGCACACCCTGTGGGCCACCGTGTCGGCCATTCCGCACCTGGCGCAGATACTGGCGGCCACCTACGTTGCCTACCTGCTGTTGCTGGCCTGCTACATCGTGCTGCAGAAGCGCGAGCCGGTGGCGACGCTGAGCTGGATCCTGTCGCTGGCGGCGCTGCCTTACCTGGGCCTGTTCGTGTTCTACCTGTTCGGGCCGCAGCGCATCGTCCGCCAGCGGCTGCGGCGCGGGCGCTCGCGCGAGGGCATGGAGGCCTACAGCGCGGTCTGCCCGCCGGACGCCGAATGCACCGAGCTGGCGCGCGTCGGCCAGGCCACCACCGGGCTGCCGCCCAGCAGCGCCACCGCGGTCGAATGGCTGGTCGACGGCGCGGCCACCTATGCCGCCATCCTCGATGCGGTGGCCGGCGCGCGGCGCCACGTCAACCTGGAGTACTACATCTTCGAGCCGGACCATGCCGGCACCGCGCTGCGCGACGCGCTGGCCGAGCGCGCCCGGGCCGGGGTGAAGGTGCGCCTGCTGCTGGACGCGGTGGGGTCCTCGCGGATCAGGCGCCGTTTCCTGCAGCCGCTGCTCGATGCCGGCGGCGAAGTGGTGTGGTTCCACCCGCGGCAGCTGCTCAAACCGTTCAAGCGGCCGTGGCTGAACCTGCGCACCCACCGCAAGCTGGTACTGGTGGACGGCACCCTGGCATTCACCGGCGGCATCAACATCACCGATACCGAGGACGAAAGCCGCCGCGCCGACGCCTACCGCGACCTGCACATGCGCATCACCGGCCACGTCGTGCGCAGCCTGCAGCTGGTGTTCCTGGAGGACTGGATCTACGCCAGCGGGCAGGGCAGGGCGCATTTCGACCGCGAGGACCTGTTCCCGTCGGACATGCCCGGCCGCGAGGACGGCACGATCCAGGCGCAGGTGCTGGTCTCCGGGCCGGACTCGTCGTGGGAGGCGATCCACCGCATGCACGTGGCGGCGATCCAGGAAGCCAGCCGCCGGGTGTGGCTGGTGACGCCGTACTTCGTGCCCGGCGAGGCCGCGCGCATGGCCTTGACCTCGGCCGCGCTGGCCGGCCTGGACACGCGCCTGCTGGTGCCGCGGCGCAGCGATTCGCTGTTCGTCACCCTGGCCGCGCGCTCGTATTTCGACGAACTGCTACAAGCGGGCGTGAAGATCTACGAATACGGCCCGCGCATGCTGCACACCAAGGCCTTCATCGCCGACGACGACACCTGCATCGTCGGCAGCGCCAACTTCGACCACCGCAGCTTCCGCCTGAACTTCGAGCTGTCGATGCTGTACCACGACCGCGGCCTGACCGCCGCGCTGGAAACCCTGCTGGAACAGGAATTCGCCCGTGCCACCCCGGTACAGCCGGAGCGCCAGCGCCCGCTCTGGCGCCACCGCCTGCCGGAAGCCTTCGCCCGGCTGGCCTCGCCGTTGCTCTGAACCACGCCAGTCGCAACGCATGCAGCACGGCGGCCGGCGCCGCTAAACTGGCAGCCTTCGGGAGGTACCCATGTACTGGTTGTTCCTGCTGTTCGCCATCGGCGCCTTTTTCTTTGCCCTGACCACTACCCACGCCGGCTTGCTGTGGCTGGCGCTGCTGGCGGCGCTGGCCTGCCTGCTGCTGTGGGTCCGCGGCCTCTACCGCGCCCGCACCGGCGACGTTTTCACCGCCACGCCGCGCGCCCTGCACCCGGCGGAACTGCAGGTGATGCGCGAGCAACTGCGCGCCAACGCTGCCTCCTCTTCCTCCCATCCGCCGTCCGAAGGACAGCCGCAGCCATGACCCGCCTGAGCGTCAACGTCAACAAGATCGCGGTCCTGCGCAATTCCCGCGGCGGCGGCGATCCGGACGTGGTGCGCGCGGCGATGACCTGCCTGCGCGCCGGCGCGCACGGCATCACCGTGCACCCGCGGCCCGACCAGCGCCACATCCGCGCCGACGACGTGCTGATGCTGTCCGAACTGACGCGCCAGCACGACGTCGAGTTCAACATCGAGGGCAACCCGTTCGCACCGCCGCGCCCCGGCTATCCCGGCCTGCTGCCGCTGTGCGACCAGGCCCGCCCGGCGCAGGCCACGCTGGTGCCCGACGGCGATGGCCAGCTGACCTCCGACCACGGCTTCGATTTCCAGCGCGACGGCGCACGCCTGCTGCCGCTGATCGCGGCGCTGAAGGACTACGGCTGCCGCGTCAGCCTGTTCGTCGATGCCGGCAACCCGCACATCGCCCGCGCCGCCGAACTCGGCGCCGACCGCATCGAGCTCTACACCGGCCCCTATGCCGAGGCCTTCGCCGCCGGCAAGGTCGATGCGGCGGCGGTGTCCGCCGCCGCGGCACGCCGCGCGCAGGCCGCCGGGCTGGGCATCAACGCCGGCCACGACCTGTCGCAGGCCAACCTCGGCCATTTCCTCGCCGAAGTACCGGATGTGCTGGAAGTCTCCATCGGCCACGCGCTGATCGGCGAAGCCCTGTACGACGGCCTGGAAACCACCGTGGAACGCTACCTCGGCATCATCGAATCCGGCACCTGAACCCGCAGCAGCGGCAGGAATGGCCCTGTGGCGACCGGGCTTTGAGGCAGAACCCCGGTCGCGACTGGCGTCGCTCCTGCGAAAGCAGTGTCACCAGCGCCATATTGGTGACGAACTACCCGCAAATCCGGTCATCCGAATAAAAAACGCCCCCGGCAAGCGGGGGCGTTTCCAGTCGCGTCATGACTTGGCGTTGCGTTACTGCACGAAGCCGATCTTCTTCATCTGGGCGTTCTTGGCCTGGGCCAGGATCTTGGCCATGACCTCGTACTCCGAATCCGGATTGGCGTCGATGCGAAGTTCCGGCTGGTTGGTCGGATCCTTCTGTACTTCTTCTTCCATCTTCTGCTGCAGGTCGGCCACGTTCACCGGACTGTTGTTCCAGTAAACCTGGTTGCTCGCGTCCACCCGCAGGTCGATCGGCGGCGGCGGCTCGCGCGTCACCGGCGGCGGGTTGAGCACGCGCTGCGGCAGGTCCACGGCGATCGGGTAGGTCATGATCGGCGCGGTCACGATGAAGATGATCAACAGCACCAGCATCACGTCCACGAGGGGCGTGACGTTGATGTCGGCCATCGGGCCCCTGCTTCCACCACTACTGAATGCCATCGCTTATTGCCCCTTTTCTTTGGTGGCAACGAAACCGACGTCCAGCATGCCCTGGCCCTGCGCGATCTTGGTCACTTCGTTGATCACGCTCATCTTGGTGGTCTTGTCACCACGCAGGTTCAGCGGCGGCTGCGGCGTCTGCTGGGCCGCCGTGGCGAAGCGCGACTCCAGGGTCTCCTTGGAAACCTCTTCGTCGTTCCAGTAGAGCGTGCCGTCTTCCTTGACCGCCACCGTGATCGGGCCGGCACGCTTTTCGGCGTCGTCCGGATCGATGTTCAGGTTGGCCTCGGGAAGCTCCACCTTGACCTTGTGCGACATCAGCGGCGCCGTGATGATGAAGATGATCAGCAGCACCAACATCACGTCCACGAGGGGCGTGACGTTGATCTCGGACATCGGGCCGCTGCTGTTACCACTACTGAAAGCCATAACGGGCTCCGTCTATATCTCGTTGCTAGGACTGCTCTGCCTGCGGCTCAGCGGACGCGCGAGCCGGTGGCGAAGAAGTCGTGCAGATCGTGCGCGAAGGTGTCGAACTTGCTGACGGTCGCGCTGTTGATCTTGCTGAAGAAGTTGAAGGCGAACACGGCCGGGATCGCGACGAACAGACCGATGGCGGTCATGATCAGCGCTTCACCCACCGGGCCGGCAACGGCGTCGATCGAGGCAGAACCGGTGGCACCGATCTTGATCAGCGCGCCGTAGATGCCCCACACGGTACCCAGCAGGCCGACGAACGGAGCTGTCGCGCCGACGGTGGCCAGCAGGATCATGCCGCCCTGCAGCTTGTTGGATTCGCGGGTCACGGCTTGGCGCAGGGCGCGGTCGACGAACTCCGAACGGCTCAGGGTCTCGGCGGCACCGGCCTGCTGGTGGTGCGCGGCGGCCTGGGCGGCGTCCAGGGCGATCTTGGAGAACGGCTCGGAAGCCGGCTGCTCTTCCATCGCACGGATGGCGTCCTGGGCATTGGCGGCGTCCCAGAACAGGCCCGGCACGCGGTCGGAAGCCGACTTCAGGCGGGTGGTGCGGAAGATGTTGATGACGGTCCAGTACCAGGACATGGCCGACATCAGCACCAGGGTCAGCAGCACGACCCAGGAAACGGCGAAGTCGCCCGGCTTGGAGGTCATTTCGTGGATCAGATGCTCGAAGCCCATCTGCGAGAGCGCGTTGTTTGCGTTGCCCCCGGCAGCAGCGGCGATGAAGAGTTCCTGCAGCATGACGCTTACCTTTGTTGTGTGTGGTGTTGAAGGGTGTAGCTAGATCGAACGGTTCCCGGATGGCGGCCGGTGGGCCGCCAATGGGATCAGCTCAGCGCAAAGTTGACCGGGACGCGGACGCGGCCAGCCGCCTTCTGTCCATTGATGATGGAAGGGTTGAACTTCCACTTGCGTGCCGCATCCATTGCGGCGCGATCGAGGTCGCGGTTACGGCTGGACTTCTCGACAGACACATTGGTGACGTTGCCGTTGGCATCGACATCAATGATCAGGATCACCTCGCCCTGGATGCCGGCGCGGA